>JBBSVJ010000078.1:0-14534 GCA_038233665.1 Lysobacterales bacterium
GGAACTTGCGCATCTTTTCGGCACCGTATAGATGTTTCATCACCATCAACGCCGAATATTGGGCCAGCGATTCATCGAGCATGGTCACGCCTTGAACCTGAGCCCCGATGGCCTGATGCGCCCACCATTGGTGGCCGATCTCATGGGCGGTCACATAGGTGACGTAGTCGATATCGGCAGGTTTTCGAAGGTCGGCGATAAAGCCGATCGCCTCTGAAAATGGCACGGTGTTAGCGAATGACTGTGCGAACGCCGAGTAGTCCGGAAACTCCAGAATCCGCAACTGACGGAACTGATACGGCCCGAAGTGTTGTGTGGCGTAATCCAGCGACAACTTCATCGCCGCGAGCATGCGCTCGACGTTGTATGAATGCCGTGGGTCGTAGTAAACCTCCAACGCAACGTCGTTCCACTTGTCGCGAGCGACCTTGTAGCGCGCCGATTGGAATGAGAAAAAATTGAGGATTGGCGTGTCCTGCACGTAGTGGAAATAGCGCCGATCGCCTGTCGTCCATTCCTTTTGCAGATAGCCGGGCGCCAATGCGATCTGATCGGCGCTGGTCGAGAGCGTCGCCTCGAAGTGAACCCAGTCGGCATCGCAGGAAGTCAGATTGTTGGCGTGTGCGGCGACGTCATCGCGTTTTGGCATGCGCTGGGCCGGCCCGAGGTCGTATTTTCGGCGATCGTTGTTGTCGCTCAGTTGGCGATTTACGTCGTAGCAGATGTGCGGAAACGAAAAACTGTTGATGAAAGTGCCATTGTTTACCAATTCTTCGCCGGTCGGTTCATTCGCAAAGCCGTCATAGGCGACATGCATGTGGAAACCAAAATCCATGGACGCGCCCGGCGCCAGTGGTGTTGCCAGTTTGTAAAGTGTAAAGCCCTGCGCGGGATCGGCATGCACGATCGAGTGTGCGGGGAGATCCAGATCGACTTTCGCGTCGCGCACGGGCAGTACGGGCAGTTGCACCAGCAATTCTTCAATGGGCTGATCGTGTTTGTTGACCAGCAAATAGTGACCGTTCACATCGACGCTGCGCTCGGCGGGATGAATCGCGACATCCACCTTCACGTCGGTGATGCGCGGCTGCGCCATTCCAAGATACTTGCGGTAGTCCTTCTCGTAGTTGGCGGCGAGACTCTGGCCGTCGTCGTAGGTCTGGTAGCGGTACAGACCGTGGGTGTTGTGGAACGCAAATACGCCGATCGCCACAAACCCGATCAATGCAAACGCGAGAACCGTGCGGGCGGTGATACCAAATCGTTGCAGCGCGATGCGACCGCGCGCACGCCAGCCGCCAACATTGCCACGAACCCAGTACAGCGCCGCCAGCACCAACAAGGCAATGCCGAAGCAATACCAATACGCGCGGAACCACAGATTGCCGATCCAGAACGTACCGAACCCGTTCATGTCCGAGTACGGCGTTGCCGGTGCCGTACCGTAGCGGTACAAATGATCGGACATATGGAACTGCGACAGCACTATCATGCCGATGAGATACGAAACAAACAGCGTATAGCCAACAAATTTATTGTTCGCCCACACTTGCAACACCACCGCGAGGATGGCGAGGATCAGGAAGCTGAGCAGGTTCAGGCCAAGATATTGCAGGTATAGAAGCGGCTGCACGTCGGTGAAGCCGCGCAGCAACTGGTAGCCGATGCAAAGCAGCGATCCGGCCAGCAGGAACGTAACGATCACAGCCGCCAGCGCGGTGACCTTGGACAGCAATGGAATCCAGTCCGGTGTAGGAAACGCATCGATCACTTCACTGATGCGGCCATCGCGCTCGCGCCACACCAACTCGCCAGCGTAGAAACCGACCACGATTACCAGCAGGAAGTTAAAGCTGTTGCTCATCGACTGCGCCATCAGGTGCGTCACTGGCCAAATGCTGGTGCCGAACATCTCTCCACTGAAGCTGAGATTGGTGCCGAGATTCATCAGTCCAAACGCCAGCATGACCAGCAACGGCACACCACGCAGCACGCTGCGGGTGTCAAACCACGCGAGGCCCAGAAACTGCCTACATCGGCTTCCGAAACCGGTTTGCAGGCTCACCACAGGCAACGCGATGGGCGTGACAGATATCGCCGCTGCGACAGGCCGCGCGAGCGCATGCTTGCGCCGACGGAACCAGCGCAACCCTTCACGCTCGGGCTTGAACAAGACAAACGTCAACGCCAGCAGGGCGGCACCAATCCCGAGCCAGAGCGCCCGGTTGCCGAGCATCACACCGATCAGTTGCGGAATCAGGGTATTGCGATCGGAGGGTGTCCAGTAGCGCGTGACCAGATCCAATGCCGCCAGCCCAAATGGATCCAACAAGGCGCCCGCGGTCTGATACTCGATATTGCCATTGCCGAGTACCACGCTGGCAATTGTCCACAGCACGAAAAAAGCGATCACGCCGATATAGGTGCCGAGCATCGAGCGCGTCACGGTGGCCAGCAGGAATAGCAGCGACCCAAGAAAGAAGAGATTCGGCAGCACCAGCACAGCGAGTGCCCAGGCGAATCCGGCCCACGGCGTTGGACCAAGCCGCGCTGCATCCAGCCACGGCATCAGCGCACCCAGCCAAGAGCCGATTGCGACCGCAAGCAGTACCATTACGCTGACCAGCCACCCAGCAGCGAAGCGGCCTCCCAGGTAGGGTGCCCGCGACACTGGCGTCGAAAACATCATCTCGGCTGTCCCGGAATGAAAGTCGCGCAAGGCCGCGCCGGCAACAAAAATCGTAATCAGGAACAAGCCGATAATCGAGAAGTAGCCCAGCATCGTGATCACGACATAAGGGGCGTTGCGGTGAATATTGCCGATGCCGCCGCCGATCGAAACCGTATCGGAACTCGACGCGGCGAACGCCAGAGCAGCCATCGCGACTGCGATCAGCCAGAACAACGGGTTGGTAAGCTGCTGGCGCAGCTCGAAGCGAAAAATTCCGCTGAACATGCTCATGCCGCCTTTGCGGTTGCAGCAGCGTGTCGCAACTGACCGAAGTAGACATCTTCAAGATCCGGCGCCACGCCCTCGAAACCGGTTTCCGGCTGCGTATCGGCGAGCACGTGAATCACGGTCTGGCCGGCAGCAAGCCGGGTGGAGAGCACGTTCATGCGTGATCGGTAGTCTGGCAAAGCGGATTTGTCGATCACTCGTCGCCACACGCGACCTTCCAGCGAACGGATTGTCTCGCGCGGCTCGCCGCTCAAACGTACCTGGCCTTCGGAGATGATCGCCATGCGCGGGCACAGCTCAGTCACGTCCTCGACGATATGGGTGGAAAGAATCACCACAACGCGCTCGCCGATCTCGGCCAGCAAGTTGTGAAAGCGCTGACGCTCCTCCGGATCGAGACCTGCGGTCGGCTCGTCGACGATCACCAATTGCGGATCACCGATCAATGCCTGGGCAATGCCGAAGCGCTGGCGCATGCCGCCGGAAAACGTGCCGAGCTTGCGCTTGCGCACCTCATGCAGGTTCACTTGCAAGAGCAGCGCATCGACGAGATCGCGACGCTCGCCACGGCGAGTGACACCCTTGAGCATCGCGAAGTGATCGAGCATCGCTTCGGCTGTCACCTTCGGATACACGCCGAATTCCTGCGGAAGATAGCCAAGCACGCGCCGCGCGGCGGGTTTGTCACCAAGCACATCCAGCGGATTCGATTCAGGATCGCCGAGTGTGATGCTGCCGGTGTCGGGATCCTGCAACGTCGCGATGGTGCGCATCAAGGTCGATTTACCGGCACCGTTGGGGCCGAGCAAGCCGAACATGCCGTGCGGAATATCGAGCGAGACATCGTCTAGCGCGCGTACGCCGTTGGCGTAGGTCTTCGAAAGATTACGGATCGTCAACATGGACACTTCCTTCTTCTATAGCTTTCAAGTGGAACGCGGGCCAATCGCGGTCAGCCTGCACCGTTCGCTGGAGTGAAGTCTGCCACCAGTTCACTCCCCTGCGCATACATCTGAATGATCGTTCGGCCTGAACAATCACTCTGCCGTAGTTAGCGGGTCTGACTATTGATTACAACATGTTTATGTAACTTATAAACAGAATGGCTTAAATGACTTATCTCGATCGTTGTTCAACTTTGCCAATGCATGGCAATTTTTCCATCACTGTTTGGTAAGGCAAGGTGGCGGGGTTCGGGCATTGGCCAACCGGCTCTCGCACACTCAAAATTTGTTCGGAACCTTTGTGGCTTCTGCACTCCAGCTGCAGGTTTCTTCATCGACAAGACAGCTGAATCGAGGCCGGCACGCGTTCTTCGAGCCTCGAGTCATGAATCCTTTTTTGGCCGCTGGGCTGCCTCATTGAAATACCAGCGACCGTCAATCAGAACCAACTCCTGGTCGGAGGTCAGCGGCGCGTCGAATACGTTAACCGTGGTGCGCACGATGGCTTTGTCACCTTCGATTTTTATAACGTTCAATTGGAGCGAGTCGACGATGGCATCAAGGTCGACGCCGTACAGACGCACCGCATCTTTGGCTGCGCTCAGCAGCGGCGCGGCCCGGAACAACAGGTCATCGAGTGGCAGCGCGCGGAACTGATCGAGATCGTTGATGCCGGTGGCGCGTGCGGCGTCGGTCAACAGGGTCAGGGCCTGGCGCATGGTTTTCGGACTGAGAAAGTCCGTGCTCCTTGCCCAGTTCTGGATTGAAGGGAACGCGGCGGCGAGGCTGGCGCGCTGTTCATTGGTGAGATCGCCATCCGATGAATGGATGGCCATTTGCGTCGCAGCAAAACCCATCAGCAATGCACCGGACAATTGGGGACGAGCCTCATCGAGCTTGGGCTCAATCTCGGCCATCAAATGATCGACTGCGCCCACCGAGGTGAGTCGAGCTATTTTCTCCTGAAACTCGGCGCGCTGGACATCGCTGATGGGCTGAAGCTGCTGCAGCTCGTAGGCCAGCCGAACTTCCTCCCATTTCGACGGCGGGACCAATCCATGCACCAGTCCCGAGACGTCGCCGGCACGGAATAGTCGCGCCATGTCGTAAATCTGGGCTGCAGGGTCGGCAACGGCCGTGCTGGTGTTGCTGGGACCCTGCTGAGCAATGGTGGTGGCTGGCGCCGCGATGACGGCGCTGCTTCCGGCCAGGGCGGCCATCAAGACCATGGATATCAGTCTGCGTTTCATGGGGGTTCTCCTTGGATTGAGGTGGCACAGCTTTAGTGTGCTGGTTCACTACCTCACCAAGAAGTGTCGAAAGTCACGCTGCCTGTTTCGCATCAGAGCGCAGCGGCGCTTGAGTCAGCGCAGGCGGTCTTGCGGCAGGCAAAAGCAGCTAGCGCCTGCTTGACTTGATCGACCAGACGCGGCGAAGGTTAGACGCTCCGTGTGGAATCACGCGCGATAGCCAGTACATTTCACGATCTTTAAATATTCCTGAAGGCAGCGGCGACACCATCATCCATCGCGCCGATCACCCCGAGAAGGCAGGTGAAACCAAGCGCCAGCAGACTCGATACGAAGAGATGCGGCGATCTCCGAAATCTTCCTCGGAAGCTCCTCGTACTCAAGATTGAAGACAAGCGCCCAGTTTTTTGCTCACAGTTTCCTCTGACTCAGCTCCTTGGCCAGCTTTTCGTCTTCACCCTTGAGCTTGTCTGCCTGCTGGTACTCGACTTGCGCCTGTACGGCATTGCCTTGATTTTCATGCAAGTTGCCACGCCGAAAATGCGCCCAGGCAATACTTGGCATATTGTCGGGCAGTTCGGTCACGCTGAGATAGCGGGTGAGGGCCGCGATACCCTCGTCGTAGTGTGCTTTTGCGAAACTGGCAAGGCGGCCAATCTGGTACAAAGCCAGATAATCTTTAGCGTCCTTGTCGGTTGCTGCTTGGAATGATTTGATCGCATCGTCGTAACGCTCCTGGCGGCTAAGGAAAAATCCCAGCGCCCTCAAACTATCGGTGGACTTGTCCTGTGCGGCCGCTTGCGTGAACAGCGTTTCAGCCTGCTTCGCGTCCTCGTTACCGACTGCTTCCTGGGCCTTGGCGAGCAAGGATTGCACCGGGTCAAGCTTGGCGATAATTGCTTGCTGTTCATGCGCCTTGTCAGCACTGCCGCCGACGATCGAAGGCGCCATGACGTAATACATCGCCAGATTCACGTGCGCCTCGACGTCATCGGGCGCCAGCTTCACCGCTGCCTGATATTCGCGCAGCGTATTCTTGGCTAGCCCGAACTGACTGAAAACGCTTGCCCGCATTGCCTGGGTGCCATAGACGTCTCCGAGTCCGCGGTGATAGACCCCGTTTTCCGGATCCAGTTTTACCGCCGCCTGCATCGCCTTGAGCGCGTCATCCAGTCGGCTCGACCCCAAAAGGGCCTCACCCAGCCTGAACTGATACCCCGCATCATTTTCATGCTCGCCTCGAATCGCCTGCAACTGATCCAGTGCGCGATGAAAATAGCCGCTCTGGATATCTTTGGCGATGGTTTCAGGCAGCGGGGTTGCCGCAAAGACACTCATGGAGATTCCGAGCGCCAGTGAGATAAAGGAAAAAAGAATTGAACCTGATGAAGCCAAGCGTGGGCGCTGACGACCGACATGCATAGAAACTTTTCCCTAGCTGTAGATGATTATTAAATAAGAACCCAAAGAAGCAGGATTCAAGTCAATGGAACCAATAGGATCAAATCCGAAGGCATCTGATTTAGCACGCTTGCCAACAAATTTCGTCATCCCGACGTTAAATCAGCACTATTCGACTCTGCTCCCTTTGATCACCTCTCCTACAATTTATAGACGTCGCCTTCATCCACATCGCGCGCAGGCAAGACTGGGCATAGCGGCTCAACGAGTTCCATCAACTCGATCCGGTCAGAAAAATTAGCTTTTTCCGGCACCGGTCCTGAAACCACATCCCGACCGATCAGCACGTCAACGAGTTGTTCAGGTGCCTCCGTCAACAATTTCGACGAGGGGCCCATCAAACAACTCCAGACGCTCAAACGACGACCAATAGGATCAGAGTCGAATGGCGCTGACTTAAGCCGGCAAGCAACCTATTTCGTCATCCCGGCGGCTTTCGACAGCCGAATGGCTGGTCAAGCCGGGATCAGTTTTCAGGGGGTCAAGAACAAGATGTATCCCGCCTATCGCCGGGAAGACGGCATTAAGTAAGCACCATTCGACTCTGCCCCATTGATCCCCGCTGAGAAGCAAATGTGCTGGCTGCTCAAGGCTTGAGAGTTCGCGTCCCGCGGCCGAAGCACTTCTTCGCGAAACCGAACCTTATCACTTGAAATCGATTCGTTCTTTGAAGATGACGAGTGGATATACGTCGCTGCTGGGTGCTCGGCAAATCCACACGCGACGATTGATTGTCCGCCGTTTTGCGATGCTCAAACTCAGAGTCGTGATGATGGCGGATCAAGCTGAACCACCCGACTCTTACGCCAGCTTTGTTGCCAGATCAATGACTACGACAAGGTAGAAGCAAGCGACTGCCTTGTCGTAGTCGCGTCATTCAATATCGATCAGCCGTCGAAGCCGTTGGCATAAACCTTGTCTACCGGGTTCGAAGGCAGCGCAGTGATCAGCGCGGTGCCATAGCTATTCAAACCAACGCGAAGAACGATAGAACCATCCGCGCCAATCCAGCTGTCAGTCCCACGGCTATAAGATGCCGCACCACTCGGGACCTGGTAGCTGAACACGGAAGTTTGTATGACACCGTTGGCCGTCGGCACGGAAATGGCCTGGCCCAATTTCAGGATGCGTTGCTTGGTGCCGTCCTTTTTCAGCAGCCAGACCGCATATTCGGAACCGGGCTGGGTGCGCGCTTCCACGATGATGTCACCGTTGGCGAGTACGGAATTGCCGAAGAAGGCATCCCATGTGCGATTCGGCTCCGGTCCGTACTGGACCAGTCCGATCAGCGCGACCAACTCGGGCGATCCGCCGCTATGGACACGCCATAACCCTGATGGCGTGCCGCCATCGCTGGCACGCGCCGCGCCCTGAAATGCGCTCCATTCTCCAGCCGTGCTCAGCGAGTAGTTGTTGAATGAAGACCAGGTTGCATCGTTCCAATGCGGCCCATAGACATTGCCGGCATCGTTGAATGCTAACGGGCGATTGGTCGTGCCGTCATGCCAGAACAACCCCAATTGCGAGGTTGCGCCAGGTGATTGACGAAAGGCCGCGAAGAAATTGAAGTCATCATCGTTGCCGGGGTTGGCTGATCCAAAATTGACGAAGGTTGCGGTGGCAATGCCAATGTCCGGCCCGCGCGCCCCGGTTTCGTTGTTGACAACCAAAGCCTGCGGCGCCCCTTCGCAGAGCTTCCAGATTCCGACACGACCCTGATTTGTCGACAGGGCGCCGTAGACGTGGCCTTGCGGTGTCACCGACAGACTGCTGAAGCTCCACGTGGTATCGAAGTAGTCGCCCGCCGCGAGGCCGGGAGCGAGGCTCGAGTCAGTCGCGTTGCGCAGAGCGCACGGCGTCACTGGCTGACCGGGAACGCTTTTGGCCAGATATTGACGGGACTGGCCGCTCGGCGAGGTCACATACCCATTGATCAGGACTTGGCCCGCATTCATCGAGGCCGTGTTCGCGAAGGTGGAATAGCTGTTTTGATAAACCCAGCCACTGCCGAGGAAACCCAGATTCGGCCCTTTTGCGCCCTCGACCAAACCACGAACGAGTTCGACGTTGTTCGCGGTATCCCAGCGCCACACACCCCACGTCGTTGTATTCGAATCGTTCGGCACGCCTGCGCTGGCAATGAAGGCGCGTTGGCGATCAATGCCGATGCTGGTGCCACCGGAAAGAACCGAGGCAAAAACGTGTCCCGCCTCGGAACCCGTGCGGCCTGGGCCGAATGTGGCACCGCTGACTCCGGTCTTGGTGAATTGCGTCCAGGTTCCCTGCTTGAGCGTCCAATAGCCAATGGCGTTGGATGGGCCGGTCAGGCGCGCACCGATGGTACCTGCACCGACATGGCCGATCTGTTCATCGGAGAACGAACGGCTGCCGGCCGGCAAGCCCGGCACGGTCACGCGCGCATCGGTGCTGAGCACGACCTTCCAAGGCACATCCTGTGCGAGCGCAAGAGAAGGGATGGCGAGTGCGGCCACGATGGCGACAATGAGCGGGGTTCTATTGGACATAGAGCGGATTCCTCAGGGGTTAATGGCTGGACACGCAGGCAATAGCAGTCGACGGCGCGCCAACTGGCGTCGCTGGTTAGTCGATAGGTGGAAATGCTCACCTTTACGGCGAGTGCCAGCCGCGATTGAGGCGGTGCGAGGCCGACCTTGAGCGACTGGAAATACTTTCAACTATTTGTTTTTATTGAAGTTGAACTACTTTGCCTGCGATGCCCACTATACTAGGCGCTGGACGCACCTATTGTAGCCACGTCGGGGAAACGGAACGGTAACGAATGGGTTGTGACGGTCGATACGGCCGGGCCTGCCCCTTGCAACCGAGTTTTCGACCCAGATCGCATGAATAGTCCGACCGACGCCTCCCCTACCCCGTGTTACACCTATCGTTTCGGCACAGCCGAGTTCGATGAAGCGCGCTTTGAGCTGCGCGTCGGCGGATTGCCGGTCGATGTCGAGCGGCGCGCGCTCGAAGTCCTTACCTATCTGCTACGCCATGCCGGCGAGGTAGTCACCAAGGAAGAGCTGCTGCGCGAAGTTTGGGCTGGGCGGATTACCGTCGACAAGGTGCTGCCGAACGCCATGACCAAACTGCGCCGCGCGCTCGGCGAGGCAAACGCGGAACGTCTGGTGACCCAACCGAGGATCGGTTATCGCCTCGATGGTACGGTTGCCCGCATGGTTGTCGGCAACAGCTTGACCAGCCGACTCGATCTCGCCGCCGGTCAGGCGGTGCCGGGACGCGAGAATTTCACCTTGCTGCGCCAACTCGGCGCCACCCATGGCAGCGAAGTGTGGCTTGCCGAACAAGTGCGCACGCAAGTCCAACGAGTCTACAAATTTGGCGCCGACAGTGACCGCTTGCGCGCTCTCAAGCGCGAGGTCACCTTGTCGCGCGTACTGCGCGAATCCATCGAAGACCGCGGCATGTTTGTCGACATCATTGATTGGAATTTCGAGACTCCACCGTTTTTCCTCGAGTGCGAATACGGTGGCGAAAGTCTGCTCGAGTGGGCCGTGGATGGATTGCAGGCACTGAGCCAGGATCAACGCCTCGGACTTTTTCTGCAGATCGCCGATGCAGTCGCCGCGGCGCATGCGGTCGGTGTGCTGCACAAGGATCTCAAACCCGCCAACGTGTTGATCGTCGCGGAAGGCGCGGATTGGCACCTGCGTCTGACCGATTTCGGCAGCGGCCGACTGCTTGATCCGGATCGCATCGATGCGCTTGGCATCACCCGTCTCGGCCTTACCATCACGCAAAACGTATCATCTGATTCGACCACCGGCACGCCGTTGTACATCGCGCCGGAAGTCTTCGCCGGTCAAACACCGACCGTGCAGAGCGATGTCTTTGCGCTTGGCATCATGCTCTACCAGTTGCTATGCGGACAGCTCAGCAAACCGATGACATCGGGCTGGGAGCAGGACATCGCCGATGAGCTGCTGCGCGAAGACATCGCACTGGCGACCGACGGCAATCCACAACGACGCCTGGCCAGCGTCGCCGAACTCGCCTCGCGCTTGCGCGCGCGCGAACAGCGGCGCGAACAGGCGCTACGCTTGGAACAAGTGGAACGCGAAGCACGCACTGCGCACGAAGCATTGCAACGCAGCCGTGCGCGGCGGCCGTACCTGATCGCGCTGATCGTGGCGCTGGCACTCAGCGCCGTCATTGCGTTGGTGCTCTATCGTTCCGCTGTCAAGGCGCGCAATTTCGCCCAACACGAACTCGAGCGCGCCAGTGCGATCAACCGGTTTCTCAACGATGATCTGATCGGCCAGTCAAATCCGCTGGTGGTCGCCAAGGGCCAAAGTGCATCGCTGAAAGACCTGTTGCTCGGCGCGCGTGATCGCATCGGCAAGCGCTTTTCCGCGCAACCGCTGACCGAGGCATCGATACGCACCAGCCTGACCATGCTGCTTAACACTCTCGAACTGGTGCCCGACGCCGCCCCCGCCCCGCGCCAGGCACTGACCTTGTACGAACGCGAAGAAGGCGCCGCCAGCCTTGATGCGTTGAAGGCGCGTACCTTGCTTGCGCGCCTGCTCACGCGCACCTCGAAGTTCGATGAATCGCTGAAGGAGTTGAATACGCTTGAGCGCCTGACCGCCGGCACCAAGGATCCCTACAAGCGCTACCTGGTCGCCTCGGCTTGGGGCGTCTACGACATGAATCGCGGTGACTACGCCAAAGCGCTACCGCTTTACCGAACTGCGATCCCGCTGCTGCGGCAAACCGAACCCGACAATGTCGCTTTGCGCGATTCGATGCGCATGGATCTGATCAACGCGTTGACCCAGACAGGGCAAACCGCTGAAGCGCGCAAGGAAGGCGAAGATTTGATTGCGGAAATCAAAGCACGCGGCGATGACAACGGCCTCGTACTTGCGTTCGCCAAGGCCGCGGTCGCACGCAACTACACACTCGAAGGCGACCTTGACAAAGCCCAAGCGCAACTGCTCGATGCACAGAAGACGATCGTGAAACTGCTCGGTCCGGAGCACACACGCAACCTGATGGTATTGAGTGACCTGTTCGATATTGCCGTGCGCCGTGCAGACTGGCCGAAGGCGCTCGATTACGCCGAGCGCGTGCATGAAGGTTTTCGCAAAAAATTCGGCGACGATCACAATTTCAGCAATATCACCCTCGTCAATTGGGGCCAGGTGTTGTACGAAAGCGGCCAATTCGACGCAGCGCTGATGCGCTTGCGCACAGCACACGCGAAACTGGCTGCCCAACTCTCAGAAAAAAATCCGCAGAGCCAGATCGCTGCATTCTGGCTTTGTGCAGTCGAGCTCGAACTCGGCCATCCCGATGAGGCCGCCGAGCTTCTAAAATCACTCGATGCGATATCCCTTGAGGCCGCCGGAGCCGATGGACAATGGGCGTTCCGGATTGATTCCCTACGCGGGCAACTGCTCGCACGGCAAGGTAAAACCCGGGAAGCCTTTGCACTGCTTCAATCAGCCGTCGACGGTCTGGAGCAAGGCAAGGCTACCCAGAGCCGCATCTATACGGCTGCCAAGCAGGCTGCAGAGAAAATCAACGAAGGCGCGACGCGAGACTGATCTGGACCAATAGGGTAAGAGTCATTGATTCTTGGAATCACGAAACTCAGTATGGACCAATAGGGTCAGAGTCATTGATTCTTGGAATCACGAAACTCAGTAGATTTCCGGTCCCCACCGCGACTCGATGGGGCGGGTTTCCGACCAGTTCTAGCTTCGACTTGCGCCTTGAATCGATCGCTTCCCAGCACCCAAGCCTTATTTGTCGCCTCGCGTATCGCCGTCACATCACGCTCCGGCATCCTCCCGCGAAATAGGGCTCGGTAGGCGGCTTGACGCTCTTCTTCAGACTTGCCTAGCCCCAGATAGAGTTGATGCGGCGTGAGCAATTCGATTCGCTTTCCAACGGCATTGCACTGATAGCTCGACCACGGGTACTCTGAGGCGTGGCTGACCATCTCGGCGCGCACCGGATTCAACTCGATATAGCGGTACACCGTCAACAGATAAGCATCGGCATCGACAATCGTTGATTTGTACCGCCCTTCCCACAAGGTTCCCGTACGTCGGTAGATGTGATTGAAATATTGCACATACCTGCGCCCCAAGGTTTGCATCATGCTGCTGGTGCCATGTTCGTCGCTCGGGGTCACCAGCAAATGCACATGATTGGTCATCAGCACAAATGCATGAATGGCGACTTGGTGCTTGATCGCCGCATCTTTTAGGAACGCCAGATAGGCTTTGTAGTCCGCCTCGTCGTAGAAGCACGCTTCGCGGTTGTTGCCGCGCTGAATCACATGCTGGGCACAACCGGGCAGATGGAGCCGGGGCAAACGGGCCATAAACACCTCGATACACCTACCGTGCGAGGTTACGCTTGGGTCACTCCAAAATCAATGACTCTGACCCCATTGATCCATTTCCTACACGAAATCGCTCCAAAGTCCTACGTGCTGTGTCGTAAGGAAGCGACAGCAACGCCATCGATGCTTGAGGATACTGATTGCTCCACCAAGGAGGGCAGTATGGCCAGGCAGCCACGTTTTGATCTACCAGGCATCGCGCAACATATCGTACAGAGGGGCGTCGATCGTCAACCCTGCTTCGCACAGAAAACCGACTATCAACGCTACCTCCAGGAATTCAGAGAAGCAGCCAATCATCATGATTGCGCGATTCACGCCTATGTTCTGATGACCAATCACGTGCATCTGCTGGTGACGCCAGCCGAAGTGGGCGGCGTGTCTCGCATGATGCAAGCCATTGGACGGCGCTATGTTGGCTCCTTCAATTCTCACTATCGACGCACGGGCACACTGTGGGAAGGTCGCTTCAAGGCAGCTATCGTGGGTAGCGACGCTTATGTCCTCACCTGCTATCGCTACATCGAAATGAACCCCGTCCGGGCGCATATGGTTGAAACGCCCGCAGGCTACCCATGGTCAAGCCACGGCCACAATGCCCTCGAACAACACGACCCCAAGATCAAGGCACACCCTGCATACCTCTTGCTTGGCGAGAATTCAGAGACACGCAAAGCGGCCTATCGGGCACTTTTCGCCAACGCCTTGGACGAAACCGAAGTGACCGATCTCCGCCTTCACACCCAGCAACAACGCATCTGGGCCAGCGACAAATTCCGCCGCCAGATCGCTGCTTTGACTGGTCGTATTGTCGACGTCAGACCTCGCGGAAGACCAAAATCCACCACGAATATTTTGGATAAATGAACCTGACCCCTTTAATGCTTTGCGGAAGACCAAAATCCACCACGAATATTTTGGATAAATGAACCTGACCCCTTTAATGATAGACACCTCGATACTCTTAATGTACCGAGGTTAGCCTTTGGCCGATCCAAAATTAATGACTCTGACCCCTTTGATTGGGCAGCATCAGGGCATCGCCATGCTCACGGCCAGACAAGCGATCGAGCGCATCGGCTGACAGCGCCGAGAACGATTGCGACGCGTATCGTGCCTATTGGCGAGGGCCGCGAAACTGTGAGTCCTTGCTGCCACCGCTACGGACCAGGCTTCGACAGATCGACATGCACAGCCTTGTAGTGCGCTGCGTAATTTTCGTCCCCTGATACCGCCAGCTGGCTGATCAAAGCCTCCAACCGATTGAGCGCGTTTCGCCTGTCGGCGTCGCCGCTCACATTGGATCTTTCACTAAACTTTACATAGTAAACAAGCATCGATGCCTCGCGTTCGAGCGACGAGTATCCAAGACCCTCCAACTCGCCCCATGACGCCATAAACTCATCTCTCGCGTTTTCTCGCTCATAGAGTATGGAGATCTTGGCTTCGGCGACCCTCCGGGCGATCTCGGTTCGTTCAACATCGTCATAGGATTCAGCAAATAAACTTGATCGACA
>JBBSVJ010000079.1:0-14511 GCA_038233665.1 Lysobacterales bacterium
GATCGGCGGCGTTGCGATTGATCGCGGTGGCGAGCCGCTGCCGCAGGCGACGATCGATGCCTGCGTCAATTCCGATGCGGTCTTGCTCGGTGCCGTGGGTGGGCCGAAGTGGTCGGATCCGCAGTCTAAGGTGCGACCCGAGCAGGGTCTGTTGGCATTGCGTGCGAAGCTCGGAGTGTTTGCCAACCTGCGCCCGCTGCGTGTGCATCCACGCCTCGCGAGTTTGTCGCCGCTCAAGGCCGAGAACCTGGTCGGTGTCGACCTTTTGTTCGTTCGCGAATTGACCGGCGGTGCGTACTTTGGAAAGAAGTCGCGCGAAGGCGATGTCGCAATCGACGAATGCCGCTACAGCGTCGCAGAAGTCGAGCGCGTCGTGCGCCGTGCCTGCGAACTCGCGCGAGGGCGCAAGGGCCGACTGACCTCGGTCGACAAAGCCAACGTGCTTGAAACATCCCGGCTTTGGCGGGAAACCACCGAACGCGTGGTTGCCGAATACGATGGCATCACGCTCGAACATCAGCTTGTCGATTCAATGGCCATGCTGTTGCTGACGCGACCATCGGCGTATGACGTCATCGTCACTGAGAATCTGTTCGGCGACATCCTCACCGACGAAGCGGCCGCACTGGCCGGATCGCTCGGTATCTCACCCTCAGCGTCGCTCGGCGCCGGTCGCCTCGGCTTGTACGAGCCGATCCACGGTTCGGCACCAGATATCGCAGGGCAGGGCATCGCCAATCCGATCGGCGCAATTCTCAGCGCAGCCTTGCTGCTGCGTCATTCACTTGGGCTTGAGGCCGAAGCACAGTCGGTCGAAGCGGCCGTTGATGCCGTGCTTGATTCGGCGGAGCTCACCCGCGACCTCGGCGGCAAGGCCAGCACGACTGAAGTTACCGAATCGGTGCTGGCGCAGTTGAATACGAAACAGCAGGCTGCCGCATGAGTTCCGACGAAAGGATTCCGCTGAAGCCGCCGATGCGCAGTGACGCGATCAAGACCGGGCCGGATCGTGCACCCGCACGCGCGATGCTGCATGCGACAGGCTTGGATGCCGAGGCAATTGCCAAGCCTCTGGTCGCCGTCGTGCATACCTGGTCGAACATCTCGCCCTGCAATCTCAATCTGCGCGACCTGGCCAACGCGGCGAGTGAAGGTATCCGCGCGGCGGGCGGCACGCCGATCGAGTTCAACACGATCGCGGTGACCGACGGCATCGCCATGGGCACCTCGGGTATGCGCGCATCCCTGGTCAGTCGCGAAGTCATCACTGATTCAATCGAGCTCGCCGTCGATGGCCACTGCCTCGATGCGATGGTCGTTCTTTGCGGTTGCGACAAGACGATTCCGGCGGCAGCGATGGCCTTGGCGCGACTCAACATTCCGGGTGTCGCGCTCTACGGCGGCAGCATCGCGCACGGCACGCTCGATGGAAAATCGATCACGGTGCAGCAGGTGTTCGAAGCGGTCGGCAGCCACGGCGCGGGCAAAATTTCCGATGAGCGCCTATGCACCATTGAACGCGCGGCTTGCCCCGGTGCCGGCGCCTGCGGCGGTCAGTTCACCGCGAACACGATGGCCATGGTGCTCAGTGCGCTCGGACTTTCGCCGCTTGGATTGAATGACATCGCGGCGACTGATTCGGCCAAGCTCGATGCCGCGCGACGCTGCGGTGAACTCGTTCTCGATTGCCTGAGCAACGAACGCAAGCCGCTCGATATTCTGAAACCGGAAGCCTTTCGCAATGCGATGCGCATTGTCGCGGCCACCGCTGGTTCGACGAATGCCGTGCTGCATCTGCTGGCGATTGCGCATGAGGCCGGCGTGCCATTGACCATCGAGGATTTCGAAACCGCAGCGGCGGCGACGCCGGTGATCACCGATTTGATGCCAGGCGGACGCTACACGGCGATTGAAATGACTGAGGCCGGCGGCATGGCCGTCGTTGCACGCGAATTGCGTGCAGCAGGCCTGCTTGAAGACGCACCGACGGTGACCGGTCAGACCTTGTTCGCGGAGATTGAATCCTCGCCCGAGGCGCCGACAGGCCAAGAAGTCATCCATCCGGTATCCCGCGCATTCAAGCCGCGTGGTGGCTACACAATCCTATACGGAAACCTTTCGCCCGAAGGCTGCATCCTCAAACTCTCCGGCAGCAGTCCGGTACTGTTTGAAGGAATTGCGCGCGTGTTTGAGAGCGAGGAAGAGTGTTTCCACGCTGTGCAGTCCGGACAGATCAAAGCCGGCAATGTGATCGTCATTCGCAATGAAGGCCCCGCGGGCGGTCCGGGCATGCGCGAAATGCTCGCCGTCACAGCGGCCTTGGTCGGGCGAGGAATGGGCGATCAGGTCGCGCTGATGACTGACGGCCGTTTCAGCGGCGCAAGTTACGGTTTTGTCGTCGGCCATGTCGCACCCGAGTCTGTCCGTGGCGGTGCCATTGGCTTGCTCAAGGATGGCGATCGCATCGTCATTGATGCCGCGCGTCGGGTCATCGAAACCGATGCCGATCTCGATACGCGTCGTAAAAGCTGGGTAGCGCCAGAACCCAAAGTCACTCGTGGCGTTCTTGCCAAATATGCAAGCCTGGTTGGCTCAGCCGCCAAGGGCGCCGTCACCTCTCCCTGATTTTTCTTATTCCGTTTCCTCCATTGGAGTCACTCGCATGTCCGCAACCGTCACCACTGAAGCTCTAAAGAACGCTCGTATTGCCGTGCTTGGCTATGGCAGCCAGGGCCGTTCGCATGTTCTCAATCTGCGCGACTCGGGACTTGATGTCGTCGTCGGCCTGCGCCCGGGTGGCCCGACCGCGCTCAAGGCCAAGGCCGATGGGGTGACCGTGTTGTCGCCAGAAGGCGCCGTCAAGGGCGCCGATCTGGTTGCCGTTCTCACTCCAGACATGGTTCAGCCACAGCTCTATACCGATGTCATCGAGCAGAACATCAAGGCCGGAGCGGCCCTGCTGTTTGCGCACGGGTTCAACATCCACTTCAAGACCATCGTGCCGCGCAACGACATCGACGTGATCCTTGTCGCGCCGAAAGGCCCAGGCCATCTCGTGCGTACTGAATTCGAGATTGGTCGCGGCGTGCCCTGCCTCTTTGCCACATTCCAGGACTCCAGCGGCAAGGCAACCCATCTGGCTCAGGCCTATGCGGCTGGTCTCGGTGGCGCACGTGCCTTGCTGATCGAAACCGATTTCAAGGAAGAAACCGAGACCGATCTTTTTGGCGAGCAAGCCGTGCTCTGCGGTGGCGCCAGCGAACTCGTGCTCAAAGGTTTCGAGACTCTGGTCGAGGCCGGCTATCGTCCCGAGATCGCTTACTACGAAGTCCTTCACGAACTGAAGCTGATCGTCGATCTGCTCTACCAGGGCGGCATCACCAAGATGCTCACCTATGTTTCGGAAACCGCCCAGTACGGCGACTACGTCAGCGGGCCGCGCATCATCGATGCAGGAACCAAGGAGCGCATGAAGACAATACTCACTGAGATTCAGGACGGCACCTTCGCTAAAAATTGGACTGCGGAATACAAGGCCGGTCTGCCGAACTACAAGCGCCTCAAGCAGGCCGATCTCGATCATCCGATCGAGAAGGTCGGCGCCGAACTGCGCAAGAAGATGACCTGGCTCAACGAGCCGGCCTGAATAGCTGGGCGCGGTGCGAATACGAATTTCTGGAGATTCACCAATGAATGCGATGTTGCAGGAACGATCCGAAGCCATGAAAGAAACACAGACGCACCTGCTTGCCGGTGCGCGAATGAGCGGTGCGGATATCGTTGTGCAAGTGCTGGCCGATGAGGGTGTAGAAGTAATTTTCGGCTACTCCGGAGGCGCGATTCTCCCGGTCTACGACGCGGTGTTCCGCTACAACCACGAGCATCTGAATGCCGATGGCAGCGAACCATTGCCGTTGATTGTTCCGGCCAACGAGCAGGGCGCAGGCTTCATGGCGCAAGGCTATGCACGCGCCTCGGGTAGGGTCGGTGTTGCGTTGGTGACATCAGGGCCAGGGGCAACCAACACGGTCACTCCCGTCCGTGATGCAATGGCCGATTCGATCCCAATAGTCGTTATCTGCGGCCAGGTGCCCACCGCGGCGATCGGCACCGATGCATTTCAGGAAGCCCCGATCAGCAGCATCATGGGTTCCTGCGCCAAGCACGTGATGCTGGTCACCGATGCGAGCCAACTTGAGGCAACCTTGCGCACTGCATTCGAAATCGCACGCAGTGGTCGACCGGGTCCCGTTGTGGTTGATATTCCGAAGGACGTACAGAACGCCGAGCTTTCGTTTTCCGGTTCGAGTTGCCTGCCGATCTCGGGCTATCGCACGCGACTTCGCGCAGTCACGAGTGCACGCCTCGAAATAAAGGAATGCACGACTTTCCTGGATGCATTGGCCACGGCGCGACGCCCCTTGCTATATGTCGGCGGTGGCGTCATTGCAGGCGAGGCGACGCGCGCCTTGCGTGAATTTTCCAAGACCTTTGGTATCCCGGTGACAACAACCTTGATGGGACTGGGTGCCAGCGATACGACCGAGGCTTTGTCGCTGCACATGCTCGGCATGCATGGCACCGCGTTCGCCAACTATGCGGTCGTCGATTGCGACTTTCTGATTGCCGTTGGCGCACGCTTCGATGATCGCGTTGCTGGCGTGCCGGGGCAGTTTGCCGAGCAAGCGCGCTTTATCGCACAGTTCGATATTGATCCGGCCGAGATCGACAAGGTCAAGCGCGTCGACTGGCATCATCTCGGCGATCTTTCCGAGGCACTCGATGCGATCCGCAATCGCGCCGCACAGATCGGCTTCGATCCGGACGAGCAGGGCAGCTACGCCGACTGGCACACGCATATCGCAGATCTCAAGAAGACCCACGCCTTGAACTACGATCGCAACAGCGACTTGATTCAGCCGTATGCGGTGATCGAGGAAATCAACCGCATTACGCGCGGCAATGCGATTGTCTGCACCGGCGTCGGGCAGCATCAGATGTGGGCCGCGCAGTATTTCGATTTCACCGAGCCGCGTCGATGGTTGACCTCGGGCTCGATGGGCACGATGGGTTTCGGACTGCCGGCGGCGATCGGGGCGCAGTTCGCGCGCCGCGATCTGACCGTCATCGATATCGATGGGGATGCCAGCATCCGCATGAATATCGGTGAACTCGAAACCGTGACTACCTACAATCTTCCGGTCAAGGTGGTCGTGCTCAACAACTGCGGCGACGGCATGGTCCGGCAATGGCAGAAGCTGTTTTTCAAGGGACGTTTTTCGGCCACCGACAAGAGCCTGCACAAGAAGGACTTCATCAAGGCCGCCGAGGCCGATGGTTTTCCGTACGCGGTTCGACTCGATCGCGTCGAAGACCTGCCGCGCGTAATCGCCGAATTCATAGCCTTCGACGGCCCGGCCTTTCTCGAAGTAATGATTGATCCCGATGCCTGCGTCTATCCGATGGTCGGCCCAGGTGCCAGCTACGCGCAAATGATAACGGGCGAGCATATTGCCTCCCGCGATGCCGCCGTTGCCGAGGAATCCGGCCCCGTGGAGATGTTCTGATGCGGCATATCATTTCAATGCTTCTGCAGAATGAGGCCGGTGCGCTGGCGCGCGTTGCCGGCATGTTTTCGGCGCGTGGCTACAATATCGATTCGCTGACCGTTGCTGCGACGCACGATCCTGAAGTGTCACGACTGACCTTGGTGACCTTCGGCGATGATTCGGTGATCGCACAAATCATCAAACAATCACGCAAAACCATTGATGTCCTCGAAATCGCTGACCTGACCAGTCGCGATCATCTGGAATGCGAACTGCTCGTGGTCAAGGTGGCCTCGACTGCGGCGATTGCGCGATTTACCGAACTCAATTTCGGCATCATCCTCGATGATGGTGAGGCGACCCACGTGCTCCAGTTCACCGGTCGCGGCACACACATCAACAGCGTGCTCGCCGAGCTGACCAGGATCACCCGAATTCTCGAAGTCGCACGTAGCGGCACAGCAGCCATTGAACGAGGTGTGAGTGCGCTGGGTCTGGCAGAGCCCGCTTTGGAACTTTGACAGAAATGTCTGGAGACTCCCGGCTGGGCCAAACCAGCGTGGATCAACTGGCGCAGTTTTCGAGACGAATTTCGAATTTCGGATTGCGGATTGCGCCTACTGATCAACACGCCTGACAGGCAGCCTATAAATCTGTGCATCCAGCTACGAAGCTACTTGATCACCGGCGGCATCGCACCGAGTCGGACAACGCGATCAGCGCGCTTCTGGTTGCGGATGACTTCTAGCGTGACGGGCTTTCCGGCTTCATTCTTGAGCAACTCCTGAAACTCAACGCGACCCGCGACCGCCTTTCCATTGACCGAGGTTACATAGTCGCCTGCCATCAAATTTGCTTGTGAAGCGGGCGTTCCGCCGACCACGGCTCCAATCTGGACGCCACCACTGACCTGCAACTGCTCACGCTCCGAGGCATTCAAATTTCGAAAAGTTGCGCCGAACAGAAGCTTGAAGCGCACATAGTAGGCAGCCAGCAACGAACTTGATGCTGACGCCGATGAGTCCTCGGCAAGCTCGTGATAAAGCCAGATCTGCTCGGCGCCGACGCTGCGGCCCAGTTCGATAGAATCGGCGACAGAACCGGCGTCGTCCAAGGCATAGCGGCCATTCCCGATTCGCACGAAGCCTTTCGCAGCCAACTCACGTTGATCGCCGTGTTGGTTCATGCCTTGGATCACCTTGGGCTGCGCCGGCGCGGGCTCGGCGAGCAACTCATCGATGTAATCGGGCCCTCGCTCAATTCTTGGTTCGTAGTGCGGATTCTGCGTGAGTACCGGAATTTCTTCAGGCAAATTCGGTGCCGCTTCGTAGCGCGTCGTAACCGAACCACATCCGCCGATCAAAACAAGGATTGTCAGCAAAGAGAGAGTGCGCGTTTTTGAGATTTTCATGGACGCAGCATAGCGCCTGATCGGGCAATCGGCGCGAAACAGTTGGGTATTTTCCGAAAGTGACGATGTTGTGAGTCGGATTTCAAGATTCTGGCTTGATTCTCGGCGGTACCTTGTCGACTATCGGCGGATGAACAATGGGCAAGCATCAAATCTGCGTGGCATCCTCTTTATGCTCGCTGCGGTCGTCGCGTTTTCGTTGATGGATGTCTGTCTCAAGCTGTTGTCGCCGCACTATCCGGCCATGCAGGTGGCAGCATTGCGGGGTTTGACCTCGTTGCCCCTGGTTTTGCTCTGGATCGCCTTGAGTGGAGGGTTTCGTCAAGTGCTGACTCGACGTTGGCGGCTGCATTTGTTGCGTGGCGTGCTCTCGGTTGCGATGCTCTCTTCATTTGCATTCGGCTTGCGAAATCTTCCGTTGGCCGAGGCCTATTCGATCTTCTTTGTCGCCCCGTTGCTGGTTACGGTGTTGGCGGTTCCATTGCTGGGTGAGCATGTTGGCTGGCGACGCGGGCTGGCCATCGTAGTCGGATTACTCGGCGTGCTTTTAGTCCTTCGCCCGGACCCCGAGCGAATGATCAGTTTGGGCAGTGTTGCGGTATTGCTCGCGGCGATTGCCTATGCATTGTCAGCAATCAGCGTTCGCGTGCTTGGCAGAACCGACTCCACCCAGAGCATGGTGTTCTGGATGATTGTGCTGCTTTCACTTTTTGCGGTCGCGGCAAGCTGGCATGAGTGGATCTCAATCCAGCGCGTCCATTGGCCTATCTTGATTGCACTCGCAGTCAGTGGAGCGCTGGGCCAGTACGCCATCACGGAGGCGTTCAAGTCCTGTGATGCATCCGTGGTAGCGCCGCTTGATTACACGGCTTTGGTTTGGGGTGTCGGTTTTGATTGGTTGATATGGAACGTCGCGCCGGATAAGACGATGTTGGTCGGCGCGTCGATCATCGTCGCCAGTGGCCTGTATCTGATTCGACGCGAACGAGCCGTTGGCTGAATCGGTGGTCTCGATTTGTTCATCAGCATGGCGCTTTCCTGAACAGCGATTGGACGTAAATGACTCTTGTTTATTTTGCGTGCAGCCGCGAATTGGCAAGCTGGGGACAACTGAGATGCATCCTACTCTCAGCAACCCCAACAGGAGATTTAACCCATGAACGAAGACCGTATTCAAGGCAAGTGGAAACAACTCAAGGGCAGCATCCAGGAGAAGTGGGGCAAGCTGACCAACGATGATCTCGATGTTGCTGAAGGCAATGGCAAGTACCTTGCCGGCAAGATCCAGGAACGCTACGGCATGGCCAAGGATGAGGCCGAGAAAGCAGTCGACGAGTATAACCGCACACTGTAACTGCCATTCGGTAGGCATCGAAAAACCCCGCTTTACGCGGGGTTTTTCTTGTTTGTTGAATTACGCCCGTCGATAGTTTTGGCTTCCGCTACGGCCAGGGATACCAAGCTCACACGTGAAAGGGTCCCAACATGTTGCATAAAGCCGCTTCTGTAGGTGCTCGTTCACGTGCGAGCTTTTGCCCGGGGCTAATCGAAGCGCTCGCCCCTGGCGAATGCTTCCAAGTTCACCCGCTCGCGGTGCAACCAGCGGCGAAATGAGCGGGAAGTTATCCAGCACGAATACGGCGCTATTAATTGTATTTGCCGCATTTTAAAAGGGTTGTATGTTTCGATGTTGAACGTGATTGGAAAGATTTCGGCATCCGCTGTGCGAACCGCGTCACGGATTTTGAATGGGTCTGCAGGCTCGCAACATCTTGAATCAGCCCACAATCGAGAACGCAATCTCTTCGCCGGCACGCAGTGGCACGATATGCTCATCGCCAAAAGGCAATCGTTGCGGAACCCGCTGTGCGCGTCGCTGCAAAACAAGTTGGCCCGGGTTTCGTGGCAGTCCGTAGAAGTCTGCGCCGTGGTGGCTGGCAAATGCTTCCAGTCGATTCAGTTGACCAACTGATTCGAAGGCCTCGGCATAGAGTTCAATCGCATTGTGCGCGGTGTAGATGCCGGCGCAGCCACATGCCGACTCCTTGGCATGCCTTGCATGGGGCGCGCTATCCGTGCCGAGAAAGAATCGCGGATTGCCTCCGGTGGCTGCTTCGAGCAGGGCCTTGCGGTGTATTTCTCGCTTCAGCACTGGCAGACAATAGTGATGCGGTCGAATGCCGCCGGTGAACAAGTGGTTGCGATTTAGCAGCAAGTGATGCGCGGTGATCGTCGCGGCAATTCGCGCGCTACTTTGTTCAACAAAATCCACAGCGTCGCGGGTGGTGATGTGTTCAAGTACGACGCGTAGTTCAGGAAACTCCTGCAGCGTCGGCTTGAGCTGGGTTTCTATGAATATGTGTTCGCGGTCGAATATGTCGATATCGGGATCAGTGACCTCGCCGTGCATCAGCAGTGGCAGGTCGTGTGCGGCCATGGCAGCAAGGGTTGCTTTGCAGCGTGCCAGATCGCGCACGCCCGCATCGGAATGCGTGGTCGCGCCAGCGGGGTAGTACTTGACCGCGTGGATGAAGCCACAAGCCTTTGCCTCGGCGATGTCTGCGGGTGATGTCGCTTCGGTCAGGTACAGCGTCATCAGAGGTTCGAAATGCCTATCCCTCGGCAGTGCGGCGATGATCCGTTCGCGATAGGCCGAAGCCAATGCAACATTGGTCACTGGCGGCACGAGATTCGGCATAACGATCGCTCGGGCAAATTGGCGAGCCGTATCAGGCAATACCGCTGCCAAGGCAGCACCATCGCGCAGATGCAGGTGCCAGTCATCCGGGCGGGTGATCGATAGGGTCTGAGTTGGCACCTGTTGTTTCCTTCGGTCGTGTTGCGAACGGTGATGCTGACGCGAGGCGCGTCGTTGCGAGGATGATCGGTAATCCCTCAACGCGTTGCAACAAACGTGATCCAGAGAGAGGCGTCAGTCCACCTACTTCGTGGGGATTCGGTGTTGGCGGCAGCCAGCCAGCAATCGCTATGGCGACGATTCTTCAAGGAGGCAAAGCAAAAGGGCCGCCTTGCGGCAGCCCCGTTGCTTATATGGTGGAGGTGGCGGGAGTTGAACCCGCGTCCGAAGGCGATTGACGCCCAGTACTACATGCTTAGCTCACTGTTCGATCTCGTCTTCCGGCAGTACAGCGTGCGAAACGCACCGGTCGACCAGTCTGAAAAGTTTCGCCATTCTTCCGTCAGACGGCGGAATCAGGCTATCTCATGATAATGACGGTACATCCACGAGCATGAGCACAAGTGGGTTCCCGGCTTACGCCTTAAGCGGCGAGTGCGTAGTTGTCGTCGTTGGCAACTAAAAGTTTGCTACTGGATTAACGAGGAAAGTCGCCCCCTCGGCATGCACCAAGCTATCTCACTACCCCCGTCGAAGCCATGACACCCCCGGGGACACGCATGCTAGCACGAGGCTGACATGTACGGATCAGATCGGGTCGATTTGCCGGACTTCAAGCCGCACAGGTCAAGTAGCTGGGCGCGGCTCGCGCATCAGCCCGTAAAACCTGACTTTCCTTTCAATCACATAGTTGAAGAACAACCAAAACATGCCAATCAGCAAGGCACCGATGGCGGACAAGGTAAGTGCTGACATAAGGTTGGATTTCATGTCGGCTTGCTCGGCGAGCAGGCTTTCCAGTCGGGACTCGTTGGGGTCGTAATTGGCGTAAGCAACCGCAATCGTGCCACCGACCTCAACATCGTCGGCTCGATATCGGGGAACCGGGTAGTTTTTGCTGTAATGCGTACCGTCGACATCGAAGCTGTAAGTGAATCGCGCGAGCTGTCGGGTAGCTGGGGTTATTTCGTCGACCGAAATGGTGGCTTGGGTGACCGTGTGATCCGCGAGGATGGCTTGCGCGTGGAGGGAATTGGAAACGGCGGTGTAGCAGAAAGCGATCACCACCACGGGGAACACCAGCGCCCACCACAAAAAGGTATGTCCACGTCGAATCTTTTCGCCAAGTGGCAGCGATTTCCATGATGAGACCATTCGATCTCCCCTCGTGTTGTGATGTTGGATTCTGTACTTTATCTGATTCCTGAACCAAAATACAAAGCGATAAATGGGTCGAGGATTTAGATCGAACATGTTGGAAGTCAAGGGGCGAGCAATTGTTTTCTGGTACTGGGCAGGAGTCGGTGTGGTTATCGCATTGACAGGCTTGGGATGTTGGGATTGGTTATGGGAGGGCGGCGTCCTGCTGCGTACGATTCCGCTTAGCCTGGTCGTTTCTGGTGTGATCTTCGTCGTTATTGGGATCTGGAAGGTGTTGGACAAACGTCCTGTGATCGTCGTCGACGACAAGGGCATGCTCGATCGAACGAGCTTGCCTTCGCGGATGCTTTCATGGGCCGAAGTTCGAGACTTTCGTCTGATTTCCGACCGCGGAGGCCAGCTGTGCTGGCTGGCGATTGATCTGGTTGATCCTGCCCAATTTATTGACAAAGCCTTGCTTGGTTCGGGGGCATTGCTTGAGGAGCTTGAGAAAAAATACGGCACGCCTTGCGTGATCGCATTGAAGACCCTGAAGATCGAGCCGCACCGTCTGCTTGAATGTCTCAAATCCGATTTGAGACATCAGCAACGCTGATACGAAATCCGAAATCGGCCGACAGCGTAACTATTGCGCATAGCGATTCACAGGCCAGTTGAGCCGAATTTCCGCTTTCTTACGCATTGGATGATCACGGACGATCAAACGCCCGGGTGATGCTGTTCGCAGGGAGGTCGGCCAAGGAAGGCGACAAGGAGCGAAAGGCCATCATCCGGGCTCTATTTTCGCTCATCATTCAAGGTCCACTGAGGAACACGCCTGAGCAATCACTCGTTGTTTCCGCGTGGCACGATGCTGGCTTGTTAAGTCGCAGGAGTACCAATTTGGCCGTTATCGGCAGATGCGGGATAGACTCATGCGATGAATGCACCTGTCACCGAATGGTTGTCGGCTTGGCGCGAGGGCGATTGTGCAGCAAGGGATCGGCTTGTCGAAGTGTTGTATCCGGAGCTTCGGCGCCTTGCCGGGCAGGCGTTCCGGCGCGAGCGGGGCGATCACACGCTGCAACCTACGGCGTTGGTCAATGAGGCTTGGTTGCGCTTGTCCGGCTCGGGCAACCCGGAAGGTGCGGATCGTGCTCATCTGTTGAACGTTGCGGCACGCCTGATGCGCGAGATTCTGATTGATCACGCGCGGCGACGTTCGGCATCAAAGCGAGATGGCGGGCAACGTGTCGATCTGGACGGATTGGATATTGTCGAGGATTCAGAACAGGTCGATTTGATCGCCCTCGATGCCGCGCTTTGTCGACTTGAACAGGTGGATTCGATCAAGGCCCGCATCGTGGAGCTCCGCTATTTCGGCGGTATGAACATCGAAGAAACCGCGAACGCCGTCGAGCTCTCGCCGGCAACGGTCAAGCGTCATTGGCAGGCCGCACGAATCTGGCTTTTCCACGCGCTCGATGAGCGTGCTTCGTAGCGGTTCGAACACTTCCCATCGATTACTGCCGCGCTTGCGGCAAGCCAGTGGACAACCGCGGCGAATCGCCTGACGCTGAATGCGAATCGGGCGCTCAGCGGTAGTCGCGATGACAGTCGCTGCACGCGTTCTTGACGTCGGTGAGTGCTTGCTTGCGTCCCGCACAGTCGGACCGACGTGCGATGTCGACCTTGTCGCGGAGATTCTTGATGTATTGATGGAAAACCCGGTCTGGCTCGCCGCCATCCGGCATCGCGATGATGATGTCGTTGGACAGCATCGACAGCTTGTTCAGTGCATCGCGATTATCGTTGCAGGTCGGAAGATCAGCTGCCTTGCCAGCGGCGCCGAGTTCGTGGCTCATCACATTCATCAGCGAATCTGGATAGGGGTCGCTATGCGAAGCAATAATATTGGTCGTGGTCACGGCGGCGAGCGCGCCGATCAATAATCCAATAACCAGACAGACGGCGTAACGCATTGATGAATCTCCAGAGTCAGTGGTCGAAATTTGACGGCTATGGCGCCGCTGCGATGGCCAGCGCGAACCTGCAAGTGCAATTTCGTTGCGACCTCCGCAAGGGACACATGCTAACCTCCCGCGCCGCATGAGTACGACGAATCCCGAATTGCCTGCAATGGATGAGCGCTTCCGTGGCCTTGACCGGCTTTACGGGTTTGGCAGCAGCGCGCGTCTGGCGGAAATGCATGTCTGCATCATCGGTATTGGTGGCGTTGGATCATGGGTGGTGGAAGCGTTGGCGCGTAGTGCCATCGGTCATCTGACCTTGGTTGACGCCGACGAAGTCTGCGTAAGCAATACCAACCGGCAATTGCACGCACTGGCCGGTCAGTTCGGTCGAGCCAAGGTCGAGGTGATGGCGGAGCGCGCGCGCGCGATCAATGCTGATATGCAGATCGATACCTTCGCCGAGTTTCTTACGCCGTCGAATCTTGAGCGTTTGCTTGATCGAGGCTATGACCTGGTCATTGATTGCTGTGACGCGTTTCGGGTCAAAGTCGAAATGATTGCCTGGTGTCGTCGCCGCAAACTGCCATTGATTGTCAGTGGATCGGCGGGCGGACGGGTTGATCCGACTCTGGTGCGCGTGCGTGATCTCTCACGAACCGAGCACGATGCCATGCTGGCGCTGATCCGCAAGAAGCTGCGCGAAGAATTTCACTTTCCGCGAGGGCCGAAACGGTATTTCGGCGTGCAGGCCATCTATTCGCTGGAGAACGTGCGTTATCTGCAAGTGGACGGCAGCGTTAGCGGTCAACGACCCGAGCTGGTCGAAGGTGGGCTCAAACTCGATTGCGGTGGAGGGCTCGGCGCGGCTACGCATGTCACGGCGACGTTTGCTTTTGTAGCGGTATCTGTGGCAATCCAGAAATTGCTGGCGATGAGGAGCAAGCATTTGGCCGATTCCGCGGATGGTTGAATGCCCTGATCGGCTCTCGAATGTGCTGAGCTTGCGCAAGTTTGACTGGTAGGAACTCCGCGAGGGACGAGCTCTTCGGCACATCGAAGCGAGAGCTCGCCCGTAAACGAGCTCCTGCAAAATCACCGTCAGCCTGTAGGAGCTCCGCCAGGGGCGAGCACTTCGGCACATCGAAGCAAGCGCTCGCCCGTAAACGAGCTCCTACAAAATCACCGTCAACCTGTAGGAGCTCCGCCAGGGGCGAGCTTTTCAACACATCGAAGCGAGAGCTCGCCCGTAAACGGGCTCCTACAAAATCACCGTCAACCTGTAGGAGCTCCGCCAGGGGCGAGCTTTTCAACACATCGAAGCAAGAGCTCGCCCGAAAAGGGCTCCTGCAAAATCAACGTCAACCTGTAGGAGCTCCGCCAGGGGCGAGCTTTTCGGCACATCGAAGCAAGAGCTCGCCCGTAAACGGGCTCCTGCAAAATCACGGTCAGCCTGTAGGAGCTCCGCCAGGGGCGAGCTTTTCGGCACATCGAAGCAAGAGCTCGCCCGTAAACGAGCTCCTGCAAAATCACCGTCAGCCTGTAGGAGCTCCGCCAGGGGCGAGCACTTCGGCACATCGAAGC
>JBBSVJ010000080.1:0-14442 GCA_038233665.1 Lysobacterales bacterium
CCCGTAAACGGGCTCCTACAAAATCGCCGTAACCCTGTAGGAGCTCCGCCAGGAGCGAGCTCTTCTCCACAACCCACGCGAAAAGCTCGCCCGTAGCCAAGCTCAGCCCATTTCGCGATAGAGTCGGACCATCCCGCCTCCTGCTGGAGCGCAAGTTAATGACCTCGGATCTAGCCACTTGGATGACCAACTCGACAACATCGCCGCCCTGATTGGCCAGGGTCGCCCTGACCTAGCCGCAGATCAGGCCAAGAAATTGCGCTTCCAGTTTCCGCAGGCAGTTGAACCCGCCCGACTGCACGGCGTCGCTCTGCTTAACATGGGTCAGGTCGATCATGCGATCGAGGTTCTGCATCAAGCGAGCGCGTTGGATCCGAAATCGGTGGAAACGCTGTGCAACCTGGGCAGTGCCATGCTGGCGCGCAAGGATGCGCGTGCCGCCTTGATCGTCATGCAATCTGCGCAGCTGATCGCACCCAATCACCCGGCTGTATTGAATGGCATTGGCAATGCACAACGCGCTCTCGGCCATCACATGGCGGCGCGAGATGCCTACCTCGCGGCCACGCGGGCTGCTCCGGGCTTTCTTGGCGCCTGGCTCAATCTTGCCGCAGGCGAACTCGCGCTAGGCAACCAAAAAGAATGCGAGCGCATCGCACGTATGATCCTGCAACAGACCGCTCATCCCGAGGCGATGCTCCTGCTTTCGCAAAGTCTGACTGCGCAGGGTCACCTTGTTGAAGCAGCAACGCTTTGTCGCGATGCGGAAAAACTCGCACCCGCGGATGCACGTTTCGCCTATCAACTTGGACAAATCAGCGATGAACTCAAGCAGCTGGAAATCGCCGCGGAAGCTCATGCGCGGGCGTTCAACCTCGATCCAGGTTTGAGCGGTGCGCTGGCACAACAGGTCTTCATTCGGCGACAACTATGCGACTGGAAGAATCTCGATTCGCTATCCATTCAACTGCGAGAATTCGTCGCGCAAGGTGCCGCTGACATCACACCGTTTGGCTTTCTCGCGGAACCGGCCAGTGCTGCCGAACAACGCCGGTGTGCGGAAAATTTCGCGGCGGGGATTGCGAGTCACCTCGATCTTTCAGAGTTTCAATCGTCGCGTGCCAACCCATCACCGCAACCTGACCAACCGTTACGCATCGGCTTCGCCTCCAACGGTTTCGGCAACCATCCGACCGGACTGCTAACCGCTGCGTTTTTCGAGGAACTGACCGCGCTCGATGTTGAAATACATCTGTTCGCGACCACCGACTCAGATGGCTCACCGGTTCAGCAACGTCTGCTGTCCGCAGCACATAGCTGGCACGCGCTGAGCGGATTGACTGCGCAGGCCATGGCCGCACGCATTGCCGAATGCAAACTCGATATCCTCATCGATCTCCGCGTTTGGGGCGGCGGCAATATCAGTGAAGCACTGGCTTTGCGCCCTGCTCCGCTGCAAATCAACTGGTTGGCTTATCCCGGCACATCGGGGGCGGACTGGATCGACTACATCATCGCCGACCGCCAAGTGATCCCGGAGGAATCACGAGGACACTATTCTGAATCCGTCGCCTGGCTGCCGCGATGTTTTCAACCGTCGAATCCGGGGCGCGTAGTCGCCGATCCCCCTTCGCGTGCAGATTGCGGCCTACCCGAGAAAGGGCCGGTCTATGTCTGCTTCAACAATAGCTACAAACTCGATCCGCGCAGTGTCGGACGAATGTTCGAGATCCTCAAGGCCGTTCCGGATTCCATCCTCTGGCTGCTATCCGGCCCCGGCAGCAGCAACGCCAATTTGCGCGATATCGCCAGCAAAGCGGGTATCGATCCGGCTCGCATCGTATTCATGAGCAAGCTGCCACATAGTGACTATCTATCGCGCTATCGGCACGCAGACCTGTTCCTCGACACGGCGCTCTACAATGCGCACACCACGGCCTCCGATGCACTTTGGGCGGGATGCCCGGTGTTGACGACAGCTGGCGAAACATTCGCCTCCCGCGTTGCCGCGAGCCTCAATCATCATCTCGGCATGGATGAACTGAACGTCGCCGATGATGCCGACTACATCGAACTCGCAATCGACATCGGGCGCGATCGAAACGCCCGCGATGCCTTGCACGCGCGGCTGGCGCAACAGCGCAACGAGAGTTCGTTATTCGAAATGCACGGCTTCGCCCGCGACTTCCTTGATCTGCTCAAACGTATGGTCGAGCGACAGCGCGAAGGGTTGGAGCCCGCAGCGATTGATTGATGCAAGCTCTCAGCAGCTGCCGCAATTGTGAAGATAAATTTCTGTTCGGGAACATTTTTTGACTGTGAATCTATTTCAAGGCATGCCAGGTCCTCGATAGAATTGATACCCAGCGAATGCCAATATCTCTGTCATCCCAGCGAAGGCTTGGATCCAGTTCTGGGTTGCCAATTTGAAACTGGATCCCAGCCTTCGCTGGGATGACGAGCCCATGAGTCAATTGCTCTTGGATTTCAAACCGGTACCGCACTAAGCTGTAACAATGAAACCATCTGCCGCTTTCGTGCCACTCACGCTCTGCGTGTTGACCGTTTCCGACTCGCGCACCGCTGACAACGATACCTCGGGCGATTATCTTGTCGATGCGCTCATCGAGTCGGGTCATCATCTACACGCGCGGCATATCGCAAAAGACAACCGCTACCAGATGCGCGCGATCGTTTCGCAATGGATCGCCGATGATGCAATTCACGGCATCCTCATCACCGGCGGCACAGGTTTCACCGGTCGCGACTCGACGCCCGAGGCGATCGAACCCCTCCTCGACAAACTCATGCCAGGCTTCGGCGAGATGTTTCGCGCCGTGAGCATCGAGGAGATCGGCACATCCAGCCTGCAATCGCGCGCCTTCGCCGGACTCGCCAATCAAACCTTCATTTTCTGCCTACCCGGCTCAACCTCGGCTTGCAAAACCGCGTGGGAGAAGATCATCCAAAGCCAACTCGACGCCCGCACGCGGCCGTGCAATCTTGCAGGCCTACGCCCACGCTTAGGCGAATCCTGAAAATGCCTCGAATTTTCCATGCCTCGAGTACCTGTAGGAGCTCCGCCAGGAGCGAGCTCTCCATCCAAACCATTCGAAAGCTTGCGACCAACGAAAGTCCTTTTTCGGGGCACGCAAACGACCTCGTAAAAAAACTACACAATGCACCCTGTAGGAGCCTCACAAGGGGCGAGCTTTCCCACCCAACGGCCAAAACGCCATGAAATCAATCAAACGAAAAGAATACGAAAAAGCCCTTGAAGATCTGCAAAGCGAGTTGATCGATCTGCAGCATTGGATCATCGCCACCGGCCAGCGCGTCGTCATTGTCTTTGAAGGCCGCGATGCGGCCGGTAAGGGCGGCGTGATCAAAGCCATCGAAGGTTCGCTCAACAACCGCTACGTGCGCACGGTCGCGCTGCCAAAACCGAGTGATCGCGAAAGCAGCCAGTGGTATTTCCAACGCTACGCCGAACACCTTCCCAGCGCCGGCGAACTCGTCCTGTTCGATCGCAGCTGGTACAACCGCGCTGGTGTCGAAACCGTTATGAGCTTCTGTACGCCCGATCAAACCACGCAATTCCTGATTGACTGTCCGGCTTTCGAACGCCTGATTACCCGAGACGGCATTATCCTGATCAAATACTGGCTCAGCGTCGATCAGGTTGAACAAGAGGAACGCTTCAGGGAACGCGCCGAAGATCCCGCCAAACGTTTCAAACTCTCGCCGATCGACATCAAAGCCCGCCAGCAATACGCGGCTTACGGCAAAGCCCGCGACGTGATGCTCAAGGCAACCAACACCAACTTCGCGCCCTGGTTCGTGGTCAATTTCAACGATCAGAAACGCGGCCGCCTCAACCTCATCGACCACCTCCTGAAGCAACTCCCCAAACGCGAACCACCCGCCCCGGCCCCACCCATGCCGAAACTCCCCGGCAAGCCGCAAGAAGAGAAAATCCCACGCGGATTTCTGGTCAAGGAGCCGTTCTAAATATCCCCAAAAAACCATAAACCTGCAGGAGCCCCACCAGGGGCGAGCTTTTACGCAATGCAACGAAAAGCTCGCCCCTGGCGGGGCTCCTACACAATCACTTTCACCCTTGAACTATCGTTTTGCAGCGGTAAACTCGTTACCAGTTCACCAATCGAGCTTGAGAGATGTCCCGCTGGAAAGCCGCCACCATCCATCTGTCAATCAGCATCGTGGTCGGTTTGCTCGTCTTCGCACTGCTATTTTTTGTATGGTTCCCGCAGCCATATTTCGATGCAGCAGGTGGTGAACACCTTATTCTGGTGTTGCTCGGCGTCGATCTCGTCCTCGGCCCCATGCTCACCCTGATTCTGTTCAAATCCGGCAAAAGGGGCATGCTGTTTGATCTGTGCATGATCGGGCTATTGCAGAGCGCGGCATTGTTCTACGGAATGTATGTCATTGCCGAATCGAGACCCGTGTTCATTGTCGCCGCCGTCGATCGCTTTAATGTTGTAGCGGCAGCCGATATCGATCCGACGGATCTCGCAGAGGGCATGAAGCCTGAGTTTCGATCATTCTCATGGACTGGCCCTCGGCTGGTTGCTGTGCACTTGCCGCCGCCCGGCAAAGCACGAACCAAGCTTATGTTTCAAGGCCCGATGGGCAAGGATGTTCAGGAGTATCCGAAATACTATGTCGATTACCGGCAAGAATCGGCAAACTTGCTGGCGCGTGCGAAACCGATCGCAAACCTTCTCAAGGCGCAGCCGAAGGCGAGGGAAATCCTCAATCAATGGTTCACCGCCACGAAGCGCTCAGAAGATGATGTCGTCTGGGTACCCATCGTCGCTCGCAAATCAAGCTTGACCATGTTGCTTGATTCGAAGTCAGGCGCGATTCTCGCTGCATTGCCCATCTACCCATGGTGAATGCGATTCACAGACCGACGTTTGCGCGGGCAGCTGCCCGCACGATCCATCAGTCTTCGCATTTTTTCTGCCAAGCGTTTCGATAGATCGCCTCAATGCCTTTTGAAAAACGCTCGCCGTCCATAATTACTGAGGTTCGCATCCGCTCCGGAAGCGACGAACGCAGCTTCGCAACGACTTCGGGATCACGAACCTGTCGTTGCAGCATTGCACCCAATGCTTCAGCCGAATCAGCAACCCAGTCATTTAGTCCCAGGGAGGTGAGCAGGCTCAATCCACCACGAGTGATCGGTCGGTCGCCTGCCACCGTTGCCACTGGCACGCCCATGATCAGCGCGTCACACGTGGTCGTGGCACCGTTGTATGGAAACGTGTCGAGCGCGATGTCGACATCACGGTACGCGTTGAAATAGGAATCGATGTCGATGCGACCCACGATATCCAGTCGATCATCGCCAATTCCGTGTTGCGCCATCCCTTGTCGAATCCTTTCCTCGTGCAAGCTGTCGGTCACGCCAAAAATTCGAATCCGACTATTGGGGATGGCGGCAAGCGCCGCGCCCCACGCATCAACGACAACCGAGTTAAGTTTGGAGGCCTGATTAAACGAGCCGAACGTCCAGTATCCATTGTGGATTCTCGGTAAAGCCGACACGTCGGGAATCGTGACTTGTGGCTGATAGCACCATTGTGAATCGGGCAGCCTTGCGGGTTTCTCGACCTGCCAAAGCTCTGCGATGTCGATGGGATCGGTATGCTGATCACACAACCGATAGTCGATGGCTTCAAAGCCGGTCGTACAAAGATAGCCCAACCAGGTGAACTGGATCGGTGCAGGCTTTTTGGCGAAAACGCCGAGTCGATTTCCTGTCGTATGCCCGTTGAGGTCGACCAAGATGTCGATCCCATCGTCCCGGATTCTGCCATCCACCGCTTTATCGCTCATTCCAGCGATATCGCACCAGGCATCCGAAAGAGACTCGAACCTCTCCGTGATGGCATCGCGCGAGCCATGGTTGAAGTAGCAAACCACCTCAAACTCCGCTCGGTCGTGGTGCTTCAGCAAGGGCTCGAAAAAGCACGAAACCGAATGCCGCCTGAAATCAGATGACACGTATCCCACCCGGAGCTTTTTACGCGGGTCAAGGCGTATAGCTGGCCAGTCCTGACTTGAATCGACAGCAAAACGAGCGGCGTAGTCCTTGTGCTCCGAAAGAATTTCGTCATTACCAATTTTCGGCAGGAAATTCAGAGCAAAAAGGTATGCACTGAACAGAGCGCGATTGCCAGGATCCGCATGCAGCGCGGCGCGGTAGGCATCCACTACCAACTCAGAATCTCCGATGGTCTTCGCTATTTCGGCCAGCGCCATGTTGACGTGCAGGTTTCCGTGATCGACTTCCAAAGCCTTGCGTAGCACCGACAGCGCATCTTTCGTTTCGCCTTGGCTGGCAAGCAAGCCAGCCAGGCTGGCAGCCGCCTTTCCGTGTCGTGGATTCAAAAGCAATACGCTTTCGAATACTTCCCGCGCCTCGGGCAACCGCTCCAATCCTCGCAACGCACTTCCCATCGCAAAATTCAATTCCAACCAATCAGGTCGAAATCGAAGTGCTTTTCGGTAGCTTGATTCAGCCTTGGAAAAAGATTCCTGTTCGAGGTGCAGGCTACCGAGGTTCATATACCCTTCGGCGTATTCCGGATTCAATTCGATGGACGCCTCGAATGCCGCTCGCGCTTCGTCGAACCTGCCAAGCAGTTTGAGCGCGTTGCCCAGATTCAACTGAGCCTTGGGCGATTCTGGCGCCACGGAGACTGCTTGCCTGTAAACTTTCAGCGCGCCGGCAACATCGCCTGCATCTTCGAGCGTGTGGCCCTGAATAATGATTTCATTGGGATCGGTATTCTCTGAGCCATCCGCAGACGTCGGCGTGGGCGGCGCTACACTGGCGATCAGGCGGCGTAAGAACGCTTTCATTGAATTCAACCTGCAATCGTGGCGTACGGAAATACCCATACGCGGTCAATGTCTCAAAAAAACTCTAGGGAAGCTCGTGTCATGGGGTTCAAGCGCTGGTTCGATACCTCGGAAGGCTCGCTGTTCGCGGAGCAGATTGCCGGTGACTACGACAAACTGCGCCGCTCGGTCGTTGTCCGCGGCGACGATGCTGTGAAACAAGCGAAGAAATTCGGCAAGTTGAGGCAACGTGTGCAGGAGTTTCAACTCGAACACAAGCTCAATTTCTACCGGAAAGCCAAGATGCTGAGCGATATCAAGGCGGGCATGAATAGGCGAGGCATCGAGGAAGATGAAATTTCCGAGTTTCTTCGGTCCCTCTTGCTAAAGGGCATTCCCGACTGAATCGGCAAAATGGGCGACTTATTAGTGCTGCTTGCGCAACAACCACGCTCGAATGGCTGAACTTGAGCGTGCCTTTCTCGCCCATTGCCGCTGCTCATGACACGAAATGTCACTTAATGACGCTCTCTGGCCGCCAGCATCGAAACCAACCAAAAATGGGATTACGGCATTGGCAGCAATCATTGAGTAGCTGATTCGAGACCGGCTCCACAGTTTCTGAAAACAGGTTATCGGCCCAGCATCCAGAATCGTGACCGAGCGCAAGGAATATGGCAGGATGCGCCTGGATCCGGGCCAACAACGAGGCTTGGCATGGATGCTGCAACAGAGGAGATACCCTTCCGATGTTAGTTGATGCGGGCGGGCAGGAAAGCAAACCTGCTTCGACCGGTATCGGGAGCCAAGGGGCAATCCGGATTACTTTTTAAACGAGGAATACACCATGAAGAAGACTCAAGGTTTTACGCTTATCGAATTGATGATCGTTGTCGCGATCATTGCCATCTTGGCTGCCATTGCGTTGCCGGCTTACCAGAACTACATCAAGCGCGCCAAGGTAACGGAAGGCGTTGTGGCTGCTGACGCTTGCAAGGCTTCGGTTTCTGAATATGTTGCTTCGCAGAACACGTTGCCGCCGAACATCACCGCCGCTGGCTGTGATGGCTTCAAGTCGTCGCAATATGTGACTTCTCTGACCTATAATGCAGGCGCGATTACCGCTACCTACAAGAGCGTCGGTACGGGCGTTGACGGCAACACCTACATTTTGGTGCCAGTTGACACTAACTCCGTTACCGAAGGACAGATCACAGCTTGGCAGTGCACAGACAGCACCGTTGAGCCACAGTTGCTGCCGGCTGCTTGCCGCGGCTAATCCATCGATTTGTTTTAGAGTTGTTGAAAAGGTCCCTCATATGAGGGACCTTTTTTTTGCCCGGGTACGTTTGAAAAGCCGACACGGCAAATTGGCTACAATCGAGTTGGTTGCTAACTGAAAATCATGCTTTGAGAGTCACTGAGACCATGAATCGAACCCGCAACATTATCGCCTATGGTCTCATTCTGGCCGGCTTGGTTACCTGTGCGGCGATCTATTCGTCCGGCTTGCACGGTGGATTCATCTACGATGATTTCAGCTTCATCGTCGGCAACCACTCAATCGAGGTCACCACCGGCAGTCTGAAGGAGTGGTTGCTGGCAGCGATGGCTTTCCCCTCGGGCGCGCATCAGGGTCGCTGGCTTGGCATGCTGAGCTTTGGGCTCAATCATTTTTTGACCGGCATGGAGCCGTACGGCTTCAAGCTCACCAATCTGGCCATCCACCTATTCAACGGTGGGCTGGTGTTTCTGATGTTGCGCGCGTTGTTTGACGTGCACGTAATGGCGCTTGGCCGGAATAACTTGCGTCGTCAATTTGATGGCAGCCTGGCAGCCGCCGTCCTCGCAAGTCTCTGGCTAGTCCTGCCGATAAACCTGACCGCCGTTCTCTACGTTTCCCAGCGGCTGGAATCGCTTTCGACGACCTTCATTTTTCTTGGTTTGTGGTGGTACTTGCGCGCACGAATAGCGCATCTACAACACCGTCGAAGCTTCGCTCACGTCTGGTTGGCTTTGATCACAAGCACAGTACTCGGCGTACTGACCAAGGAATCGGCCGTGTTGTTACCCCTGTACACGGCAGCCATCGAGGTCATCGTCATCGGCGGCCGATCACGCGAGGGACGGTGGCATCGCCAAGTACTGAGCCTGTATGGCTGCTTGCTAGTGGTGCCCTTGCTGGCTGGATTGTTCTGGCTGCATGGCTGGATCGATGGCACCCGAACTTACGGTCGCGCGTTCAATATTCCGGAACGCTTGATGACGGAATCACGCGTGCTGATCGACTACATGCGCTGGACACTTGCGCCAAGCCTCGATGCGTTGACGCTTTATCATGATGACATAGAAATTTCGCGCGGCTTGTTGAAACCCGCGACCACTATTTCCGCCATCGCAGCGATTTTCACGCTGTTAGGGGTTGCGGCTTGGCAGCGCTCACAGCGGCCGCTGTTTTCACTGGGAATCATCTGGTTTTTCGGTGGCCACTTATTAACCGCCACGGTGATTCCCCTGATGCTGGCGTTCGAGCATCGAAACTACTTTCCTTCACTCGGTTTGCTACTCGCTGCGGGATCGCTGCTTTACTTTGAGAGCAATCGCATCCGCGGGCGTATAATTATCCTCGCCGCTGGCTGCTTGTTTGTTTTCTATTCCTTTACCACCGCCCTGCGCGCCCAAGAGTGGTCTGATCCATTACGCCTGGTAATGGCGGAGGCGAGCAAGCGACCGAGATCACCTGACGCCCAGTTCGCTCGCGCCAACCTACTCTTGAGCTCGAATCTTCATGGCCCAGACGGACGTTCGATGGCGGACGACGCCTTGCTAGCGCTCGATAACGCGCGACAGCTTCCCGGTGCCGGCATGCTGTTTGAGCAACGACTCATTACCACCAACGCAAACCTGCATCTACCGATTGAGCAAAAGTGGTGGGACAGCCTGATCGAGAAACTCACCTTGCGTCCTCCCAATGCGTCTGACGCACGATCTTTGTCGAATTTGAATGGCTGTTTTATAGACAAACTCTGCGGGGAGGATACAACGCCATTGAAGAAAGCCTATGCAGCGGCAATGTCGCATGATTCAAAGCGGGCGACCCTGTATTCGGTGCATGCCGAATTCGCTTGGCGGATACTCGACGACAAGGAAATGGCGGAAAGTGACATCCGGCACGCCGTGGCCGTTGCCCCGAGTGATCTCAACGGACGAAGAAATCTCGTTATCCTTTTGCTCGCGACGAACCAATTTGACGATGCGCGCAAGGAGTTGAAAATTATGCGCAATCAAAATTGGTTTGGTTTCTTCGATGGCTTGATCGACCCACTGGAGAAGGCATTGAAAGAGCGCGAGGCCAACGGAGTACGTTCGGAACCTGAATCGGAGACGTCAGCAAGCGGCAAGCAAGACCATGAATGAAACAAGGACACTTGGCATTGCGAAGCGGCGAGATTTTCTTGTTTTGATTGCGGCCATTGCCGTTGCAGCACTCATCTACTGGCCCGGATTGAGTGGCTCCTTTGCTTTCGACGATTCAGTCTTCGTCGTCGGCAATCAGGGGATTCGCGTCAACTCGTTGGATTTTACTTCTTGGGTTTCAGCCGCGTTTTCGTGTCCCGCGGGCGCCCATCAAGGCCGTTGGCTCGGCATGCTGAGTTTCGCCGTCAATCACTATTTCACCGGTTTGGATCCGTATGCGTTCAAGCTGACGAATCTGGCCATCCATCTTTTCAACGGCCTGCTGGTATTTCTGGCGTTGCGAGCCCTGTTTGATTTCTACCAAACTCAGAAATCGACCCATGGTGAACGACACTCCAGACTATTCAATCCGGGGTTGGCGGCCGCTTCGATTGCGGCACTCTGGATGGTTCTCCCGATCAATCTCACTGGCGTGCTGTATATATCGCAACGGCTGGAGTCACTATCAAACACCTTCGTCTTTCTCGGACTGTGGTGGTATCTCCGCGCCCGAATCGCGCATTGGGAAGGGCGCACGGGATCCGCGCCGATGTGGGCGGCCTTGATCGTCAGCACCGCTGTTGGCGTGCTGGTCAAAGAGTCAGCGATTCTTCTTCCGCTCTATACGTTTTGCGTCGAGCTTGCCTTGACCCGCGGACGCGATCGTGAGGGGCGTTGGAGCCGCCCTGTGCTCGCCCTGTACGGCACACTGCTGATTGTGCCTCTGCTCGGCGGCCTGATCTGGCTGACCGGCTGGATCAGTGGTCCACGCAGCTATGGCCGCGCGTTTGATATCCCCGAACGTTTGATGACCGAAGGCCGGGTACTGATCGAATACATCGCCTGGACGCTTGCACCCAGTCTCGATTCTCTGACCCTGTTTCATGACGATGTAGTGATATCCAAAGGCCTTGTTGATCCGCCAACAACGCTTGCTGCATTGCTGCTCATCGGCACCCTGCTGGGCTTGGCTTTTTGGCAGATCCCTTGTCGACCACTTTTCTCTCTTGGCATATTCTGGTACTTCGGTGGTCACCTGCTCACTGCGACCGTCATTCCGCTGATGCTCGTTTTCGAGCACCGCAACTATTTCCCTTCGGTGGGTCTACTGCTTGCCGCATCTTCAATCGTTGCCTTGGAAGGACCGAGATTGCGCTGGCGCAGCGTCGCCGTAATCACCGGCTGCGTGTTTGCCTTCTACGCGTTTACAACCGCCTTGCGCGCGCTCGAGTGGTCCAGCGCGCTCACGCTTGCCGCCTCTGATGCCGCTAAACGCCCGGATTCCTCCGCTGCTCAATACGAGTACGCGCGCGTACTATTGAATTCGACATTCAATGGCGATCCGAAACCAATGCGAAACAAGGCCTACCAAATTCTTGAGCGCATGGCACTCAATCCTCGTGCCGATGCCGTTCACAGCCAACTCCTCATCGTGGCAAGTTCTGAAGATGGTTTACCTATCAAGGATCAATGGTGGGAGTCGATGATTCACAAACTACAAGCACGCCCTGTCTCTTCGGTGGACGTTGCGGCGCTGGGCGGATTGGTGAAGTGCTTTGACGGTAAAATTTGCGCAAGGGATATTAACCATTTGCGTCACGCCTTTGAAGCTGCTACCTCTCACCCCGGAGGTTATGCCGAACTACTCTCAAACTACGGACAATTTGCATTCAACTACTTGAATGATCCTGCGTTGGCCGAAAAAGAAACCCGATTGGCGATACAGCAATCACCGAAAGATTCTGGGGCAAGGGGCAATCTTGTCGCGTTACTGATTGCAGTCGGCAGGAGAGATGACGCCGCGGCGGCCTTGGACGATTTGCGCAAGCTGAATCGATTGGGCGAGCTGGATGAAAAGGTTGGAGATTTTGAAACGCAATTATCCAAAATGACGCATTAGGGGGATAACCCCAGCTCTTTCTAGTAATCGACGCTTCATGCAATATCGCATCAACTGGTCAAAGCACAAACCATGAAACTCATTATTCAGATCCCCTGCTTCAATGAAGCCGAGTCATTGCCGGTTACTTTGGCCGCACTGCCGCGTGATGTTGAAGGCTGTCATTCCGTGGAATGGCTGATCATCGACGACGGCTCTATTGACGGTACTGCCGAGGTAGCGCGCTCACTCGGCGTCGATCACATTGTTCGCCTGCCAGTGAATCGCGGTTTGGCCACTGCATTCATGACCGGGCTGGAAACCGCACTCGCTGCGGGCGCAGACATTATCGTCAACACCGATGCAGACAACCAGTACGATGCCCGCGATATTCCAGCACTGGTGGCACCTATCTTGCGAGGTGAGGCAGAGCTCGTCATTGGCGAACGTCCGATCAACGACACAGATCATTTCTCCTGGGTGAAGAAGCGATTGCAGAATCTCGGCAGTTGGGCGGTACGATTTGCCTCAGGTACGCGCGTAGCCGATGCACCCAGCGGGTTTCGAGCCATGACCCGTGATGTTGCTACGCGCCTGAATGTTTTCAATTCTTACACCTACACGCTGGAAACGATCATCCAGGCGGGCCGCAGCAATATCCGCGTAGCGTCTGTTCCGGTTAGAACCAACCCTGATATGCGGCCCTCGCGACTCGTCAAGGGCATTGCAAATTATGTAACTCGGTCAATGACGACGATCGTGCGAATCTTTGCAACCTACAAGCCGCTCATGTTCTTCTGGTTGATCAGCTCCATTTTCATGCTGATCGGGCTGGGCGCAGGTCTTCGCTTTCTTGTGCTTCGGCTGATTGGTCAGGGTGAGGGACACATTCAATCTGTGATCCTCGCGGCGGCTTGCGTGACGATTGGCCTGCTCGTTTTCGTGCTGGGTTTTCTGGCGGATCTGTTGGCCGTCAATCGGCGCCTGCTTGAGCGTATCGAGTGGCGGATGCGACGCCTGGAACTCGACAATCACCGCAAAGGCGACCAGGACCGAGAGCGGTGAGCACTTTTCAACCTGCGGGCAACTATTACGACAAGTACAACACTCGAAATCCTGTCGCACGCTATCTCATGAATGGGTTTCTAAGCGCATTCGACTCTCTCTGGACTAGAACCAAGGTCGACCAAGCGATTGAAGTTGGTTGTGGTGAGGGCGAACTGAGCAGACGCTTGGCCTCCGCGGGAATCCGCATTCGCGCATTTGATATCGCGGAAGCATGCGTTGTTGAAGCCCGCAATCGGGCCCGCGCAGTATCGCTAGACATTGAGTTCTCAGTAACCTCCCTGGACGAGATGGGCGAGATAACATCAAGCCCGCTTGTGATTTGCTGTGAAGTTCTGGAGCACCTCGATGACCCGCAAGCAGGCTTGTCGATGCTCGAAAAATTGACGTCGAATTGGTTGCTTGTCAGCGTGCCACGGGAGCCCATATGGCGAATACTGAACGCGATGCGCGGAAAGTATCTGGGGCAGTTGGGCAATACGCCCGGGCATGTCAATCACTGGAGCCGCGCGGATTTCATTGCTTTCGTCAATACCCGGTTTGATGTTGTGGAATCGAGGTCTCCCCTGCCCTGGACCATGCTGTTATGCCGGCGTCGCTGAAGGCGCTGTCCAAGTACCTTGGCATTACCCTCACCGTTTTGTGTATCGGTTTCGTGGCCTGGCGTTTTTCGCTGCTGACGCCGCAAATTCGACGACTTTCAGACTGGCCAAGCGTGTTGGCCGGGTTGAGCATTGCAACGCTGATCTACTCCCTTGGCGCCCTTCTCCTCGCGATCGCTTGGTGGTTTTTGCTGCGGACGTTCGCGCGCGCACCAATTTCGCTTCTCTCTGCCTCCCATGGCCATTTGCTCGCGCAACTGGCGAAGTACCTACCAGGAAACCTCTTTCATTTTGCAGCGCGTCACGTTCATGCTCGCCGGAACGGCTTGGATCACATCGAGCTGGCTTCCGCCGCATTTGCAGAATCACTGTTGCTGGTCATCATGGCAACGTTACTTTCGGTGAGTCTTCCAACCGAGGCACTGCCTGCGGAAATTCAATGGCTAGCGATGTGGCGATGGCCTATCGTTATCGGATTGCTGTGCACCCTATCGATTGGCGTTTATATACTCAGATCGCGGGCTCAGGCAACGGACCGAGACCCTTTCCAGACCTCTGCGATCG
>JBBSVJ010000081.1:0-14337 GCA_038233665.1 Lysobacterales bacterium
CGACGAGTCGCGTCGCGCCGAAAAAACCGTTGTCCTTGAGATAGTCGGCGAGCATCCATGATGTGACAAACAATGGACGCAGCAGCGCCTGATAGTTTTCGAGGCTTGGCGAATACCCGGGATCGACCCTGCATCGCGTATAGAAATTGTAGGCTGAAGTCAGCACCGATCGATGCGGCATACCATCGAAGAAGCCACGATCACTGAGCCGCTCCGGTCGCATTCGCAGCAGATTCGCAACCGGAAAGAATCCGTAATAGCGCTCGCCAACTGGAATTTCCGCCACGCTCGACTCGACCACGTCGGCAAATCCCCATACCGGCATTTGCGCCCATTCCGCATCGCCGGTTGGAAAATACGACCAGTAGTGGATCGGCGCTTCGCCAAAGGTGAGATAGGTGATGTTGTTGGTGGTGATCGAGAACCGATCAATGCGCAATGTGACCTCGCCATCCTGCAGCGCGGGCAGCGAGTCCGCCACCAGAGTCGATTCGCCGAGTGCGCTCTTGCGGGAGTGTAGTCGCACGCGTGTGTCGAGTTGCCTCATGAGAGAAATCCTGAAACTGGAACCAGCAGCTTACCGCCTCCGTCGCACGAACAGGTCTTCGAAGCGAGAGTGAAAGGAGTCCGTAGCGAATGGCGCTGACTTGAGGCCAAATACCCCAAATTCCGGCATCCCGATCAGACGTCGTAATAGTGGAACCTTCAGCTATGGATGCCGGTTTCAAGAGCTTCACTACGCATTGCTATTCATTCGAAAAGGAAGAAATCGCCATGAAGGTCGTCACTCACGCTACTGCATGCCTAGCAGTTGCCAGTTGGCTCGGCGCTTGCGCCAGCACGAGAACAAGCAAACCGTCGTCCTTTATGGCGCCGCCAGATCTACCTGATATCGCCGCAATCGATCGAACCGTTGACGCATTGCGTCGCGAACACAAGGTCCCGGGATTGGCTCTGGCGATCATCGATCATGGCGAGGTCACTGCCATCCGCAGCTACGGCAATCGAACGCTGGAGCCGTCCAAACCCTTGAACAGCGACACCGTGATGTATGCCGCGTCACTGACCAAGTTCGTGTTCGCCACCTATGTGATGAAACTGGTCGATCAGGGCCTGCTCGATCTGGACAAGCCAGTCGGCGACTACTTCCCCAAACCGCTTCCGGAATACGAAGAGTGGTCGGATCTGGCCGGTGATCCACGTTGGCGACAACTGAGCTTGCGAAACCTTCTCGACCATACCAGTGGCTGGGCCAACTTCCGCTTCTTCCCTCCAGATGGCGGCTACGATGCCGACGCCAAGCTCAAGTTCTACCACGATCCGGGACAGCGCTACGGCTATTCGGGCGAAGGCTACATCCTCGCTCAGCGGGTGATTGAAGAAGGCCTGAAACGCGATCTCAGCGAGGACATGACACGCCTCATCTTCGCGCCACTGGGCATGACCCGAACGAGCATGATCTGGCAGGAATCATTTGCGCCGAACTACGACGACGGCTTCGGCGTAGAAGGCAAGAATGCAGGGCACAACCAACAGGACAACGCGCGCGCCGCCGGTTCGATGGACACGACGATCCGCGACTACGCGCAGTTCGTCGCCGCCTACATTCGCGGCGATCTGATCTCGAAGCGCGCTCGCGATGAAATGTTGCGCGCGCAGATTGCGATCACCTCGGCGCACGAATTTCCGCCGCTTGATCCAGCCACCGACGCGCGCAATCGAGAAGTGAACTTGTCCGCAGGCCTTGGCGTGGTGACCTGGCGCAGCCCCTACGGCCTCGGCTTCATGAAGACCGGGCATAACGACAGCACCGACAACCTGATATTCTGCCTGGAAGCGGCGAAACGCTGCGTGGTCTTGCTGAGCAATACGGCCAAAGGCGAGCGTATGTTCCCGCAGATTATTCGCTACCTCCTCGGCGAAACGAACTTTCCGTGGTACTGGCAATACAACTTGCCCGGCTAAACCGGCAAGATCCTGGACAGATCAAACGCTCACTTGAGCGTGACCAGACCCGGGATTGACCGGCATATGCCGTCGCCGAGCAAGCGCTGGGGAAAATCCAGGCTTCGCGCGGTTTTGATCAGTGCCGCGCGCCTGTCGATGCGCTGCGCAAGCCAGCCGGGCTCTCGCCGAAATGTCTGGTCAATGCAGCGACCGGCTAGAACTTCAAAGCCCTCGAACCCGGCATGCGACAAGCAAGAGGCCCAAGCCGATTATCCACGACCAGACACCAATCGCTGCATCAATGTGTAGGATGCCAAAGTGCGTGGCCAGCGCCACGATGTAGAGAACAAGACAGATAACCCACACGACCATTGTTGGGGCTTTACCGGAGTTGCGCATAGGGTTCTCGCTGGTTGGTTGAGGGGTTTCGCAAACTCGAGTGTACGCGTTAATGGCGCTTCCGCCTGCGCTACCGTCGAACCTTGAATTTCGCGGATCCCTGAAACCGGAATAGTCTTCCAACCTCAGCGTATTTTGATGTCTGGCTCCGTCAGATTCGCAAAAATGTGATGGAACAGTGCACAGTCTTTCAGGGCAATGAATAGCGCGCACAGGCTTTTGCGCTGCGTGGCCACCTCTGCCGCGCCATAATGATCGCTGAAGTCGGCGAGTATGGATTCCAGCCCGCCGCCGCAGAACATCCCGGCCAGCATACGCAGTTCGGTGCGGTTGAAATCGAGATCGATCAGGTTGCCGAAGCGATCGGTATTGCCGGTCATCTCGGCAATCCAGGTCATGACCTGCTCAACGGGATCGGCAACGCGGAACTCACGTTGAACCAGACGCAGAAGCTCCTGCCGGTCGAACACGTTGAGCAACAAGGCGAGCAGGAATCGATGGCCTGGATCGTGCAGCTTGCGCCGGAAGTTGATGACCGAGCGGCTCAACAAATCGTTGTGCGTTGCCTGAAACAGGAGTTCGCGGTCATCAACCGGTAATTCCGTACACAGGGCCGATAGCGCTCGCGCCTGCTCCGTGGACGCCGAAATTCGCATTTGCTCGGAGATCAGCAAATACGCAAGTAGAAGGTCGGCGTTCGCAAGGACGCGTTGTAGATGCACGAGTGCGGCTTCTTCATTGAGAGAGCGCAGCATGCGTAGATACTGCAGTTTTCGTATGGTCGGCGCATGCCGCTGAAAAGGGTCAAATGCGAGGCCTGGCCAGCGATAGTCGTATTGCACTTCTCTGCGGTGATCATCGGTGATCGTGCGGATCACGATCGTCACCGATGGGCGATTCATGTGGAATAGTGAATGAATAAAATCGCTGCCACGAGCGATGATCCGAGTGTCTCCCGCGTGCAGAACTTCGAGGTCCAGCAATTGAAGTCGACCGGTAAACGCACGATGCATCGGCGTTGGCGACTGAGCGGCTTCAAATTGGTAGCGGCAGTGAATACTGGAGCCAGACAAAACGTGAAAGGCACCGCAGAACGCGTGCTGATGAATGGTGGTGGTGCCATCCAGCCAGATCAGGGCGGATATATCGAAGTCGCTTCCGTTGTAGAGCGACACCGGTGGTTCGGAAAATTTGCCGTCCAGATCAGCCTGCTTGCACAAGATGTCGGCGCTGAGCACATAGTCAACGAGTTCGTCGTGCGTGATGTGAGCGGATGGATTGAAGGCGCCCAGTTGCCGAGCTGCGACGCTTTCAAGATGGGTATAGACCGCCTCGCGGCCCTCGCCGAGCTCGGCTGCGATGGCGTCGCCAAGCTTCTGGAAGAAGGTCAGGACGTGATGCGCGGATGTTGTCGGCATGGCGGTCGCCGGGCTCGCCATCGGTTCCATCAGTGTCATTGCGCTGCCTATTGGATCAATTGGACGATGGTTTTACTTGTTGCTTCTTTAATGCGGCAAAACATCTTCAATAACTCGTCGACCCAGGGGAGGCAGAGGTCGAGCGGCTCTGATCTTGATTTTCAATCATTGAGCTCGAACGTCGACGTTGCACGGGATTTTCACATCATCTCTCCGTCGTAGTCCTCGTTGACAAAATGAAACAGCAGGGACGCAGATCGATGACCATCCGGCAATACTTCGCGACCGTGCGACAGTTCCCTCCCCTTGAGTATCGAGGCCTCGCCAATTCGCTGATGCAGCGAATGGGTCGTGCCATCGCGGCCTTTTAACTTAAGCGGCCAAGGCGATTGATCGTGCGCAGCGAGCGGAGCGTAGTCGATAAGCAACGAAATTGTGTACTCGCACGGGGGTCGGTCGGTATGCCAGAAAAGATCACCACCTTCGACATACATAGATACAAAAGAATAGGAGGGCTTTGTCTGACGGCCGCAGAGCTGCGACACACGCTCGTTCAACTGTTCGTGCCAAAAGCGCGCAACAGAATGGTTGTGTGCGGTATAGCGGCGGGTTCCTCGATTCGCGTGGCGATACAAGAAGCCTTGCGCCGCTAACGCTTGGAAATACTCAGCCAGTTGCTTGACATGCTCGTTCGGCAGCAGATTCTGAAGAATTGCAAAACCTTCGCGCTCGAACTGTCTGCGTGTTGCCTCATCATCTAGCGCGATTTTCTGAAAAGTCGGTTCAGACGGCTCGCATTCACTGGAGTCATTGGACGCTTCAGTGATAGCAGCCCGGCAAGGCGCCCAGACGCTGCCGTGATGATGGGCTGCAAACCGTAGCTCTTGTTCAGACCATTCGGTCGGTAGGTTCAAAGTGGTTGAGGGTGCGAATTTTCCTGCGGACAAAGCAACCTCGACGCGCGAAAGCAATCTGCCCGGCGCAGCGAAATCACGCAGTGGAAATTGATACTCGATTGCCTGCGGCAGCTCATCAGCGGCCGCGAGGATCCCTATTTGACGCAGCTCGAGCGCATCCTGTTCGCCGATTTGCGCGGTCTTGAGGCCGTCGATCAGGACAGCGCGGAGAAATGCATGCGCGGCTGGCAAATTTTCCTGGCAAACCCAGACGGACGAAAAAGAAGCGCCTTTGATGGGGGCTTCAACTAAAAACGTAGGCGTTGTGTCACGATCGGATATTGAGATCTTCGCACTGGGATTGAGCTCAAGGCTCATGAGACTTGTACACATGGGCAGGTCTCGACGGGCAGCGATCACCGTCAGCGTCTGAATAATTCAACGCGCCAAGCGATTCGCAGATCAGCTACTGGGTATTGTGTGTTGGCCTCGCGCTCAAGCTGCAGGCCGAGGTTGAATGAACGGCAGAGGCAATAACGATCCTCCTCTACCGCCGTTGCAACGCTCGAACCTTGTTATTCGCTATCGCTAGCGCTTTGCGCGGGAGTCGGCGGTGGCCCTGGCGTCGTATCAGGACTTTGGCCAAAGGTGAGCGTTTCCACATTGTTCTGCACCATGGCATTCAATTGATCCACCACACTCTTTGATACTGCCAGTTTTTCCTGTGATTCCTGGTTCATTTTGAGTCCTCGATATCGGTTGGATTGAAACGGGATTGCTGTGACGCCAGCGATTTGAAGCTAGAACCAAGGTAGCGCCAAGTCAAGCATGAGAGCGGCGCATTGCCTTGTCTAGCAACGGCTGTCACTCTTGACGACGAAGCGCCCGCCATGAAAATCCACAACATCCATGCGTCCACCCTACTGGCAGCCGTGATCTTTCTGGCGCCCGCAATTGCGCTTGCCCAATCCGCGATGCCGCAATCGAAAACCTGGAACTTCAAGGAGATCATAGCCAACGATCAATACGCCGCGCCGCCGTTTAGAAGCGTTGTCCAGGGCAAGAACGGCTTGGTGTATGTCGCCGACGACGAGGGCGTATTGGAGTTCGATGGGATCAAATGGACAAGACTGCCCTTGCCAGAAACGCGCGTCGTGACAGCATTGGGAATCACCGATGATGGCGCGATCATCGTCGGCGGTTCCGAATCCCTGCTTGCCGTATCCAGCAAAGATCATGAGTTGCACATCAAGGATCTCGCTGGCGAAATGCCTGGAGGGCTGGTCGGACTTGGACATATTTGGGATTACGCGTCAGGCAAAGGCGTTTGGTGCGTGCGGACCGAGCCCAAGTTGCTGTGCAAGGACGCCCAGGGAATGTTCGCGTTGTCGGCAGAGAATCGATTGGGCCGATTGTTCTCCGTCCATGGCGAACTCTACGTACGTGATGAGGGCCTTGGTCTCATGCATGTGTCTGGACGCAGGCTTGGGCTTGTAGAGGGCGGTGACTTCTATGCCAACCGGTTGCTTGCATCATTGACGCCGTTTGGTACCCAAGGGATGGCCGGGATATCGCGTGATCCTTTTGAAATAGCAAGCTGGGCCGATCTTGATCACGCACCAACTCTGGTCAAAGGGTTCAATCCTGATGCATTGAGTGGACAAATTGGCCCCGCAAAGGTGCTTGTCGACGGCGCATTGGGCGTGCCCTTCACTAACGGGGATCTAGTGATTCTGAACAAGAACTGGGCTGAAATCGCTCGATTTCACGCCAGCCAGTTTGGTGCCTTGCCGGGCGCTCAAGCGATCCATGTCGATGATGCGGGTGGACTTTGGGTTGCGTGGAACAACGCGATCACACGAATCGACTGGCCGTCTCGCGTATCACTATTCCAGGAGCCGCAGGGAATCCATGGATCGCCGGCCGGCGTGATCGAAGACGAACGAGGAATCATCGCCTATTCCAGCAAGGGCTTCACCTTGATCAACAAAAGCGATCACATGGTGGCCATAGACGGAACCACGTCGAAATATTCCTGGATCAATCGCATAGTGAGTTATGGCGGGGAACTTCTGCTGCTGACGGAGGGTGGAATACGAAGCGTTGAAGGTAACGCCTTGTCACTCGAAAAGCGAAATGTATTCTCCTTCTTTGTCGACTCCGCGCGCCCTGATGAGGCATTAATCGGATTGCGATTCGGCCTGGCCCGCATTCAGAAGATCGGCTCCAGCTGGGTTGAAATCGAGGTGCGTGACGACGTGAGTTTTGACGCGCTTGGGGTAGTCCGGGATTCGAGCGGCGCTATCTGGTTATCGTCGAATCTCGGCCGTATCGCGCGCCTCGTTCCCAAGCCAGGCAGCGACGTCCTTGCTGAAGCGGAGATGGTCGAGTTTGATGCAGATGACGGCGTACCCCCCGGTCAACTCGATCTGAAACTTGTCAGTGGTGAGCCATATGTTGGCAGCCTCAAGGGTTTCTATCATTTATCCAATAATCGGTTTGAACCTAGTACTGAACTAGCCTTTGATCAAACCGGCCCAATCAAGCAATTTTTGCCGTTGAATACGAATGAGCTTCTGGTGGCCGGTTCGTCGGGTCGTCTCCGACTTCTTTCAAGAGGCGTGTCTGGCGTCTACTCACGCCAGCGAAGTGTATTCGACGGTATAGCGGGATTCGGCAATATTCGTGACATCATTTTGGACAAGGCCGGAATCATCTGGCTTGCGACAGACTCCGGTGTCGTGCGCGTTGATCCCTCGCTCAATCTACCTGCTCAAAAGACTCCGCAGGTTCTTGTACGAGAGATATCCAGTGGTGATCGCTCGCTCTTTTCCGGCTACGGCTCACCGCCTGAATTGACTCTACTCGAAGGTGACAGTATTCGTTTCAGCTTCGCCCTGCCGAGCTTTCGTGCTGCGGAGATCAACAGCTATCGCTCACGGATTCGCCCAGTGGACGGAAAAGAGGAGTGGAGCAACTGGAGCAACGAATATCGGCGGGATTTCACCAACCTGCCGGCTGGTAGTCTGCTCTTCGAAGTGGAAGCGCGGAACGTGGCCGGCGCGTCGGGCGGCATCGCTTCGGTCCCGATTGCTGTTATCGCGCCATGGTACGGGCGTACATCGACCATCGTCTTGTTCTGGCTGGCAGGCTTGGCGCTGATCTTGGTCGCCGTTCAATGGCGGGTTCATGCGCTCCGCATGCGTAGCGCCGAACTGGAGCGACTGGTCGCATTCAAGACTGAGGCGCTGCAGCTTGCCGCTGCGACCGATCCGTTGACCGGACTCTGGAACCGGCACCGTTTCGGCCAATGGGTTCGCGACGAGATTCCCGTGATCACGGAGAACACTACGCGCGTCAGATCCAGCGATCCAGTAGACGTCATCGTATGTGCGATCGACCTTGATCATTTCAAGCGCGTCAACGATCAACACGGCCATGCGGCGGGCGATAGGGTGCTCAAAGCGGTCGCCCAGCGCCTGCAGTTGATCCAACGCGAAGACGACCTCATTTTCCGTTTTGGCGGCGAGGAGTTCATCTATCTTGCCTTGAACCGTCACTGCAACGATGGCGAAGAACTCGCCAGGCGGATCGTCGAGGAGATAAGGCAGGTCAGCGTTGAACTGGAAGGCGGTGTGCGCGTCGATCCAACCGCCTCGGTGGGTTGGTCGGTCTATCCGTTCTACCGCGAGCGTGCGGATTTGTTCAGTATGGACTTTGTCCTCGGCGTCGCCGACCGCGCCTTGTATCTGGCCAAGGAAAACGGTCGAAACTGCGCATTTGGCTATCTGCCCAACCTCGCCGTTGAAGAGCTCGACCGCACTCAAGCCGACTGGCGCACTCAGGTATTCGACCACCACCCGGATCTTTTGAAAAAAGTGTGATCGGCGACGAGCGGAGCAACGGATTGCTGGAAAAACCCGGAAATGGCACGTATCGAAATCAACCACTTCTGTCAGATCGGCAACGCCTCAATGGCTGATAGGGGACGCGCCTCCAATCATCGTTCGATAGAGCCTTTAAACGGACGGGATGAAACTAGGCGTACTTGCTTCAAATTTAATCCTTGCGCCTTGAAAGCACTTTTCCGCTCCAGACCGTCCCAGCACGCAATGTCGCTTTTGCCAGATCCGGTTCGCAGCACGACTGATCTGAACAACACAGCGCAGATTCGCTGGAAAAGACTCTGAATCTGCGGTGTCGGCAAATGCAATCAAAGCCGCGCCGTAAACTCGATTCCGTAGTAACGCGGCTCGTTGAAGAACGCAGTCAGGTTGTTGAAATCGACGCCACCGACAGCGACGGTGCGATTAAAGAGATTGCGACCGAGTACGGCAAATTCGTAGCGATCCTGATTCCATCGATAGCCACTGCGGAATCCGACTTCGGAAAGCTCGGGACCGGTGAATTCGCGGCTGTTGTAGAGGAAAAATCCGACCTTGCTGCGGTGACTCACGTCGGCCTGTGCGTACCACTCGCCGCTGGCAACCGGGCGCGAATAGTTGGCCGACAGGTAGCCGATCCAGCGCGGCGCTTGGGGCAGCGAGTTGCCGTTGATGGCCACGGTGCCGGCGACGCTTCCGGGCGGATCGAGCACCGCGCAGGGCGCGGCGCATGGCTGCACGCCGAGGCTTGGATCGCGGATCTCGGTATCGTTGTAGGATACCCCGCTGTTGAAGCGGAAGTGTTCGCCGAGCAAGGCCTCAAACTCGAGCTCTACACCTTGTCCGATCACTTTATCGGCATTGATCAAGGTGTTGAAATTGGTGCCTCCGCCAACGGCGGTCAGTTGTGCATTGTCGAGTTGGTAGTGGAACAGATTGAGGCCGAGTCGCGCGCGACGATCGAAAAGGTCGGCGTTGAATCCTACCTCGGTGGAAAGAATAGTTTCCGAATCGGCAACTGATACGCTATCGCCGAACAATACGCGGCCCTGGATTGCCGGTGCGCGAAATCCGCTGGCGACGCGGGCATGGGCACTGAAGTTATCGAGCGGCGACCAGGTCAGATTGATATCGCCACTCAGATTGTTGTCTGAAGGATTGACCGTGATGCGCGGCAACGGCGCTCCGAATGGGGAAATCAATCGTTCGGCCCAGAAATTCTTTTCGTCGCGCGTGAAGCGCGCACCTGCGCCGAGTCGCCAATCGTCGGCAATGCGGTATCCGCCGCTGGCAAACAAGGCATAGGCACGATTGCGCTGATGCTGGCGTGCGTAGCCGTTGACCACACTGCCGGCGAGCGTGTCATAACTGTAATTCTCGATATTCAGTGACTCATCGAAGAGGAACGCTCCGACCTGCCAATCAAGCCGAGAATCGGTATCGGATTCGATGCGCACTTCCTGGGTCAGTTGCCGGTGATCGGGAATGCCGTCGCCACTTTCTGCGGAGAACGGAATCGAGCCGGGGCCGGATGTGCCGGTGTAGTCCGCGCCGAAGCCGCCATCGACATCGCCACGAGCGAACATGTCGACGGACTCGTAAGCGGATATCGAGGTGATGCGCAGACCGTCCAGCTTCCAACGCAATTGCAGATTTCCGCCGAGCGTATCGACGTTGAGGGTCGGCCGGGCATCCTGATCGAGGCTGAAGCGATCGAAGCCTGCAGGCTGCTGATGGGTTCCCGGAACAATCGAGTTGGCGCGATAGACCTGCGAGCCGCCATCCAGACTGCGCGCGCGCAACTGCACGAGCGCTTCGAAATCATCGCTGGGGCGATACAACCATTGCCCACGTATCGCCCGATCCACAAAGCCTTCGCGGTTGTCGCCGAGAACGTTGTTGCTGGAGAAGCCATCGCGACGTTGATAGAGCGCGGAAACCCGTCCGGCGGTGTGCTCGGAAAGTGGCCCGCCGATTGCCGCTTCCACATTGAAGGTATCAAAGCGACCATAGCCGAGGCGCGCGTAACCATCCGTCACGAAAGAAGGTCGGACCGATTCGAACTTGACCACGCCGCCGGGCGTATTGCGGCCGAACAGAGTGCCTTGCGGCCCGCGCAAAACCTCGACCCGATCCAGATCGAAAATCGGAAATCCCTTCAGAGTCGGGTTCTCCATGACCACGCCGTCATAAACCAGCGATACCGGCTGCGAGGCGTTGAGATCGAAATCGGTATTGCCGAGGCCGCGAATGTAGAAACGCGGAAACGTGCGCCCGAACGAGGATTCGCCATGCAAACTTGGCGCATGTTCTGCGAGAACAAGAATGTCGCGTGCCGATGCGCCGATGGTCGACAAGGTATCCGGCTCAATCACGCTCAAGGCCAGCGGAATGGTCGCGGCATTTTCCTCGCGATGCTGGGCGGTGACCTTGGTGATGGCCAGGATCGGCGCTGTTCCATCAGGTTCGCGGCTGGTGTCGTCGGGACTCGCGACATCGCTCGCGGCGCTTGCGAGCCCGGTCGTTGTCAGCAGCAAGGCGACGGCAAGTGGGAGGCAGCGTTCGAATTTCGACATGCATTGGACTCGATAAGGTCAGAGGTGATGACAACCGCCAGGCGAGCCCGACGTTGCTTGATAGCAAAGGATCAAGCACGCGGAACCCGTGCGCGTTCGATTGCTGCCACACAAAAGAGGCGCAATTGGCGAAAGATCATTCAAAATTCGTTGAAATGGCTTGAACGAAGTTCCCTGAATCGCTCAACTTGGCGCACTGCGCGGTGAACATTTTCCGGATCGTCGCGATATCCAAACGAGTTTTTGCCTGCCATGCGCCACCTCAGTCAGCTGCTTCGGCGAGTAGCTGTGCCGTTGTTTCGGCTAGCTCACGAACGCAGGTTTCCATCTCGGCGCGACGCGTGCGGAAGCTCAGTACGCACACCCTTCCGAGAAAGCGTTCACCGACCATGGCACCGGTCAGCATGACCTTTCCTCGCGCGGTGACGCGATCCAGCAGCGCCCGAGTTGCGGCGTTCTGCGCCTGCACGGAATGGAGCTTTTCACTCTCGACATGGAAGGCGAACAAAGACAGTTGCGGCATCGCATCCATGACGATGCCAGGGATGCGTGCCACCTGCCGGGCTGCCCATACCGCCAGTTCGCGCTTCTCAGCAAGCGCCGCGCGGAAGCGCGCCGCGCCGAAAAATTTCAGCGAAAGCCAAATGCGCAATCCGGGGAAGCCGCGCGAGAGATCCGGTCCATATTGTGCAGGATCATAAAACTCGTCCTGGTTTTCCGGCAGGTAGCCGGCGGTCGAGGAATGCAAGGCGCGCAAAGCCTCGCCATCGCGCACCAACAAGGCACCGGTGCCGTAGGGCATGAACAAGCCCTTGTGCGGATCGAGCGTCAGCGAGTCGGCTCGCGGCAAGCCGCCGAGCAAGGGTCGGAGCTCAGGCACCATGTGGAAAAAACCACCATAGGCACCGTCGACGTGATGCCACAGATGCTCGCGAACGGCCAGATCCGCCACTGCATCGATCGGATCGACTGCACCGGTATTGGTCGTGCCGGCGGTCGAGAAAACCATGAACGGTTTGAGCCCGAGTGCGCGGTCAGCGGCAACGGCGTGTTCGAGCAGGTCGACGCGCAAACGGAAGTTGTCATCGACATCAATGACGCGAACACGATCGTGCGCGATCCCGGCCAGCTTTGCGGCTTTGGCAATGCAGTGATGCGATTGCGATGAGACATATAGAACGCCCGAACGAATATCGTTGCCGAGCAGCTTTTCACGCGCGCAGGCAATCGCATTGAACATGGCCATCGAACCGCCGGTGGTGAACAGGCCACGAGCACTCTGTGGAAACTGCATCCAGTCGCGCAACCAATCAAGCGCGTTTGCCTCAAGCTGGACCAGCGCGGGCGCGGCCTGCCAGACGCCGGTAAATCGATTCGTTGTATTGGCGATGAAGTCGGCCAGCGCCGCCGGATACAGTCCGCCCCCAGGGATAAACGCAACATAGCCCGGCCCCGGCGCGGTGAACGAGCGCGGAATCCATTCATCGAACAAGGGGTCAAGCAAGCTCTCCAGCGCGCTGCCTTGCTCGGGTGCGTCCTCGCGCATCGATCGGCACAAGGCTTCAATATCACTGAAGTCACCGCAACTCGGCATTTCATCCAGCGCGGCGATATGTGCCACCGACCGCGTCAGCACTTGTTCGCCCATCGCCTGCATCTCGGTAGCCGATAGCTCCAGGTTGGCGGGGTCGTTGGTCGCTTCGCTCATCGCGTTCTGTTATCGGGGTTATGGCAATCAGGATGCAGAAGGATCGGATCTGTCAACGTCAACAGCAATGGCCACGGCTATTGCTCGTAGGCGCCGATGTCGATTTGCGCACCTTGTACTCGGCCCTTTCCTGCGTAGTCGAGCGGGCCGACGATGGCGACGCCGAGGTTGATCCCGACGCCGACCGCTGGTGAGCTTGGTTGCACACGAAGGTCGGGAGTCATCGTGCTCACGAACTGCGGGTTGGCCGATAGCGCATTGGCGTCCTGACTACTCGCATTTTTATAGCTGACGAAGCTGTTGTATTCGACACCCTTCCAGATCCACACAGGCGTCGTGGCAATGGTGAAGTAGAGGTTGCTATCCATAGCGGCCGGTATGGCGGTATCGCCCGTGTACGCGCTGACCAACACGCCTTGGCTACCGGCGCGGACGATATTGTTCTTGAATACATTGGAATTTGCGTGGAACTGAATCTGGAATTCGCCGCTGTAGGAGTTCGATCGATCATTGTCGAACAAAGTATTGTTGACGATGCTTACGCGTTCGCTGCCACCGACGTTGGCCGCGTAACCACCGATTGAAATACCGGCCGAGTTGCCCGAGTGGATCAAATTACTGCGCACGATGACATCGCTACTCGTGCGTCCCGCGTGTTCGCTGGCGATCTCAATGCCGATGTCGACATGCTGGACAAGATTGCGCTCGATGATGATGCGCGTGCCGCCATCGATGTAGATGCCATCAGCGGCGTACTCGTTGCCGTAAGCGGGATTGCCGAACGAGCTGATGTTGTAGACCGTGTTGTCGGCGATCAATCCGTCGCGCGCCTGATCGACACTCGGATCAGGCGCGACGCCTTCAAAGCCGATCGCGCCGATGGCGATGTTGTTCGTGTCGTGCACCTTATTGCCGATGATCTGCCAGTGCTCGACATTGCCATCGAGCGACAGCGATTCGCTGCAGCCGAGGACGAGGTGATCGACTTCGTTGCCGGCGATGACGAGATCGCTGATCGAGGCGGACAAGCGTGTGCCGTCAACTTTCAGGCCAAATGCATTCGCGGCGCAGCCAGATGCTGTCGTGCGGATGTCATGGATATGATTGTCGAGCAGACGGATGCCCTTGCCCGCACCGGTTACATAGAGGCCGATCGGCACCTTTGAGGCAGAGGCGGTTGTGTAGTTGCGAAGCTCGAATCCACGTACGACTACGCGATTGACATCCTTCAGAGTGATCAGGCCCCATTGACCACCCGGTATCGGCAGGCCAGCACCATCGAGGACCGGTTGCTCACCCCGGTATGCGTCAAAAACGATCGCGCCGCCCGCGTCCGTTCCGCCGACGCTGATCGACAACAACTCGTTGTAGCTACCACCTCGCGCACAGACCGTATCGCCTGGGCTGACGTGATCCGCCGCATATTGCAGATGCCGCCAAGGCGATTGGGCGGTACCGGCGTTCGCATCGATGCCGCTGGTTGAGACGTAGCGAACAACGCCGGAACGC
>JBBSVJ010000082.1:0-14114 GCA_038233665.1 Lysobacterales bacterium
CAGCGCCGTTTGGCCTTGCGCATCGCTCTCGCATTGGCGTACTTCGGCTTTAACTGTTCGAGGATACGATTGGCCTCGACGACCTGATCACTGTCCAAGGCAATATTGATAGCATCGCGAGCACTCACGTAGCGCGAATCCCCGCCTTCGGCGGCCAGCGTGATCCATGCCATGGCTCGTGGCAGATTGACCGGACTCCCCTGCCCCCGCGAATACATGACCGAGAGGTTGTACTGGGCAGGCTTGTACGCCCACGATGCTGAAACCTTGTACATATCGATCTCAAACGCATACTGATCTTTATCAAACGCTTTAACGGCCTTCTTGAAAAAAAAGATACCCGGTCGGCCACTGCCTTCCGGACCCGTGAATCCCATGCGATCGCCTGTGCTGCGACCGGATTCGTAGCTGGACGAACGTCTGGAGGAAGAACTTAATGAACCAACATCGACTTGGGCCGCTGCAGGTACGGTGATAAGCAGCGCCAGACAAGGAGCGAGAAACCACAAGTTATTTTTCATTTTCATTTTGTCATCCTTTTTTATCCGCCACATAGATCTCATCCAACTCGCGCGCTTCGAGCAGAAAAATGCCGCGCAACGCACGCATTCATCGGGCGTCAGACTCATCAACGCATGCTGACCTTCCCCCGAATCTATTTCTGAAAGATGCTATCGATCATCTTCGTCGAAGCCGAAAAAGACACATCGGTCGTTGCGCGCACCCTGCCGCCATGACAATAAACATAGACGCAGAAAGGCAGAATCCCGTCGCAACCCGACGGCATCTTTTCCAAATGAACGGATTATGAGACATTATTTTTTTCAACACATTGTTTATATTCCAACTACTCAAGGCTGCTATACAGCGAGAACAAACTCATTGTTCAGGCGTACCGATGCTTAGCGATCAGCGTCAAGATGGCGCAACGCTCTTCTTGCCAATGCGCGGCGCTGCATAGACAAACCGCATTGGCTCGACTCGCCTGGCGTTGCGGATAGTCAATGGGCACTATGCGGAGCGCTCATGGCGGCCCGGGCACTTGCGTTAGTTATCGGCAGTACGTACATTAGTACGTATGGACGAATTCGAGCTGACAGACAACCAACGCCGCGTACTGGAGTTCATTCAGTCGCACACGTCTGAACGGGGCCAAGCGCCTACATTGCGCGAGATTGCCGACGTGTTGGGTTTTGCACGCCACAGCTCGGCTCAGGATTACGTCAACGCGCTGATCAAAAAAGGCGCGCTTGAGCGAATTCCACATCGCGGGATTCGACTCAATCATCGCTCACGGACACCGGCAGCCATTTTGGTCCCCCTCGTCGGCCGCGTGGCTGCCGGTAGTCCTATCCTCGCAACTGAAAATATCGAAGGTGAATTTGGCATCGATGCCAGCCTGTTTCGGCCTCGTCCCGATTATTTTCTGCGTGTGGTCGGATTGAGCATGCGCGATGCCGGCATCCTCGATGGCGATCTGGCCGCAATCCATCGCACTCAAACAGCCGACGACGGACGCATTGTCGTTGCTCGAATTGATGACGAAGTGACCTTGAAAACCCTGGAGCGAAAGCAAGGACGTATTCGCCTGCTCCCGTCCAACCCCGATTTCGCGCCGATCGAAATCGACCCCGAGCGCGAATCGTTTGCGATCGAAGGACTCTACGTCGGCATGATCCGGAGAACCTGATGTCGATCGCCACTTCGTTGATTTTACAACCCCACTTCGCGCTGTCTCCAGCGTCGGGTTTCAATGGGGCACTGCATACCTCCAAGAATATTGCCGAACGGCGAACATGTCGTTCGCCAGTGCGCTCCCGGCCCAGCGGGAACGTATCGCTGGATGCCTTGTTGCCTGAGGGTGGATGGCCGCTCGGTGGATTGACCGAAATCCTGATTGATGGCGAGGGCGACAAGGAAATGGGATTGCTCCTGCCTGCACTCGCGGCGCTTACACGTGCTCGTCGCCGGATTGCGATCATCGGCTCGCCGAAAACCCTGGATGCTGCGCGGCTGAACGCGGCCGGTATTGATCTCGACCATCTGGTTCAGATTGACGCCATGGTCACCGACTGCCATTGGAATGCAGAACAGTATCTTCGCGCAGGGGGATGTGCAGCTGTAGTCTTTTGGCAAGGTCACGGTGACTACCGCCAGCTGCGCGCCATCCAGATTGCCGCAGAAGCCAGTACGGCCTTGGCCTTTGTCTTTCGACCCTCAACGACGATTGATCAGCCCAGTCCAGCGGCCTTGCGCTTGAAGATTGCGAACAGCGGGGCCGGAACGCGCATCGAAATACTTAAGTGCCGTGGCATTCTCAACGCCTGATCGAATCAGGAGAATGTCATTGTACTAGCCATTCAAGGCTGGGTTTTTGATCTGGATTCAGGAGGCAGAAACCTTGTCAGCTGAAGAAATCTCCAGGCGCTGCGTTTCCGAGTGGTGCTCGCCAGGTGCGCCTGGTGGGTAAACGATCTGCAAAAAATCGATCGTGCCTGCGCAGCAAGAGTTAAACCCTGTGCGGTGCTGTGCGGTGCTGTGCGGTGCTGTGCTGTGCGGTGCGGTGCTGTGCTGTGCGGTGCTGTGCTGTGCTGTGCGGTGCTGTGCGGTGCTGTGCGGTGCTGTGCTGTGCGGTGCGGTGCTGTGCTGTGCTGTGCTGTGCTCAGATCAAGCACTACCGCGCTGCTGATATTTTTTTGCCACGTACGCTTCGATGATGTCGATGAATTCTGCGGCAATGTTGTCGCCGCGCAAGGTCATCGCCTTTTCGCCATCAATGAAAACCGGTGCCGCCGGTGATTCTCCATTGCCGGGTAGCGAGATGCCGATGTCCGCGTGCTTGGATTCGCCGGGACCGTTGACGATGCATCCCATGACGGCCAGCGTCATGTTTTCGGCACCATCGTATTTGATCCGCCATTCGGGCATCTTTTCGCGCACATGCTCCTGCACCGATTTCGCAAGCTCCTGAAACAGCTCGCTGGTTGTGCGACCACACCCCGGACAGGCCGTGACCATCGGGGTAAATGCGCGCAGACCCATCGTTTGCAGCAGTTCTTGAGCAACGATGACTTCACGCGTGCGCGACTCACCGGGTTCGGGTGTCAGCGATATGCGAATGGTGTCACCGATACCTTCCTGAAGAAGCACGCCCAGCGCGGCGGTCGAGGCGACTATTCCCTTCGAGCCCATGCCCGCCTCGGTTAGACCGAGATGCAAGGCGTAGTCGCAACGCGCGGCAAGATCGCGATAGACCGCGATCAACTCCTGCACACCGGAAACCTTGCACGACAGGATGATCTGGTCTCGTGACATGCCGAGTTGCTCAGCACGTTCCGCTGAATCAAGTGCTGATCTAATCAAAGCCTCGCGCGCGACGCGAGCGGCATCCCACGGTTGCGCGCGCACATGATTCTCATCCATCAGCGTGGCTACCATGCTCTGATCGAGCGAACCCCAATTGGCCCCGATACGAACCGGCTTCTTGTAGCGCAAGGCGGTTTCGATGATCGCGGAAAACTGGCTGTCCTTCTTGCGCCCGAAGCCGACATTGCCGGGGTTGATGCGATATTTGGCCAACGCTTCAGCGGCGGCCGGCTCATCGGCCAGCAGTTGATGCCCGTTGTAGTGAAAATCACCAATCAACGGCACGTCCACCGACATCATCGCAAGGCGGTCGCGAATCTTCGGGACAGCCGCGGCTGACTCCGCGTTATTGACCGTGATACGAACCAATTCGGAGCCGCTTCGCGCCAACTCTGCGATCTGGCGCGTCGTCGAGGTGATATCGGCGGTGTCCGTATTGGTCATCGACTGCACGACAACTGGAGCGCAACCGCCAACCCGCACTGCACCTATAAGAACGCCTTCGCTATCACGGCGGGTTTGGGATCCAACGGAAATACTGCTCATTTCGCCAATGGGGCTGCGAGGAGCCCTGAATTTCTGATGGCGCAATTATGCCGGAGTTTCAGACCAGCTCGCTCGCTTGGGTCGGCTTGGTGGCGTTGACCTGCAAGCCTTCGTCAGGCAAATCCATGGGCGGCAAGGCAAATCGCAGGTAAGCACCGGCAGATTCCATGAGACCCGCCCCGTTGACATCCACCGAGCAGGCCGAGGATGGCCAACGATGTGGATCCTCCGGTAAGGTCAAGCGTATCGAACCGACTTGGCGTTCAAAGAGTCCCGGAGTCAACAACGAACTGTAGACCGCCGAATCTTCCGAGCGTATGGGCGACAAAAGGACGCCGCGTCGATCGTTGACCGGATTTCCATCGACATCCAGCGCGTTGATGCCAACCGGCAGCGATCGTCGAGCGAGCAAGGAAATTCCGGCGTCGATACGCGCCTCGTCATCGATACGCATCCAGCGGATGACTCCAACCATCCAGTCAGCGCTCGCGCCGGCATCATCAGTCACTGACAAACCAACCAGTTCGCCTATTTTCGCCTTCACCGCCTCGCCGGGCCCTCGACGCTCCCAGAGCAAACGATAGCCACCGAAACCCTGATCAAGAACACGCGCGGAAACAGGTTGCGAACGCAAGGATTCGACGCCGCCTTGTAGCCATGATGCCGAGGCGTCATTGCCGGACATTTGAATCGAACTGCCACGCACGCGGCGCAGAAAACTTTCGAAATCCTCGTTGCCTGCGAGCACGTAATGCAAATCGTGCAAACCAATCACGGTTTTCAGCTCGTGGCCACCCGGCAGACGCAAATCACCACGCTCGCCATCGGAACCCCAACCGTCGATGAGACGTTGGGCCAGCTCGATATCGACCTGGATCGGTGGGCCGCCGCGCAATCGAAAGGTGGCCACGCGAATGCCAGGCGGGAGACTCGAAACTTGCGACTCAATGAGCTCCAGCACCTTGCTCAAGCCCATCGACAGCACGCCATCAGCGGCTGAGGCACGCTCTTCAGGCAGATAGCCCGGGCCGTTGTCGTGATCGAGATTGACCGCGTAGGCAGCCGCCCCGGCCTCTGTTTTGTTACCGAGCTCGCAGTAAGGCGCAAACGTGGAAGTCAGCGCGATGACCTCAAGCAATTCCCGTTGGCTGTATCGATACGGATTGGCAAGTGCCAGTAAAAGCGCGTGTGAATAGACCGTCCTCGCGGTGATCGATGCGCCAACGACCGCATCATCAATCGCACGGTTGTCCAGGCCGAGCGCTGCAATGAATCGATAGGTATCGTGGAGATCCTGCCACGCACCCGGCGGTGGCGTCCGGTAAAGCAGATAGGCGCGGTGCAAGCGCGCGCCACCGTGGACCAAGGCGCGCACGGCAGCCATGGCGACCTGTTTGCGCCGCAACATAGGTGCGTTGCCGTTGGGTGCACAGAAATCATAGAGTGCAAGCCGATAACCGCGGCTCAGTTCGTTTTGAAATTTCTGCGCGAGAATGCCGAGTTCCGTGCGCTGTGGCGGCAAGGGGAAACTGGCACCGACAATCTGTTTCTCAACCAGCGCTGCCAACTGATTGACTGGATTGCGCAGAATTTCCAAGGCTTCAAGACGTTCGACCGGTGAAGTTCGCATCCGGTTCATCGCGCGCAAGGCCTCCACCAGCATGCGTGCGGTTGCGGAAAAATTGGCCAGTGGCAAGGCATCCACCCAAGCCCGCACCGAGCGCGATTCGGTATTGAAATCTCCGGCCTTGGACATTTGTCGATCAGGCAGATCACGCAAGAGACGTCGGTGAAGATCACTCATGGGCCAAACCGTTCGCAGTGGTGGGTAACTGTCCAGTCAAGGTAGCAAAATTCAAGCCAAAGCGTTGGACTGCATTGAGCGAAGACTGCCCCCGCTTCTTCAACAGCGATTCAATGCGCCAGCAACCAGACGAGCCAGCAAACGATCCTTGATCGATTGCGGGTGAGCCAGACTCAGCCTTTGCAGAGCTTCTTGATCGGTTGCTCCGGGGAAACACAATGCTGAGACCAAGCGCGACCAGCGCGTGGGCTGCGCCAAGGTGGATTTCAGCCAACCCAGCGCAGGCAGCAATTTCAGCTCGATCGCGTTGAAATCACTGCCAAATGGATAGTCAGGCAGCAAACCTTGCGATTTTGCGGCGTGCAAACGCGATCGCAAGGATGTGGCGCTATTCATGGACCAACTCGCAGGGATTCGAAAGTCGGTCGGCAACTTGCGTGCCTCGATCGCTGAGTCAACCAACTCGCGGTGAAAACGTGCGTCGCTGATCGCAATCATTGCAACCGTACAATCTTCATCGGATTTTCCACGCAGGTCGGCGATGCCGTATTCGGTGACATAGATGTCGCGCAGATGACGCGGGATCGTGGTGTGTCCATAATTCCAGCGGATATTCGAGGTCACTTTGCCATGCGCCTTTCGGGTCGAGCGCAACATGAGGATTGAGCGCGCGTCATCCAGCGCATGTGACATAGCAACAAAGTTGTACTGACCGCCGACCCCGCTGACCACGCGACCATCCTCGATGGCATCCGATGCAGCCGCCCCGAGCGCGGTGGCAATCATGCAGGTATTGAAAAAACGCGCATCCCTTCTTTGCGCGATGCCGAGCGCTTCCTCGCCACGCTGCAGGCGATTGACCTCAGAGATTCGATTCATCGACAACCCCTCGTAATCCTCACCCTTGAGGTTGCTCAGCCACTCATAGAACGTGGTAGAGCCGAGACAGAATCCCCCTTGCAGATAGCAACCACCACGCAATGAGCGACCGGCGATTGCATCATCAAGCGCTTCGATCGTAGATGGTTGATCAAAATCGTTCGCGATCTCTCGGCCGTCGGCGAAAACCACAGAGTCTTCGCTAAGGCGGACACCTTCCGGAAAAATGCCAAGCGCTATCAGTTGCGACAAGGCCTGCGAATCCAGTGTTTTCGGTATCAGTTGGGCAGTGCGCAGACGTTGCGCATCGCCACCTTTAAGCGTTTCACCAAGCACGCCATCGTTCAAGGCATCTTGCAGAACGGAACTCGCGTATACGTTTCGCGTCAAGATTCCCGCCTGACGCAGATGCATGAAGCCATCCATGACCATTTCGCTGGAGCCGTGCAGACCTTGGGCGAAAGGATTCTGTCCGCCAACCGCGTCGCTCGCCGCTGATCCAGCAACTTCCTCGTGCAATGAAGCTAGCGTTTCGCGATAGGCCGGATTGACCTGATGGCGAAGGATCAACGCGTGTACCAGAGCGTCGGAGAGGGCACCGATGCCGATCTGCAAGGTGCCTCCATCCTTGACCAAGGTACTCGCATGCAAGCCAATGGCGTATTCGGCGTCATCCACCACCTCACGTGGCAGGGCGAATAGACGCTGGCGCAGCGAAGGGCCGGCCAGAACGATATCAAAAACGCTCTCACCATCGCCGACATCGGCGTCACCGCCGAGAAACGGAAGTTCCTCGTTGACCACCCCGATGACCAGCGGGCGCTTCTGCCCGGCATCTTTCAGCCGGTCAATCAGATCGAGAGTGACATCGGGATTGCAAGCCAGACTATATAAGGAGTCGTCACCCTGCCCTCGGCGTGCGACCAGTTGTGCGATGACATTGATGCCCGCGCCGACCAGGTCGCGGGCAACGGCGGTGTAGTTCAAGCTCACGTACGCGCGTTGCGCCTGACGCGAATCGAGCATGCTACCGGACTGAAAATAGAACTCATGAACGCGGATATTGTCAGGCAGCGAGTCCGCACGCATCGCCTTGATGTAGTCGAGATCGGGATAATCATCGCCGAAGTGCCGGTCCAAAAATGGCCCGGCAAAGCGTCGCTCGAGATCACTCGATGGCTTGGGAACGGCAAGCGAGAGAGCCGTATGAATGGTCAGACAAAGTGAAGCGTCGGCTGCCACTCGACGATATAGCGCATTGATCAAGTGATTCGGTTTGCCCAGACCCAGCGGCACAGCGAGCACGACATGGTCACCACAGGATTTGATAATCCGCTCGACACAATCATCGATTTCGGCACACTGGAGGATCTTTGACATGGATCGAACTTCGCTGCGTGAGGACCGCATCCTACTGTGACACGAACCCTCTATGCGCATGAATTCGCACGAACATGGCTTCGTTCGGTATGATCGGCCGCGGGTGGAGGACAACCATGACTGAGCGTTTCAAAATCGCGATCGTCGGATCTGGACCTGGCGGCTTGTCAGCCGCTGCGCGCGCCGCCGAAAGAAACGTGTCGCATGTGTTGCTCGAAGCCGAGCCTCACCTTTCCAACACCATCTATCTCTATCAGAAGGGAAAGTATGTGATGGACGAGCCGGGCATCTTGCCGCTGCGCTCGCCAATCCCTTTTGAAGCGGGCTTGCGCGAAACCATTCTCGGCGCTTGGGACGATTCCACCGCCCGCCTCAAGGTCAACGTACGTCACCAGCATGAAGTCAGCGCGATCCAGCGTCGCGACGACGGCATTTTCGAGATCAAATGCAAGAACGGACAAACGCTAGAGGCCGAGGCGGTTGTTCTCGGCATTGGTCTGCAAGGCAATCTTCGCAAGCTTGGCGTTGCCGGTGAAGATTTGCCGTTTGTGCAGTATCAGCTCGACGATCCGGGTGCCTACGAAGGCGAAACCATCGTCGTCGTCGGCGCGGGCGACGCGGCCATCGAGAATGCGGTTGCGCTGGCCAAGCAGAACAACGTCATCATCATCAATCGGAAAGACGAATTCGGTCGTGCCAAGAAAGGCAACGAAGCAGCCATCCTGAAGGCGATCGAAGACGGCACCATCGAGTGCTATTACAACTCGGCACCAGAAAAAGTTGAAGCGCTCAGTGCCGGACGCAAGCCCGGTCGCATGATCCTCAACACGGCCAATGGTCGTGCACAGATTTTGCTTGACCGGGTCATTGCACGACTCGGAGCGACTGCGCCCCGCGGATTCGTCGAAGGCTGCGGTGTGGTCTTTCCGAACAAGGATCCGGCCTCGGTCCCTGCCATCAGCGCGCAGTACGAATCCAATGTGAAGGGACTCTATATCGTTGGCGCTCTCGGCGGATATCCGCTGATCAAGCAGGCAATGAATCAAGGCTACGAGGTTGTCGAGTACATCACCGGCACCGCGGTCGAACCTGCCGACGCGCCGCTGCTCAAAGCGAAATTCACCAATCTCAAGGGAATCGGCAGCGTCGATCAGGCATTGGGCCAGATCCAGAAAAATGTTCCGGTGCTGTCGCACATCACGCCCTTGCAGATGCGCGAGTTCATGCTCGACTCGGATATCCGAACGCCGGCCGATGGCGATGTGATCTTCGAACGCAACGACTACACCAACAGCTTCTACTCAATCGTCGAGGGCGAGGTGCGCATCGTCGTTGAAGGAAAAACTACGCCGATCATTTTGCGCCGCGGGGATTTCTTTGGCGAAATGAGTTTGATCTCCGGGCGACGCCGTTCAGCCACAGTGCTGGCAGGCGCCAATTGCGTGCTGGTCGAAACCCCAAGGCGTTCGATGAATCGCCTGATCAACTCGGTTGAGGCCGTCCGGGGCGAGATCGATCGCGCATTCATCATTCGCGCCATCCAATCCCGCTTTGCCTCGGAGGCAAACTCGGCGCAGTTGAATGAAATGGCCTCACACGCCACGTTGCAACGTTACAAGGCCGGTGATTTTGTATTCAAGGAAGGCGACGACGGCGACAGCTTGCATCTCGTGCGTGTGGGTTCGCTGACCATTTCGCGCAATATTGGTGGCAAGGATATCGTCCTTACCTACGTCGCGGCAGGCAACTATGTCGGCGAAATGGCGTTGATGGGCGAGTCGCATCGATCCGCCAGCGTTCGCGCCGCGATCGCCACGGAAACCATTCGTCTGGATGGCGACGCGTTCAAACAACTGATCAGCCGCATTCCGGCGCTGAAGCTGCGTCTGCAAAAAGAGTTCAAGGAGCGCACCAAAGCCAATCTGGCCATGCAAGCGATGCCTGGCGGCGGCGACATCATCTCGTTCCTGATGGCGCAAGGCGCCGGCGAAGCCACCGACATCCTGTTGATCGACGAATCACTTTGCGTGCGCTGCGACAATTGCGAGAAAGCCTGCGCGGAAACCCACGGGGGTACATCGCGCCTCGATCGCGAGGCCGGCCCGACGTTCGCGAATGTGCATGTGCCGACCTCCTGTCGACATTGCGAGCATCCCCATTGCATGAAGGATTGCCCGCCGGATGCCTTGCGCCGAGCACCCAACGGCGAGGTTTTTATCAATGACAATTGCATTGGTTGCGGCAATTGCGAGCGCAACTGCCCTTATGGCGTAATCCACATGGCGAGCAAGCCGCCGAAAAAACCCGGCTTGCTGCAATGGTTGCTGCTCGGTCGCGGCCCGGGTCCGGGTGAGGCTCCATACGATCCCGCGACCCCCAAAGATCCGAAAGCCAAAAAAGCAGTCAAGTGCGACATGTGCAAGGATCTCAAGGGCGGAGCCGCCTGTGTCCGCGCATGCCCGACCGGCGCCGCCATCCGCATCAGCCCTGAGGAGTTTCCGACCTATGCCCAATCCAGGCGTTGAGATGACGACTCGCAGCAACTCCGCGTTCGGCTCGGGCACCAATTACCCAAACAGTGAAATGCACCGTGCATGATTCCCTGCTGACCCATGCGAAGTCACGCTATCTGTGGATTTCACTGGCCTTGTGCGTGGTCTCGCTCATCCTGTATGTCTGGCACGATCCGGGCGTCGCGCCGAATGGAGGCACCTGGCTCGGCTACACGCTGGGAACGGTCGCCGCCTTGTTGATTGTCTGGCTGATGCTGTTCGGCATTCGCAAACGCAGTTACGCGACCACCATGGGCAGCACGCTCGGCTGGTTGTCAGCACACGTCTATCTGGGCACGGCCCTGATTCTGATTGCCCTGCTCCATTGCGGATTTCAGTTTGGTTGGAACCTGCATACGCTCACCCTTGTTCTTATGTTGCTGGTCATTTTCAGCGGGTTTTTCGGCGTTTACACGTATCTTCGCTACCCAACCTTGATGACACGCAATCGAGAAAGTGCAACCCGCGATGCCATGCTTGAAGAAGTCGCCGAAATCGATCAGAACGCGCTTTCGCTCGCCGATGGAATCGCCCCGGAAATTCATGGAGTGGTGCTTCGCTCAATCGAAAACACCCGACTTGGCGGCGGCGTCTGGACCCAACTTCGTGCACGCGATGGCTCTGATATTGCAATTTCTCGCGTCAAGGCGGCCATTGAACAACGCGAAACCCAGATGGGAGTGCCCGCTGCGCCTTCCATGCAGGCGGGTCAGACCATGCTGGTGATGGTGGATTTCCTCGCCGGAAAGGCCGACGACAAGCAATCGGAAGCCTTGCGTAAGCTCATCGACATGCTGTCTCGCAAGCGCAGTCTCGCCTCGCGGGTAGCGCGAGACATCCAGTATCAGGCCATCATGGAAATCTGGCTTTATATTCATGTTCCGCTGTCCGTGACTCTGCTTGCCGCACTGATCGGGCATATTGTTTCCGTCTTTTTCTACTGGTAGGAAGCTCACTCTCCAATGACGCCGGAACCACCAGCACGAAAACTTGAAGGAACGATCCGATGCGTTGGTTGATTCGTCGCGTCCTCAAGAAGAGCGCGAGCTCTATCTCCTACGAAGACGACATCCATTTCGGCGAAATTCTGACCATCGGTCGAGCCGCGGACCAGGCGATATTCCTGCCTGATCTTCGCGCCGCGCTCAATCACGCGAGCATCAGTTCGATTGGCAATGGCAAATACCGCATCGAGTCGCTGATCGTTGCAGGTATTCGTGTCAACGGTGAAATCACCTACTCGAAAACCGTCGGCGCGGGCGCGATCATCGAACTCGGCTCGACCCGCTTGACCTTGCTCGATATCAAGGGCGATTTCGATGCGGCAGTCGAGGTTTCGACGATCGACAAGAGCGAACAGGCTGCTATCGTTTCGAAACGAAAAAAGCCGACCAGTCTTTCACAAACCTGGATCAGTAAACGCTGGCCCTCCTGGCTAGGTTTTTTTCTTGTCCTCGGATTCGGATTGCTGGTACCTGCGGCAACCCACATCGTGCCTGGCCTGAACAAGATTCTTCGCTACTCACCATTGCCGAGTACGGCATTTTGGAATCCTGGCGAGGTAGACGCCGCACATCAGTTCTTCGCCACCGATTGCAAACGTTGCCATGAGAATGCCTTCCTGATGGTTCGCGACAAGGCCTGCACGAGCTGTCACATGAACACCAAGGCGCACGCAGACCCGGCCAAATTCAATATCCCCGCCCTTGGTGATGCGCGTTGTGGCACGTGCCATCAGGACCACAACGGCAAGCGCGGCATGATCAGCACCGATCAACGCCTTTGCTCCGATTGCCACGCGGACCTCAAGGATAGAACTCAAGGCGCCAGTCAGATTGTCGATGTTTCCGATTTCGGTGACTCGCATCCACAATTCCACGTCAACCTTCCCGGCTGGAACGCCGACAACCTTTTCACGCCCAAATCCATGCCTTGGTCGAGCGGCCTGAAAGAAAATTCCGGCCTCAAGTTCAATCATCAGAAGCACCTCGATGCCAAGGGCCTGAACACGCCCGATGGCCGTAAACACCTCACTTGCGAAAGCTGCCATCAGCCAGACGCAGGCGGGTCCGCGATGAAACCGATCGCCTTTGAGGGCATGTGCCACGAGTGTCACAGCCTCGGTTTCGACACACTCGCGCCCGATCGCGAAGTACCGCATGCAAACGTCGAAGCGGTGACCTATACGCTCAACGAGTTCTATGCGAAGCGCGGTCTTGAGGGCGGGTATGCGGATGCACGTGCGCCAACCATTGTTCAACAGCGACGGCGGCCCGGTTCACCGCCGCTGTCTCGTCAAGAACAGATCGAGGCGCTGGCCTGGGCGCGCGATCGCTCGGAACAAGCTGCGCGGACATTGTTCACTGGCAAGGCATGCGTCACCTGTCACAGCGTCAGCCCGCCGGCTGCCGGCAAAGATACCTGGCAAGTCGCCCCGGTGCGGGTATCCGGCATCTGGTACAGCAAGGCAAAATTCAATCATGCAAAACATCAGACAAACGCGTGCACTGACTGTCATGAGGGGGCACCCAAATCAGAGGCTTCAAACGACCTCTTGATCCCTGGAATTGAAAATTGTCGTGAATGTCATGCTGGAGCACACGCGAGCGGCAAGGTCGCAAGCACCTGCATCGCGTGTCATGGGTATCATGTTTCGTCGAAACTGACATTGGACAAACCAGCACAAAAGAAGCCTTGACGATTTTTATCGGACGTACAGCAATAGGCGGGACGCGCTGACTGAGCTATGATCCGGTCAGGGTTCCGCATGCAGGCTCGCAGCAGGCGAACGGGGAGTAGGGATGGGGATCATCAGAATCAGCCAATGCTTGATTGGCTTTGCCTTGCTCGCAAGTTGCGGCGGGGGCAGCAATTCCACGAGTTCAGTTGGTACCTCGCCGCCGGCCAGTCCGCCGTCAGGGAGCAGCGACAGTGGATGTACGGGTTCGTGCGCAACTGCGGACTCCTATTTGAGCTCAGCCGATGTCGGCAAGGTCATTGCTCAGGCAGTTCAGGAAGCCTCTGCGCAGAGTCTTCCTGCGACGATCGCGGTCGTCGATCGAGTAGGTAATGTGCTGGCGGTTTATCGCATGAGTGGCGCCAACGCGCTCGTCCGCATTGGCACCAATCGAGGGGTCGTCGGAGGTCTCGAAGGACTCATCGTTCCCAGTGAACTCGCAGCCGTATCCAAGGCCGTCACCGGCGCCTATCTGTCCAGCGAAGGCAACGCGTTTTCCACCCGTACGGCCAGCCAGATTGTCCAGGAGCATCTGAACCCGCGCGAGCGCAACGCACCGGCCGGACCCCTGTTCGGCGTTCAATTTTCGCAATTGCCGTGTTCGGATTTTTCCCGCCAGCTTGCCGATAGCGTCGGCGGTGTCGGCATTGGTCCCGGTCCCCACCGATCCCCGCTGGGCTTGTCTGCGGATCCCGGTGGTTTTCCGCTCTACAAGAATGGCGTGCCAGTGGGCGGCATTGGTGTAGCTGCCGACGGTGACTACACGCTCGATCCAAACATCGAAGATCGTGATCGTGACATCGACGAATTTATCGCCTGGGCTGGAACCTTCGGCTTTGGCGCACCGGTC
>JBBSVJ010000083.1:0-14102 GCA_038233665.1 Lysobacterales bacterium
ACTCGATCGAGTTCGAGCAGGCAGCGATCACGCTGACGCGCTCCTGCAGCATCTGGAACAAAGTGCAGTTCATCACTCGAAAGCCCAATCAATCCAAACCGATCACCCTGCCGCAAGGCAATCTCGATGATGCACGCAGCGAGCAACTTGGCCGCATCGAGTTTGCTGTAGTCCGCTCTGGCACGATCGGCCTGGCTCATCGAGGCACTCGCATCAATCACCATCCAGATCGTCAACGGACTGTCTCGCTCAGCCTCGCGCACAAAATACCGATCGGAGCGCGCAAACAGTTTCCAGTCGATGCGTCTCGGCTCGTCACCGGGTTCGTAGCCACGATACTGGGCGAACTCAAGACCGGCACCACGACTGCGACTGGCATGCATTCCGAGGCCATTGCTGCCAGCACCCGAGCGCGCGCTGAGGTGAAGATCCCCAAGCCTGGCGCGCAGTTCATCGGTCAGGCGCACGTTGGCAAACTCAGGCCGGGTACGCGACCGAGCGCAACAAAACCTCGATGACATCGTCGGTCGTGCGACGTTCGGCTTCAGCCGCAAACGAGAGCAACAAGCGATGGCGAAGCACCGGAGAAGCCAACGCCTTGACGTCTTCGCGTGTCGCCGCGAGCCGTCCAAGGATCAACGCACGCGCCTTCGAAGCGAGCACCAGTGATTGTCCGGCACGCGGGCCCGCTCCCCAGCGCACCCATTCGCGCACTTCGGAAATCTCGCTGTGTTGTGGGCGCGAGGCGCGAACCAGACGCGTGATCCAAATCATCAAATCGTCACTGACATGCACGTCGCGCACGAGCTTCTGCAATGCAACGACTTCCTCGCCATTCATGACTTTCTTGACCTGCCCCGACGACCCACCGGTCGTCCGCGCCAGAATCGATCGCTCTTCCGCCTCATCAGGATAGTCAACGCGAATATGCAGAAGAAAACGATCAAGCTGCGCCTCGGGCAACGGATACGTTCCGGCTTGTTCGAGCGGGTTTTGCGTGGCCAACACAAAGAACGGCTCGGGCAGCGTGTAGGTTGTTCCCGCGTAACTGATCGTATGCTCCTGCATGGCCTCAAGCAGCGCGGCCTGGGTTTTGGGCGGCGTTCGATTGAGTTCGTCGGCAAGCAACAAGCTGGTAAACACCGGGCCTTTCTGAAATTTGAAATAGCGCTTGCCGGTGCCGTGATCTTCTTCGAGAATTTCTGTTCCGAGAATATCGCTGGGCATCAAATCCGGCGTGAACTGGATGCGTCTGAATTCAAGATCCAGCGCCTGGCCAAGCGAACGCACGAGCAGGGTCTTTCCGAGTCCGGGCACGCCTTCAAGCAGGCAATGACCGCCGGCAAGCAAGCCGATCAGCAACTGCTCGACGACTTCATCCTGTCCGACGATGGCTGCGGCGATCGATTCGCGCAACTTCGCCAATTTGCCGATCTGTTGCTGCACGTTTTCTTCTGTCACTGTTTCATTCATTACCGATTTTTCCGAAGCCGGATGGAAAAGCACTCGCTTTCTGCAGGAGCCCCGCCAGGGGCGATGCTTTGAATGATCTTGATGCTCGAAGCATCGCCCCTGGCGGGGCTCCAACAGAATTCGTCTTGCTAATTGGTCATTGCATAGACCGCGATATTGACTGCGAACTTGGTGTTGTCCTCGGCCAGAAAACGCTTGTTGCGCCAGTCGTAATCCCACTCGCAACCGTAATCCTTGTTGCTGTAGAGCACGCCGAGTCGGCCATCGATCTCGATACCCTTGAGATACTCGTGAACCAGATCGTCGCCCCAGCCGTTCAATTCGAAACCGGTATTCGGCGGACCATCGAAGCGAAAAAAACTGGAGTACAGAGGATGCGATTTCGCCAGCTTGCGCAAAGCATCACGGCCGAAGATTGTGGCCATCTCATTCTCGAATGATTTCGCGAACAGTCCGTCAATGTCGTGATTGCAATCATCGACAAGAACGAACCCGCCGTTGCGTACATAGGTCTCGAAATTACGCCGCTCGTCCGGATTGAATTCGACCAACTTGTGTCCGGCCAGATAGCAGAACGGTGCGCCCAACACGCGTGGATCGGCCAGCGGCACGACGTGCTCTTTCGGATCCACGCGCAAAGTCGTGTACTGGATCAATGCATCAATCAAATTCGACGGCATGCGCTGATCGACATCCCAATCACCCGACTCGTACATGAGCCGGGTAAACCAGAAGTCGAAAGATCCGGCATTTGAATTAGGGGATTCCGGAATTGACTCCGCCCTCTGTGCTCGCGCGGCAGGTGCAAGCACGAGGCCTGCAACCAAGAGACGGAGGAATTCAGCGCGAGTCATATAAAGAACCTGATCGAGGATTTAGCGAAATTTCGCAAGAGCAACCACGTTCAAGCCACTGGAGGCCGCTCTTGCGAATGTCGAATCCCAAATTCCGGCTCTGAATAGCCGAACGGCTGGTCATTCCCGCTAGACAGCATCCGACAGCGAGGTAAACGTGAAATCACGAATCTTCAGCGGTGGAATCATCATCACAAACGGTGACTCATCATCTCCGACGCGGACCGGTTTGCCGATCTCCTCGATGTTATTGAGCATGATGATCGGGGATTCGTTGAAGCGGAAATTCTTGATCGGATATTTGATCTCGCCGTTTTCGATGTAGAAAGTTCCGTCGCGAGTCAGCCCGGTCAGCAGCACGGTTTGCGGATCGACCATGCGGATGTACCAGGTGCGCGTGACGAGGATGCCTTTCTTGGTCGACTTGACCAGATCCATGGTCGACTTGTCGCCACCGACCATGATCAGGTTGCCGGGCTGACCGGTTGCCTTCTTGTCCTTGAGCTTGGCCCAATAGCGCGAGTACTGCATGTAATCGACCTTGCCCTTGGTGATAATCGGCGTGCGCTCGCGCGGCAGGCCCTCGTCATCCCAAGGCAACACGCCAGCCACGGCGTCCGCCGGATCGGCATAAATCGTCACGCGCTCGTCGTAGAGCTTCTCGCCGACCTTGTTGCCGCCACCTTTCTTGGATAGAAAACTGCGGCCTTCATCAGCGCGACGTGCATCAAACCCAAACATCATGAAAGAGATCAGACCCGCGCTCGCGGCTGGCTCCATGATCACCGTGTATTTGCCAGGTTCCAGAGCCTTGGCATCCTTTGATGCCGTCGCCTTCTGTACCGCGACCTTGATTTCGTCCTTCGCATCAAATTGGCCGACGTCGGCAAGATTGCGTGCAACCCAGCCCGAACCCGTACCGTCTTCGGTACGCACGGTACAGGTGAAATCGAGGTTCGTGCTGGTCTGGTAGGCGAAATTTCCGTTGCTGTTGGCAATTGCCGAGAATCGCGCACTATCGGCAAAAAAGCCGGCCGCAACACAATCCGCTGCCTTGCTGGGTCCAATCGAACTGGCCGCAACACTGGCACGATATTCGGGCGTGATTGCCGCGGTCTTTTCGAAGTAGGTTTTGCTTTCGCCGTACTTCTGCTTGCCGATGGCCGGTACGAATTCGGGATTTTCCGGCGCCAACTTGGCCAGCTCTTCGGCGCGTCGGACAACCTTCTCAAGCGACTTGTCGTCGAACTCGTTGATCGTGGCCGTACCGACACGCTTGCCGAACGCCACCTGCACGCCCAACTCCGCATCGCTGACGATACCACTGGTCGAAACGGCATTCAGTGCGTAGCGGATATTGCCATCAACCGAGCCGCTCAAGGTCGCCGTGCACTCGTCTGCCTTAGACAGCTTGATGACCTTGTCGAGAATCGCCTTGGCGTCTTTTTCAGAATAGATACTCATCGATAAATCTCCTGCTCTCAACCGAGGCTGCGTGCGGTGTTGATGACATTGATGCCGTTGAATCGGGCCGTGCTGGAACCGTGCGAGACCGCCGAGGACTGCCCGGGCTGACCCTTGCCGTCAAAGAATGATCCACCCATGCGGTAATCACTCTTGTCGCAGACGGCGCTGCAGGCGTTCCAGAACTCCGGCGTGCGGATCTGGTAGGCAACATCCTCGATCATGCCGGCGATTTTGCCTTTCTTGATTGAATAGAAAAGCTGGCCGCCGAACTGCGCGTTGTAGCGCTGCTGATCGATCGAGAACGAGCCATCGCCGATGATGTAGATGCCATCCTCGACATCCTTGACCATCTCTTCAGGGCTGAGCTTGGTCTTGCCGGGCTCCAGCGAGACATTGGCCATGCGCTGGAATTGCACGCTCGACCACGAGTCGGCGTAGCAACAGCCCTGCGAATGATCGAGACCGAGAATATGCGCCTGATCGCGGATCGCCTGGTAATTGACCAGAATGCCATCCTTGATCAGATCCCATCGCTGGGCCGGCACGCCCTCGTCATCGTAAGCAACCTTGCCGAGTGAATCTTTCTGCGTCTTGTCAGCAACGATCGTGACCTTGTCGCTGCCCCACTGGTAGTCTTTCGATTTCCACTTATCCAGTGTTGCGAAACTTGTTCCCGCGTAGTTGGCTTCGTAGCCAAGGACACGATCGAGCTCGGTCGGATGCCCCACTGATTCGTGGATGGTGAGCCAAAGATGGCTTGGATCGAGCACCAGATCGAATTTGCCGGGCTTGACCGACGGCGCCTTGAGTTTTTCCTGCGCCTGCTTCGCAGCCGCCACGGCATCTTCCATCATGTCGTAGGAACTGCCGTACCCGACCACACCTCCGGGCAAATCGAACTTGTCTTCCTTCTTGCCATCCAGATATTCGTAACCCATGCCCGCCGGCATTGACAGACCTTCGCGGCTGCGGAACTTGCCCGTCGCCTTGTCAATGGCCGAGACCGTCATCGGCGCCCAGATCCGATGGATATCCTGGTCGATATACGAACCATCGGTCGAGGCAAAATATTTCTGCTCGTTGACCTGGAACAACATTGAATTGACGAAGTTGGCGCCCGCTTTCATCGCGGCGGCGTTTACGCCGAGTAGCAGGTCGACCTTGTCCTTGATCGGCACTTCCATCGCGTTCTTGACGATCGGAGTCGCCCAGGACACTTCACCAACGCCCTTGACCGGCGCAAGTTGCACGGGTTCGCTGGTCAGCTTCGAGTTGGCCTTGGCGATCTGCACGGCTTGCCGTGCGGCCTTGGCAACCGAGTCGGCACTGAGATCGCTCGATGCGGCAAAGCCCCAAGTGCCGTTGGCAATGACGCGGATACCGACACCAGTGGATTCGGTATTGACGACGTTCTGTACCTTGTCTTCGCGAGTGATCACAAACTGGCGCAAGTAGCGACCAATTCGCACATCGCAGTAAGTGGCACCGTCCGCCTTGGCCGCGGTCATCGCCGCATCTGCCAATCGCTTTTTCAATCCCACATCGAGTTTGCCAACCAATTCTTCGGCCGCGATCGCGCGCCCGTAAATCGGCAGCATCAGCGCGCCGAGCCCGATCCCGGTGGCCTTGATGAAATCACGTCTTTGCATGGTGTCCTCCGCCTCAGAATGAAGTCTCCTGACTCAAAGGTGTCAGGAATCCGTTTGATCTGTCCCGGCCGCACCGGGATGAAACGCTTTACCTATCGAGAATGGCTGTCCCGGAACGAATCGTCATGTGGCTAATGGCATGGTCAGCCCAGGCTTCGCGCTGTGTTGATGACATTGATGCCGTCGAAGCGTGCGGTGCTGGTTCCGTGCGAAACCGCGGAAACCTGACCCGGCTGGCCCTTGCCATCGAAGAACGTGCCACCAATGCGGTAATCACTCTTGTCACAGATCGCGCTGCATGCGTTCCAGAATTCAGGCGTACGGATCTGGTAAGCGACATCCTCGATCATGCCCGTGATCTTGCCCTTCTTGATTTCGTAGAACAGCTGACCACCGAACTGAGCGTTGTAGCGCTGCTGGTCGATCGAGTACGAACCGCGCCCGATGATATAGATGCCGTCGTCAACATCCTTGATCATCTCCTCGGGCGAGAGTTTCTGCTTGCCCGGCTCCAGCGATACGTTGGCCATGCGCTGGAATTGCACGCTTGACCACGAATCGGCATAACAGCAACCCTGCGAGTGGTCGAGACCGAGAATATGCGCCTGATCGCGAATGACCTGATAGTTGACGAGGATACCGTCCTTGATCAGATCCCAACGCTGGGCCTTGACGCCTTCATCATCGTATCCAACCGCACCGAGTGAGTGTTTCTGCGTGCGATCGGCAACGATGGTGACCTTGTCACTACCGTAGTGGAAATCTTTCGACTTCCACTTGTCGAGCGTGGCGAAACTGGTGCCTGCGTAGTTGGCCTCGTAGCCAAGCACACGATCAAGCTCAAGCGGATGACCGACGGATTCGTGGATGGTCAGCAAGAGATGGCTCGGATCGAGCATCAGATCGTACTTGCCGGGTTTGACTGACGGCGCCTTGAGCTTCTCTTTCGCCTGTTTCGCGGCGGCCACGGCATCTTCGAGCATGTCATAGGAATTGATGTAGCCAATGACCCCGCCAGGCAACGCAATCTTGTCTTGCTTGAGACCATCGAGATACTCATAACCCATACCCATGGGCGCACCAAGTCCATCACGACGACGAAATTTTCCGCTGGCCTTGTCGATCGCTGTTACCTGGATCGGCGCCCAGATGCGGTGAATATCCTGATCGATGTACGATCCATCGGTGGAGGCAAAATACTTCTGCTCGTTGATCTGGAACAGAGTGGAATTGACGAAGCTCGCACCCGCTGCCAGCGCCGCCGCATTGACTTCAAGCAAGCGATCGATTTTTTCCTTGATCGGCACTTCCATCGCGTTCTTGACGATTGGCGTAGCCCAGAAAACTTCGCCGACCCCCTTGACCGGTGCAAGCTGCACGGGCGAGGTGGTGAGCGTTGAGTTGGCTTTTGCAATCTGCACAGCCTGGCGTGCAGCCTTGGCAACACCATCGGCACTGAGATCGCTGGTGGCCGCAAAACCCCAGGTGCCGTTGGCGATCACGCGGATGCCGACGCCGGTCGATTCGGTATTGACCACGTTCTCGACATTGTCTTCACGCGTGATCAGAAACTGGCGTAAATAGCGACCGATGCGAACGTCACAGTAAGTGGATCCGTCCGCACGTGCCGCCGTCATCGCGGTATCGGCCAACTTTTTCTTCAAGGCCACGTCGAGGTGTGTCACCAGCTCTTCGGCGGCGATGGCACGACCATACGCAGGCGCCAACAACATACCGAGACCAATACCGGAAACCTTCAGAAAATCGCGTCTTTCCATCATTCTCTCCACAGCGGGTTCTGTCTGGCTTGCATTGACCGATCATCAATTCAAACAGGCAAGCTCCCGATCCTGACCGAAAACCACGTTCGCGTCATGTGTTGATGGGCATGGTTGAGCACGCTTACTGTGTGGTCGCCGATGAATCCAATCGGCTCTCCTCGACGTAGATTCAGTTGCCAGCGGCCAATCATGCCGGCTGGCAAATTCCAAATTAAAAACCGGAGTGAGGCATTGAAGAGCGCAGAAAATCACCAAGGAAACACCGTGACCGTCAGTTGCAGCCATCTATCGAGGTTCCAATGGGCTTGAATCGAAATCGGCTGCGAGCTGCGATGCAATCGAGCCTTGCGTGTCTCGTTGCGTTGTTGGTCAGCGGCTGCCAAACCGTCGCGTTCAGCGTCCTCAATAGCGGAAATCCTGACTTACCCACTGCTGAAACGCGTACCTACGACGAAAAGTTGGCCCTGAAACTCGATATCCACCACCCTCGAGCCGGAACTCAAAATCCACCGATTGCGGTGTTCTTTTATGGCGGCAGTTGGCGCAACGGCACTCGCAGCGAATACGCGTTCATCGGCGAAGCACTGGCAAGTAAAGGCATCATCGCGGTGGTTCCCGATTACCGGGTATTCCCGCAGGGAAAATTTCCTGATTTCGAATACGACGCCGCACATGCCGTTCGTTGGGTATTCGACCACGCCACCGAACTGGGCGGGGATACGCGGCGAATCTTCGTAGTCGGGCATTCCGCCGGTGCGCATATCGCGGCCCTGCTTGGCACGGACAAGCGCTATCTGCAAAGCGTCGATCTCAAGCCGAAAGATCTGGCCGCTGTCATCGGCATATCCGGACCCTACGATTTCCTGCCTCTGACCGATCCGGACCTGGTCGAGGTGTTTGGCGCCGAGAAGGATTGGCCCACCTCGCAACCGATCAATTTTGTTGACGGCGACGAGCCGCCTTTTCTGTTGATTCACGGCCTTGCCGACAAGATTGTCTGGCCGCGCAACAGCCGTTCACTGCAATCGAAGTTGCAGAAAGCAGGTGCGCCGGTTGAGCTGATCACCTATCCAAGCGTGGGTCACTTGCGTATTGCCGCGGCATTTCGATTTCATGGATTTGCACCGACGCTCGACGATACGACCCACTACCTATTCGAGCGCAGCAAACAGCGCTCGCCTTGACGGATCGGATGGCTGTCACGAACTGCACGAAAGCATCGAACAACCCGCGCGGTTTCTCGCCCAGTCGGGTCGACGCGCTGCAAACCGTTCGCGGCCAGGTTGGTCCTCGTACGGTTTGCGCATGACCTCAAGCAGCAAGCGAATCTCTGATTCGTCGCCCTCATTGGCTTTGTCGATGGCTTGCTGGGCCAGCCAATTGCGCAATACGTAGCGAGGATTCGCCGCGCACATTCGCTCGCGGCGTTGAATGGCTGATTGCGGGTCGGTTGTGAGGCGCTCGGTGTATCGATCCAGCCAAGCTTGCAATCGCACTGCTGCTTGCTGGCGTTTCGTCTCGTCGTAGAACGACTCGACAAAACCGGCCGAAGTGAGCGGCTGATCGCGGGGATCTGAAAGCCGCCGAAAGAAGATCGTCATGTCGATCTCCGCTTCGGCCATCAGCTCATACAATGCTTGCATCAGCGTGACATCCTCGTCACGACATTCGAGCAAGCCGAGCTTGGCGGCAATATTCGCCCGATCGGCAGCGGCGTATGAGTCCACATAACGCTGCAAGCCGGCTTGCAGCGGCTCGATGGAATCAAAAGCGGGTGCCAGCGCCTGAGCCAGATATGCCAGATTCCAGTGCGCAATCTGTGGCTGCTGTCCGAAACGATAGCGACGGTTCTGGCGATCGGTCGTATTCGGTGTCCAGTCCGGATCGAAGTTGTCGATCCAGCCATACGGGCCATAGTCGATCGTCAATCCAAGGATCGACATGTTGTCGGTGTTCATCACCCCATGCACAAATCCGACCCGCATCCAATGCGCAATCATCGTCGCAGACCGTGCGCAAACCTCGCCGAACCAGTCTGCACGCAGCGATTCGCCCTCGCCCTTCAATTCCGGGAAATCACGACGTATCGTGAAATCAATCAAGCGGCCAAGCAGTTCGGTCTCCCCGCGCGAAGATGGCAGCTCGAAACTACCGAACCGAATGAACGAAGGCGCGGCGCGGCAAACGATGGCCCCGGTCTCAGCGGCCGGATGGCCGTCATAGAACATATCGCGGACGACCTCGTCGCCGCTTGCAACCAGACTCAGCGCGCGGGTGGTCGGCACACCCAGATGATGCATGGCTTCGCTGCAGAGAAATTCTCGAACCGACGAGCGCAACACGGCACGCCCATCGGCGCCGCGCGAATAGGGTGTCGGCCCCGCTCCCTTCAGTTGCAGCTCCCAGCGATGTCCCGCTCGATTGACCACTTCGCCGAGAGAGATCGCCCGGCCGTCGCCCAATTGACCGGCCCAGTGACCGAATTGATGGCCGCCGTAATTGGCAGCATAGGGCTGCATGCCGTCAATCGCGACGTTGCCCGAGAAAACGTCGGCAAATTCCTGCGCACTGACCGACTCTTTGGAGAAACCCAGCGCATCGGCCATCTCAGATGAATAGGCGATCAAGCGTGGCGCTTTGACGGGCGTCGGCGTTACCAGCGAATACGAAGCATCGCGGACTTCGCGCACCTGCGGCCCGCTTGCCGAATCAGCGGGCAGCGCGCGGACGAAAGCATTGTCGAATCGCAGTTCGGGGAACATGCAAATCCTGAGGCGTCTAAGATGATTCCTCCAACATCGGTGCCCGAGTGCTTGTTGGCAAGTCCCCTACCCATCTCAGCCCCTCGTCTTTACAAGCTTGGCAACAGACCGATATACTTGCGCGCTTTGCTCAAGCCCGCTCGCTCCGAGGTTTCCAATGAAAGTGCTTTCTTCACTCAAATCCGCCAAGTCCCGTCATCGCGATTGCAAGATCGTGCGTCGCCGCGGCAAGGTTTTCGTGATCTGCAAGAGCAATCCGCGATTCAAGGCGCGTCAGCGCTAAGCGATTCGCAGCAGATTCACGTCGACAAGGCCGCGCAAGCGGCCTTGTGCGTTTCCAGGCCATCGAAACCAGCAACCTGCCTATTTGTGCGCAATGCGATGGAACTCAGGCTGCGCATCTGTTAAAACTGCGTCCTGTTTGGAATTCATCCAATGAGATCAGGAGGTTCGGAGATGAACTTGAAGTTTGTTCTCGGTAGCACACTGCTAGTTTCCGGCCTGTTTGCGGCCGCCCCGGTCGTTCATGCCGATACCGTAACGCTAGGCAAGACCGACGTGCGCGCGATCCGCGCTCCCGAGCGCGGTTTGAGCATGTCCCAGGTTCAGCGCCGCTTCGGCGCACCGCAAGCCAAACTGCCCGCGGCTGGCGGCGATACCGCTTTGCATCCCGTCATCAATCGCTGGCAGTACGATGGCTTCACCGTCTATTTCGAGAAAAACATCGTAATCCACAGCGTTCGTGACGGCGCCTGATTCGAGTTCAACTGTCGAAACCATGATTGATTTTGTCCTGCGTCTGCCGGCCGAATGGGAGCCGCAGGCGGCGATTCTGGTCGCTTGGCCACATGCCGACACCGATTGGGCTGACAGGCTTGAATCGGTTGAGACGACTTATTCCGCTTTAATTGCGGAGATCTCCCGTTTTCAGACGGCGATTGTTCTAGTCGCCAATGCGGATGTGCGCCGCCACGCCGAAGCAGTTCTGGCGCATCAATCAATCGATAGTGTCAGGCTTCGTTTTGTTGAACTCAGCTACGACGACACCTGGCTGCGAGATTCCGGTCCGATCACGCTTCGCTCTGACGCCGCGTTCACTCTCAACGACTTTCGCTTCACTGGCTGGGGCGGAAAGTTTGAAGCCGGCCTCGATGACCGCATCATCAGTGAGCTGATCTCGCAAGATCTGTTTGTCGATGCCCGGCATCGGCATATTGATTGGGCGCTCGAAGGTGGAGCGATTGAATCGGATGGACGTGGCACGATTCTGACTACCTGGAAGTGTTTGCATCTGCGCCATCCAGAATTGAGCCGCGAGCAGATCGAATCGACACTACTTGACACCTTGGCTGCCAAGCGCGTGCTCTGGCTCGAACACGGCTATCTCGAAGGCGATGACACCGACGCCCATATCGATACCTTGGCGCGCCTCGCACCGAACGATGCGATCGTGTACCAGGCGTGTGATGATCGGTCAGACAATCACTTTGTCGAGCTGGAAGCCATGGCCGCGGAACTAGCCAGCTTGCGTACGAGTTCAGGCGAACCGTATACGTTGTATGCCTTGCCTTGGCCGAAGCCCATCCTCGATGAGGATCGCCGCCTCGCCGCCTCGTATGCGAACTACCTGATCCTCAACGACGCGGTGCTGGTGCCTGCTTACGACGATGTGGCAGACGACGAAGCTGCACGCATCATTGGAGCCGCCCATCCGGGTCGCGAGATCGTAAAGATCCCGTGTCGCCCACTGATCTGGCAGAACGGCAGCCTGCATTGCGTAACGATGCAGTTGCCGAAAGGCTTGCTACGAACCTGACTGCGTGGCCGCACGATGATCGCTTCGTGGTTCGACTCGCCGATCACTTGGCATCGAGCAAGCCATGCAAGCCGGCCAGATGGGACAAGGTTACCGAGTTGTCTATGTTGAGTTTCTCGAACAATCGATACTTGTAGGTCGCCACCGTTTTACTGCTCAGATTGAGCAGTTCGGCGATTACCGGCATCGGCTGGCCGCGAGCGAGCATCAAGGCGACTTCAAGCTCTCGCGTGGACAACTCCTCGAAAGGTGATTGGCCCGAACCGTCGATCGCACCGAGTGCCATGGCCTCGGCGATACCGGGAGCCAGATAACGTCGGCCATCGGAAACCTGGCGCACTGCCCGAAGCAAATCGGGGGCAGCGCAGGATTTGGTGATGTAGCCACTCGCACCCGCCTCAATCAATCGACGCGGAAATGGCGATTCACTGACCATTGTGACGATGACAATTCGGGTTTTCAGCTTGAGCTTGCGAACCCGTTCGGTCACTTCAATGCCGCTGACACCGGGCATATGCACGTCGACAAGCGCGATATCCGGCTTCAACGTCTTCAGCAGGGTCAGTCCGTGCTCACCGTCAGAAGCTTCACCGACGACTTCAATATCCGCCTGCTGTTCAAGTATCAACCGGAACCCGGTGCGAACAAGCTCATGGTCGTCGACGAGGACGATGCGGATCATTCCCTACCCCTGTGACACGCGCTATGGCGAGCATCCAGTCTGGCCTGTCGGCCCGCTTCAGGCAAGCCCGTATAAAAACGCCTTTTGGGTTCGCTCGGTCGTTGTGACGAATTGTGCATTGCTCGTGCGTTAGAGATGCATCAGCCCAAATTCGATAGATACGCGTCGATCAGCTTTCACCTTCGAGAAACTTTCAGCTGCATGCTGCACGAGACGTGTCAGTTATCCGCGAGGGGTTTTGCGTGCTCTGTCGGCCAAGGTATCCATCGGTCCCTGAGCGCGAGTAATGGTCGATCGACAAGCAGGAAAGCCATGATGGCGACGCCTCCCGCGAGCAGCAAATATGATGTCAGCATGAGCACACCCTGAAGCTTGCTTGTCGCATGCAATGGCACGCCAAGAATGGAACCCACACGCAACAGCGTGATGGTGGTCAGCAACCCCGCGAAGGCACTCGACGCAAGCACTTGCAAGGCGTTGGACAGACGTTCTGGTACCTGCAAGGCGCACACCCAAGGCAGCAGCATGAGCCAAGCCGCGTCACAAAGCGGAAAAAGGAAAATCCGCGCGCTGTCTGACTGATCCAGCGGAACGCTGAAGTGAACCCAGCCGGTTGCTACGAGCATCGACGTGCCAAGCAGGGCAAGAATGACGCGCCAGCGAATGATCACCTCGTAGCGATGGACCCATAGCCACGCGGCTAAAACAGCGTAAACAGGAAGATCCAGTCGAGTGATCAGGGTCTTGCGCACGCCGTCGTCGAAGGCTGGATCGTTGCCCAGCACGAGCCAACCGCGCAACACGGTCGTCATCAACAACAAGCCGATCAGCGCCACCAAACCTGCAGAAAACCCAAGGCGCTGCAGCAATCGACACAGGACGGGTAGCGCAAGCAAAACCATCATCGCCGTCGAGACGATCCATGCTTCATTGAAAAACTGCGGGTGCGGCCAAGCCAGATTCTGGCTGAAAAGCAAATACATGGCCCAGTTGGGCCCTGAATCTTGCGCGGGCAGAATCATCAGGTTGGCCACGAGCAACAATAGAAACAGTGGCCAGAGTCGAAAAAATGAGCGCACCCAGCTAAGCAGAATCGGCACGTTTTGCTCCAAGGCGAGCAGACGCTGAGCAACCAGAAATCCCATCGCCACAAGAAACAACTCGATGCTGACGTGGTCAAGAAACATCCACGCCGTAGCTGGAAAGTGGAACGGCGCGAGCCAAAATGCTGCATGTGTCACGATCAACGCCAGCCCGGCGATGACGCGCAGAATATCGAGTCCTGACAGGCGCATTTGGATCCTCTGGTTCTATGAGCGTTGGCGCGACGACCTGCCGCCGCCGCCGAGCCAGTACGTCGACGGCTACGCGGGCTTCCCGGTCGACCGGCCCAACGTGGCGTGGCTGAGAGCGAACCGCACGCAGCCCGCGGTCACCTGGATCGGCCATGCGACGCTGCTGGTGCAGTTGGGCGGCATCAACGTGCTGACCGATCCGCATTTCTCCGAACGCACGTTTGCCGTGCAGTGGGCCGGCCCGAAGCGGCGCGTGCCTCTACCCATGCAGCTGAGCGAACTGCCACACATCGACCTGGTGCTGATCTCGCACAACCACTATG
>JBBSVJ010000084.1:0-14050 GCA_038233665.1 Lysobacterales bacterium
CTTGCGTGGCCAAGAGAACGTAGGCCAAGAGAAGGCCACCCCCACACTCGCGCCTTACGCACAGTCCCTGTGCTCCAGGTGCGCGAGCCTGCTCCGGGGTTCGCCGACAGTCCATCCGTGGACTGGCGTCGAACTGGCCCAAATCGTGTGGGCCATCCTTCGGACAAATCCTGCGCAGTCTCGCCGCGATCGAGGGGCCCCATATAGCGCGGATCGTGCGCGCCTAAATCAAAGTCAAAAGCGCCCTCATCCGCCCTGCCGGGCACCTTCTCCCGCCTTGCGGGAGAAGGAAAGGAATCGCAAAGCCAAAACACGCGGGAATCTGCTTCGTCTTTGCTGCGCACGATGCGCAGTGAATGGGGCCCCTATGTAGCGGCAACGTGATGGAGGGAAAGCCCGCAGGGTGGGCGCAATGGATTGCGGCCAGTTCGACGCCAGTCCAGGGATGGACTGTCGGCGAACCCCCGGAGTCGCGTTGCGCAGTCGCAGGGCAGGAGCCCGGCGACCGCTGTATCGGGGTGGCCTTTCTCTTGGTGTCTTCTCTTTGGCCACGCAAGAGAAAGACACTCGCTCGCCGGGAGGCGAGTGAAAAAAGGCAGGGATGCCGCGCTCCGAAGGAGCGTAAAGAAATAAAAAAAAGAGGCGACGCAGGGATGGCGAGTATTCTCATGCGCCAATGACTCAGTTGAAATGTTCTAATATCGATCCGTGAATCATTCGCCAGAATGGTGGCCAGAATTCAGGACTTTGATCCTCGGATGAATGACTCAAATAGATCCAAGCTTGCTCGCTAGTTGAATAAAGAAACGGTCTTCGAGCGCGATGCATACCAGCGAGCTATCGAGCCACGCTCGGCATCACTGATTCCGGTGACATTGCCCGGCGGCATGATTTTGAGGATGACCGCCTGACGCTGGATCAGGTCCGCGTAGCGTTCGATCTCACCGACATTGTCAAACATTACACCCTTCGGCGCGGTTGCCATCAAGCTTGGTTGAGCAGAGTGGCAAGCGGTGCAGTGACGTTTGAGGATGATTCCGACTTCGGCGATTTCGATCGTAGCGTCTGTAGGCGCCTGTGCGGGTACTTGCTGAGCGGATCGCGGCATGCTCGCGGCATGCATATCGGCAGCGGTCGAGGAAGAATTTGACGGCGCCAGCCACGCAAATGTACCGATCAACACAACGACCCCGGCGGCGAGCAACCCCCAGGCGCGATCACCACTATGCCAAAGTACGAAGAACTGGCGAATCAGCGCACCGGCGGCCATGAACAAGCCAAGCACAAGCCAGCTGTGCGGATGCGCATACGCCGTAGCGTAGTGATTGCTCAACATCGCAAATACCACGGGCAAGGTGAAATACGTATTGTGTACCGAGCGCTGTTTGCCGCGACGTCCAGGTAAAGGATCTGGCGTCTCGCCGCGTGCAAGTGCGGCGACCATGCGTTTCTGGCCCGGAATGATGATGAAGAACACGTTCGCCGCCATGATCGTACCGAGCGCGGCACCCACCAGTAAGAACGCCGCGCGTCCCGCGAACAGCTGCGTTGCCGCGTAGCAGAGTCCAATCGAAAGAAAGCCGACGAGCACGCCGAGTACGCCATCGCGAAAGCCAACGAGACGACAGAGCAGGTCGTAGCCGATCCACGCCGCAATCGGGAATGCGAGCGCAAAGATGATCGCCTGCATCGGACTTAACGCAGCGACCGCTGGATCAATCAAATAGAGACTCGGCGCGAGTAGATACAGCAACGCGAACAGCGCAAACCCGGAGAGCCAGGTCGTGTACGCCTTCCACTTCGACCAGTGCAGATCCTCGGGCATCTGCGCGGGTGCCGGGAGATATTTCTGCTTGTGATAAAAGCCGCCTCCATGCACGGACCACAATTCGCCAGCGACGCCAGCAGGCGCATGTGCGGCCGGTTTGAGTGAGCGGTCGAGCATGACGAAGTAGAACGATTCGCCGATCCAGGCGATTGCCGCGACTACGTGCAGCCAGCGCAGGGCGAGAGCGAGACATTCGAGAACATAATCAGTCACGCGCTGAATTCCGAGCGGCGGATCAACTCGAGCACGCTCTCAACTGCCGCGATAGGTGCTGTAGCTGTAAGGCGACAGCAGCAGCGGAACATGCAGGTTGCCTTTCGAATCAGCAATGCCGAAACGCAAGGTGACCACGTCGAGAAAGCGCGGCTCGGTCTGCGGGACGCCGAGCAAGGCGAAATAGTCGCCCGCATGGAAATCAAGCTCATAGACGCCAATCTGCATCGTTGCCTCGGCAAGTAGCGGAGCATTGCAGCGACCATCCGCATTGGTCATTCCACGCATCAGCAGTTCTCGTCGATCCTCATGTAGACGAAAAAGCTCAAAGCCGATACCGGCGGCCGGCTTGCCGCGTACGGTGTCGAGCACATGTGTGGTGAGTTTTCCCATGGTTAGGCAAGCTGATTGGGAGTGATGCGGCGATAGTGACCCGCCACGTGGCTGCTGTCACGTTTCAGTTTCGGTGCTTTCGACTTTTAAGCTGAAGCATCCAGGTTGGGACCGCTTGGCGGCGGAAACCTCAATTCAGCATTTTCGAATCCCGGGTTGCGACAGTCAATTGACGGTTCATGGCGAAATCCGAATTCCGCAAAAAGTGACCTCACGAATCATTCGGGCTACGCTTCGACGATGACCAATCCCGCATTCCGCTTGAACCAGAAAACGGTCGATCTCACTAATAGCGATCCGACCGAATCACTGCTGCGCTGGCTCAATCGGCACGGTTCGCGTGGCACCAAGGAGGGCTGCGCCGATGGCGATTGTGGCGCCTGCACAGTTGCACTGATTGGGCCAAACGATAATGGCGGGCGTCGCTTCCTTGCGGTGAATAGTTGCCTGCTGCCGATTGGCTCGGTGAGTGGACTGGAGGTCGTGACGGTTGAGCATCTGGCAGAGGGTCATCTTCTACACCCCGTTCAGCAGGCAATGGTTGACTGTTCGGGATCGCAGTGCGGTTATTGCACACCGGGTTTCGTCATGAGCCTGTTCGCCGGTTACCACAACGGCGAGTTGGATGACCACACCACCGAAGGCAATCTGTGCCGCTGTACTGGCTATCTGCCGATTCGCAGGGCGACCGAACAACTGCGCTCGCGCGAACCTGAGGTGGATCGGTTTTCATCGATGCTTTCGGCGCACGCGTTCGATGCAAGCGCTGCCATTGGCGAACGCTTCTTCCTGCCCGACACGCTGGCCGAAGCGATTGAACTCAAGATACGCTTTGCGCATGCCCAATGGATCGCCGGGGCGACCGATCTCGGCGTGGAACTGAGTCGCGGTCGTGGCCGCAATCAAGCGTTTATTGCCGTCGATCGCATTGAAGAACTCAAGCATATTGTCGTTGATGACGATTCCATCACCATCGGTGCCGGTGTCGCGTTGAGCACCATCGAGTCGATGCTGGCAACCAAGATTCCGGTAATCGGCGAAATGCTGCGTTGGTTCGCGGCCCGACAAGTGAAGAACCGCGCAACGTTGGGTGGCAATCTTGGCACGGCTTCACCGATTGGTGATTTGCTGCCGATTCTGCTCGCGCTGGATGGCCAAATCCATCTTTTCGGGCCACAAGGCGCGCGCATCGTCGCCGCGCAGGATTTTTTCATCGACTATCGCAAGACCGCGCGCAGCGATGACGAATTGATCACCGCCGTGCGTGTGCCGTTGTGTACGCAGCGCAGCGCAGCTTACAAGGTCGCAAAACGCCAGAGTGACGACATCAGTATCGTCGCTGCGGTATTCACCATGTCTCTTGATGACCAGCAACGTGTGAAGCATGTGCGGCTCGCTTTTGGCGGGGTTGCCGCGATACCGAAGCGTGCCGTGGCGACTGAGCAATATCTGCTCGGTCGCACGCTCGATGGGTCAACGCTCGTGCAAGTTGCCGAATTGCTTGGCGACGAATTCACTCCGATGAGTGATCACCGCGGCAGCGCTGACTATCGACGCGCGTTGTGCGTAAATCTGTTCGCACGTTTCGTCGCGGAGCATTTCGCGTGAGCCGGCGCACAATCGAACGTCATGAAAGCGCGGCGGGACACGTCAGTGGCCACGCGGTCTATACCGACGAGCAACATCCGCCCAGCGGAATGCTCAGTGTCTGGCCGGTGCAATCGCCGCATGCGCATGCCCGGATTCTAAACGTCGATGCCGAATTCGCACGACGCATGCCCGGTGTGTGGGCAGTAATCACCGCCGACGATATTCCGGGCGAAAACGACACGGGCCCGATCGTCCATGATGAGCCGCTGATTGCCGCCGATCGCGTGCAGTTTCATGGCCAGGCCGTCGCCTGGGTGGTCGCCGATAGCGAAGCGTTGGCGATGGCCGCGGCGGCTGCGGTCGAGGTGGACTACGAGACTTTGCCGGCTTGTCTGAGCATTGCCGATGCAATTTCTGCTGCGGCGTTCCACTGCCCGCCAACACGGGTCGATCGCGGTGAAGTGGATGTCGCCATGGCGAGTGCCGCAAATCGGCTCGATGGCACGCTGGCTATCGGTGGTCAGGATCATTTCTATCTCGAAACCCAGGCGAGCTGGGCGCAGATTGACTCCGAAGGTCTCGTCCAGGTGGCGTCCTCGACCCAGCATCCGACCGAGACGCAAACCATTGTCGCCCGCGTATTGGGTCTGCCATCGAATCGCGTGGTCTGTCGCAGCCTGCGCATGGGTGGCGGCTTCGGTGGAAAGGAAACCCAAGCCAATCCGTATGCGGCGATCGCGGCGCTTGCCGCGCAGATCAGCCGACGCCCGGTTCGGATCAAGCTGTCCCGCGGCCTCGACATGCAGATGACCGGCAAGCGGCATCCATTTTTCGCGCGTTACGAAGTCGGCTTCGACGAGGATGGAATGTTGCAGGCGATGAAGATCGCGTTGTTCGCCGATGGCGGCTGGAGTGTTGATTTGTCGCCGCCGGTGTTGATGCGCGCGATGGTGCATATCGACAATGCTTACTTTTGTCCGAATATCGAAATTGAAGGCTTGATTGCGAAGACCAACTTGCCCTCGAATACTGCGTTTCGTGGCTTCGGTGGTCCGCAAGGCATGCTCGTTGGCGAAGAGATCATTGATCGCATCTCACGCCATCTCGGTCTGCCGCCTGAGGCAGTACGTGAAAGAAATTTCTATTCCGAAGACCAATCACCACCACGCAACATCACGCCTTACGGCCAGGCGATCCGTGACAATCCGATCCCCGAACTCTGGCAACAGTTGAAAGCGAGCAGCGATTTTGACGCGCGCAGGGCCGCGATCGAGATGTTCAACACAACGCATGCTCATGCCAAGCGCGGGATCGCGATCACGCCGGTCAAATTCGGCATCTCGTTCAACAAGGTCGAGTACAACCAGGCGGGCGCACTGGTGCATATTTATACTGACGGCAGTGTCCAGCTCAATCATGGCGGCACTGAAATGGGCCAGGGACTGCACTCGAAAATGCTCGCCGTAGCAAGTCGCAGCCTCGGCATCAGTGTCGACTTCATCCAGATCATGGTGACCAGCACCGACAAGGTGCCGAACACCTCGGCCACAGCGGCCAGCAGCGGTTCGGATCTGAATGGCCAGGCGGTCAAGGCGGCTTGCGAAGTCCTGCTTTCCCGATTGGCTGACGTCGCGGCTGATGCGCTCGAATGCGCGGCGGATGAAGTCGTCTTTGCCGACGATCGCGTGTATGCAACACGTTCGCCACAGCGGTCTCTCGCTTTCGCGGAAATCGTCCAGGCGGCCTACAGCGCTCGTGTCAGTTTGTCGGCGACCGGTTATTACCGCACGCCGGGACTTTCCTGGAACCCGCAAACCGGCAAAGGCCAGCCGTTCTACTACTTCGCCTGTGGTGCGGCAGTCAGCGAGGTCGAAATCTGTGGCTTCACCGGCGTGCACCGTCTGTTGCGGGTCGACATCCTGCACGATGTCGGTGACTCGTTGGTCGAGGCCATCGACCGTGGTCAGATCGAAGGCGGCTTTGTTCAAGGCATGGGCTGGCTGACCTGCGAAGAGCTGCGCTGGAGCGATGCGGGCAAGCTGCTTACCGACGCACCAAGCACCTACAAGATTCCGACCAATGGAGAAGTGCCCGAGGATTTCCGGGTTGATCTGTTCAAGCGCACAAGGTCGACCGAGGCCCAGGTGATCTATGGCAGCAAGGCGGTCGGCGAGCCGCCTTTGATGCTGGCGATGAGCGTACGTGAAGCGTTACGTGCGGCAGTCGGCGCATTCGGCGATGTTCGCCAGGTTGACCTCGCAACGCCAGCGACTCCCGAAGCGATCTTCAACGCAATCGAAAAGGTTCGTTGCTGTGCAAGACGAACGTCGGCAGCCGGCAATCAAGGTTGCAAGGACTGATGGACGAGCGATTGTTCTCGACGCTGGCGCGTTGGCTGAGTGATCGAGCGGTCGTGGTTGCGAGTGTCGCGAGCACCCAAGGTGCCACTCCGCGCAAACGTGGAAGTCGCATGTTGATTGCAGCGGAGGGCAGCGAAGGCAGCGTCGGCGGCGGCCTTGCTGAAGCTCGCGTGATCGCCCAGGCCCTGGAGATGCTTGGCTCAAAAACCGAAAGCGCAACGCAGGTCATCGATCTTGATGGCGGTATCGATGCGGCAGGCGTTTGCGGCGGATGTATGCAGGTCGTACTGCGTCGCTGGTCAGGGAGTGCTGATCTGAAGTGTGCGGAAAAGATGGCGAGGGAGTTGTCGGAAGGTCGCCAGGTGCTCCTCGATGCCGAGCTCCTCGGAGGGGAGAGCGGAGCACAAAGGGCGATGCCGAATGTGCGTTTGCTCATCGTCGGCGCTGGTCATTGTGGAGAAGCGTTGAGCGAACAGGCGCGCCATCTCGCTTTCGACATTCATGTCTTCGACTCGCGCGCCGAGAGTCTTGCGTCAGCGGCTTTTGCCCACGCGAAGACGCATTGCGGTGATGTCGGATTGCTCGCGCCGATCATCGATTCCGAACGCAGCATCCAGGCGGTTCTGCTCAACCGCAACTTCGATGCGGATGTCGCGGCCTTGCGCGTGTTGAGCCAAAGGCCGCCGCGTTTTCTCGGCATGCTCGGAAGCCATCGCCGCATCGCCGAAGTTCGACGAGCGCTACCCGAACACAAGCAAATCTTGCGCAATCTGGTCGCGCCGATCGGCTTGGAAATCGGTGCCGAAAGCCCGCAAGAAATCGCCATCAGCATTCTCGCCCAACTCATCGAACAGCGAAAAACCTACGCTTAAACCGAAGCTTCCGAGCAAGTACTGCTGATTCCGTTGGCGCTAGTGCGAATCTTGCTGTTTCATGCCGCTGCGCCAGGCGTAGACCGCGGCTTGGGTGCGGTCGCTGACGTTGAGCTTGCCGAGGACGTTGCTGACGTGGGTCTTGACGGTTTTTTCGCCAATGCCAAGGCGTTCCGCAATCATCTGGTTGCTGAGACCTTCGGCAACCAACGCCAGGGTTTCGCGCTCTCGCTGGCTCAATGATTCGAGGGCACCGCTGCCGGGTTCGACACCGCGCCGCATGGCATCCATCAGGCGGGCGGCGATGCGTGGATGCAATACCGCCTCACCTTGTGCGGCCTTGCGCAAGGCATCGGCCAGCGCGTCGGCATCGACATCCTTGAGCAGGCACGACAGCGCGCCTGCCTGGACCGCGGCAACAATTTGTCGCACATCCTCAAACGACGTCAGCAACACGACCTGGGTTTTCGGACTGGCTGCACGAATCGCACGCGTCGCCTCGATACCGCCACCGGGCATGACCAGATCGACCAGCGCGACATCCGGAGTCTGCTCCTTGCACACGGAAACCGCTTCGTTTGCGTCACCCGCTTCGCCAACGATGGAAAGATCGGCGTGGGTTTCCAGGAAACCGCGGATACCCTGGCGAACGAGGTCGTGGTCGTCGGCAATGACGATGCGGATCGGTTTGCTCATCTCGTTACCTCGGTCTGGAAACTGACGGTGACGCGTGTGCCGTGGTCGGCTCGGCTGTCGAACTCGAAACGTCCGCCGAGCAAGGCTTCGGCGCGTTCGCGCATGTTGCGCAAGCCCATGCCATTGCCCGATTCATCAGGCGCACCGACGCCATTATCCTCGATCACGAGGCTCACGCGTTCCGCCGTGCGACGGAGGCTCACCTCGACGTGCTGGGCACCGCTGTGCCGCAAGACATTGGAAAGTGCCTCATCAATGATGCGCAACAAGGAATCCTCGACGCCGGTCGCCTGCGCGGGGATGTCGTCGATATGAAAGCCGAGACTGGCGCCGCTGGTGTGCGCCCAATCACTGGCCCGCAAGCGCACGCGCTCGGCGAAAGGCAATTCGGTATCCGAGGCACGCATTTCATCAAGGATCTGGGCGAGCTCCTGCTGAATCTGCTGGGTCAAACGCTGTGCCAATTCGAGTCGGTCTGCGCCGGCGACATCGCCAAGCGTACGCCGCGCGGTTGCCAATTGCAGATTCAACGCGAAGGCTTTCTGCTTGACGGTGTCGTGCAGATCACGGGCCAGCCGCTGGCGTTCCGCGAGCATGGCCAACTGCGCCCGCGAGCGCAGCAGACCCTTGAGATCAAGCGCCATGCCATCAAGCATCATCGAGAGTCCGCCGATTTCGTCGCGTGAGTGGTCATCGATGCGATTTGAGAAATCGCCTCGACTCCAGGCGGTCGCCGCGCGCTCGATACGGCTCAGCCGCCGGGTCACCCACGCCGCTAGAAACAGTGAAGAGGCCAATCCGAAGACGATCAGAAACGCAAAAACCGTCGGCGACTCGAAGCTCGAATCAAACAGCAGATGGCGCCACGGTGGCGGGATACGCAATTCGACAAACAGCCAGCCAAGGTGCTTGCCGCTTGCCTCATTCAGCGGCACAAGCAGGCGCTGGATCGTGTAACTGCTGTCCTTGCCTGCCAGCTGAAGCACTACTGCGTTCGGCGTGCCGGATGCGCTGTGGAATTCAGACTCAGTGGGCAAATCAAGCGACCAGCGCGCGTTGCCCTCGGTGCGCGCAAGTGGTTTGGCTTGTGGGTCAAAAATCGCCGCGCCGAGGGGCACATCATTCAGCTCAAGCAGAATGTAAGACTCATCTGGAGTCAGCCCGCCGCGCGGCTGTTGCAGGCGAAGCGTCCATGCATCGAGCCAGATCTGCAGAGCAGCCGTATCAATCGCGCCGCCGTTGTGCAGTCGCGGCCACTGTTTCAGCAGGTCCGTGCTGCCGCGCTCGGTGGCGCGATGCAAGCTGCCGGCTTCGACCCCAGCGACGAAGCGCTGGAACTCATAGGTCAGAATCACCGACTCGACAACAACCAGCGTTGGCAGCGACAGCAATACATAGAAAAGCGCGAGTTTGGAAACGAGGCCACGCAGGCGCGGGCGGAGCACGGACATGGCAATTCGGCAGCGTTGATCAAGCCAGCAAGCATACCGGCAAGTGCGCGTCATGACCGGCTTGGCGGCAGTAGCGGGGTCGGCTCGCGAATATCCAAGCGGTTACAATGACTCGATGAGAAAGAAATCACCGACCATACTGGCGACGCGTTCCATCGAACAAAGTCGCTTTCTGCGCGCTGAACAGATCGACCTCGAATTTTCCAATGGCGAACGACGCACCCACGAGCGATTGTGTACCTCGGGCTTTGGTGCGGTGATCATGGTGCCAATGCTTGATGACGATACCGTGCTGCTGATTCGCGAATACGCCACCGGCATTGGCAGCTACGAGCTTGGCCTGCCCAAGGGGCGTCTGGATCGCGATGAAACCGTCGAGCAGGGCGCCAATCGCGAGCTCAAGGAGGAGATCGGCTATGGCGCGCGGGATTTGCACATTCTGACTACTTTGTCAGCGTCGCCCACGTACATGAGTGCGATGGCGCATGTTGTGCTCGCGCGTGATCTTTATCCGGAACGGCTGCAGGGCGATGAGCCCGAGGAGCTTGAAGTAGTGCCATGGAAACTCAGTGAATTGCATACCCTGCTTGATGAGCCTGAAGTCAGCGAAGGTCGTTCGATCGCCGCCTTGTTCATTGCTCGCGAGTATCTTGCTGGTCGTTTTCGGCCCAGCGTATGAATCTTGAAGCGTTGATTCCCGAGGTTTGCGCGATAGCCAGGCGTGCGGCGGCTGCGATTCTTGGCATCTACGAAGGCGAATTTGCAGTTGAGCACAAGGATGATCGATCGCCGTTGACCGCCGCCGACCTCGCCGCGCATCGAACCATTGTCGATGGCCTGCAAGCGCTGACGCCGGATATACCGATCCTCTCCGAAGAGTCTGCCGAAATCAGCTGGGACGAGCGCCGTCGGTGGACGCGCTACTGGTTGGTCGATCCACTGGATGGCACCCGCGAGTTCGTCAAACGCAATGGCGAATTCACCGTCAACATCGCCTTGATCGACGGTGATCGCAGTGTGCTCGGTGTAGTCCAGGCGCCGGTGACCGGCTTGATCGCCTGGGCATGGCGCGATGGCGGTGCGTGGATGGCCAGCGCCAATAGTGCGCAAGCGCGGCGTTGCCAAACCCGCCCACGTGCGCATCCCTTGATCGTTGCGGGCAGTCGTTCGCATCCCAGTCCGCAGTTGGTTTCAATGCTGGATAAAGTGGGTGCTCATGAAATCATTCCACTCGGTTCATCACTGAAATTTCTGCGCATTGCCGCGGCCGAGGCCGATCTCTATCTGCGTCTCGGTCCGACCTCCGAATGGGATACCGCCGCCGCCCAATGCGTGCTTGAAGAGGCCGGTGGAGCGGTTCTCGATCTGCAGGGACGACCGTTGCGCTACAACGGCAAGGAATCCCTGCTCAATCCGGAGTTCATGGCCTTGGCAGATACGAGTGTGGACTGGGCCGGGCTGTTCCGCGAGGGGTGACCCCGTTTCACTTCGGAAGCATTACGAGGGTTGAGTTCGCGGCCGATCTCGTATGCGTGCAGAGCTGGCTGAGGGCAACAGCGTCTAGAAGCTGAGGCGAAGCCACCTTTGCGCTGAATTCCGGCATGGAAATTGCTTTGGCAGTATCCGTCGTTCAGTTCGGTCGGCATGTGACTTACCGCCTGGCTTTTCGGATGGTGCGATAGAGCAAGCGATCTTCCGTGGAAAACGCACGGTATTCCCATGCCGATCGATCAAGGTAGTTGCACGCCCGGTCGATCCTCAATGTGCGGTGGCCCATGAACCAGATTCTTCTAGCCGAAATATCGCAAACCCGCCGCCGCGCGCTCTCCTCCGTGCTCAGTCAGTGTGGTTATGTCGTCACGGCAGTGGCGACCCTCGCCGAAGCCTACGAAACCTTGCGCCGATCGCACATCGGTCACGCCACGCTCGATGCGGTTGTACTCGGTTGGCCCGACTATTCGGAAGGCTTGGTCGAGGATGTGTTCGGTTTGCTGCATGGCGAGCGTTTCGAGCACCTGCCCGTGCTGATCATGGCCGATTCGAGCAACGCGAATGCCGTCAATTGGCGTATGTCACGGCCGCGTACCGCCTTGACCTTGTGGGCGGAGTATCTTGAAGCGCCGAATGCAATCGGCCAGTTATTGCACCCGAACGACGCAATCAAGACGGCTCTGAGCGCGCATGACGAGCAGATCCGGATTCTCCTCGTCGATGATTCCGCGACCATTCGTGTCGGTTATTCAAGGCTGCTGCAGAAGAGCGGCTATCACGTTGATACCGCCGAGAGTGTCGCCGAGGGTTGGAAAAAGGTTTCCGCGCAAAATTACGACATCGCGATCATCGACTACCTGATGCCGGAGAAAAACGGCACGGCGCTGATCACGATGATCCGCAACAATCCGCAAACCCAACACATTCTCACCGCGACCATCACCGGAACCTATTCCGACGCCATCATCGCCGAATCGCTGGCTTGTGGTGCGCTGGAATGTTTGTTCAAGAGTGAATCGCGTGATTTGCTGCTCGCACGCATCGCATCGCTGGCCCGAACCATCAATGATCGCAAGGCCATCGACAACGAGCGACGTCGCCTGCAGGGCATTCTTTCCTCGGTTGGCGAAGGTGTCTACGGTGTCGATAGCGAAGGCATCATTCAGTTCATCAACCCGGCCGCACTGGATCTGCTGGGTTACTCGGAAGCCGATGAGCTGATCGGACACTCGGCGTTCGAGGCGTTTCACTATGCCGACGAGCATGGCATGTCGATGCAGCGAGCCGCCTCGCAGTTGAGTCAGTGCTATGCGAATGCGAGTCAGCTTTCGGCGTTGCAAACCCAGTTCTGGACACTGGCCAAGCGTGGGATTCCCGTCGAGTGCAATGTGCATCCACTGAAGATGGATGCCGAGCAGAACGGTTCCGTGGTCGCCTTCCGCGATATTTCTGCACGTCGCTTGCTTGAAGACGAGCTGCGTTGGCAGGCCGAGCATGACAGCCTGACCAAGCTCTACAATCGCGGTTGGTTCGAGGCGCAATTGGAGCAGGAGTGCAATCGGGTGCGCCGGACCGGGCAATCGGCGATGTTGTTGTTTATTGATCTCGATCGCTTCAAATACATCAACGATACCGCCGGGCATACCGCCGGCGACCGTTTGCTCGTCGAGGTCAGTCAGCGCTTGAAATCGCGCCTGCGCGGTAGCGATTACCTCGCGCGCATGGGTGGCGACGAGTTCGCTGTCTTGCTGACCAATGTCGGCGCCAGCGATCTGATGAGCCTGGCCGATGGTTTTCGCAAGGTGCTCACGGCCATGCCGTTTACCTATGGCGGTAAAAGTTATCGCATTACTTTGTCGATCGGCTGCGCGAAGATCGACGAAACCATGCACCTGCCCAGTGATGCCATGGCATTCGCCGATATCGCCTGCCACATGTCCAAGCGCAGCGGTCGAAACCAATGCCAGATGTACTCGCCGGAAACCGGTCGTCTGGCCGCGCTTGATGTTGATCTTGGCTGGTCGGTACGTCTGGAAGAGGCGCTGCGCACCAATCGTTTCGTGCTTTGCTATCAGCCTATCGTACCGCTCAAGGGTATCGAGAACGACAGCGCGACGAGCAAGAACAGCAAGGACATCTGGTTGCGCCAATTGGAGCGCAATCCTTACGATGAAGCACTGTTCGAGGTGCTGGTGCGGCTGCGTGGCAGCCAGGGCGAGTTGATCTCGCCGAACGCCTTTCTACCCGCGGCAGAGCGTTTCGGCCTGATGCAGGAAATCGACTTCTGGGTGATTGATCACGCCTTGATGGCACTGCGCGAAACCCGCGAAAGCCCGCGGTCGATTGCGCTGACCATCAATATCTCGGCCCAGACTCTGGAGAAGGGCGGCATCATCGATTATGTGACCGCGAAAATCGTCGAGTACGATGTCAATCCGGCGGCGATCGTCATCGAGATCATTGAATCGCACTCGATCAGCGATATCCAGAATGCACAAGCGCAGTTGACCGCGCTGCGAGCGCTGGGCTGCCGTATCGCGGTGGATGATTTTGGTACGGGTTTTTCGACCTTTGCCTATCTAAAGCAGATCGAAGCCGACATTCTCAAGATTGATGGCTCATTGATCCAGGGTTTGCCTGATGATGATCTGGATCGCACGATCATCGCTGCCCTGACCTCGATCGCCGAGACGGCCGGTAAAATAACCGTCGCCGAATGTGTCGAGGACGTCGCCATGTTGCGCACGCTTTACGAGTGCGGTGTCGACATGGCGCAAGGGTACGTGGTCGGCATGCCGCGCCTGCATCTGCCGAAATCACTGCCAACATTCGGTACGACGATGTTCGAGCCACAAACCCACATGGCGGCAGTTCCCTGATGGCTCATCCGGGGCGATCGATACTCAAGCGGGGTCGGCCGTTCTCAAGGTAAATCCGTAGATGGCGATACCTGACCAGATAGCGGATGGCGACGAGGGCTGCGGCAAAGCCGGAGGCGGCGCCGATCGACATCGCCCAGCGCGGGCCAAACGTATCGGCCACCCAGCCAACGAAGGGGGCACCCAATGGTGTGCCGCCGAGGGCCAGAGCAAGCATGATCGCGAGGACTCGGCCACGCATGGCGGGATCGGTCGACAGCTGGATGGCGCTGTTGGC
>JBBSVJ010000085.1:0-14037 GCA_038233665.1 Lysobacterales bacterium
ACTGGCCGCCTCCATCTATCAGCCGCTCGTTTCAGGACGTCCGAATGGAACCGGTCTGGGATTGGCACTGGCGCGCGAAATTGCTCACGAGCACGGCGGCGAGCTGCGCCACACGTCTCGAAGTGGGGCGAGTCAATTCACCCTTTTACTGCCGCTGGAGCTCCCTGCATGAGTACGATCTGGATCGTTGATGATGACCGCAGCGTGCGCCTTGTCCTCGCTGCGGCCATGCGCGACGCTGGATTGCAGCCGCGAGAATTCGTCGATGCCGAATCGGCGCTGGAAGCCCTCGAATCGGATACCCCCAGCGTGATGGTCACCGATGTGCGGATGTCGGGAGAATCCGGCATCGCTTTGCTCGATCGCCTTTCGAAAAAAGCGCATCGTTTTCCGATTATCGTGATGAGCGCGTTCACCGATGTGGCGACCACCGCTGCCGCCTACCGTCATGGTGCATTCGACTATCTGCCCAAGCCTTTCGATCTCGACACCGCGGTGGAAATGGTCGAGCGCGCGATTGCCCAAACAACCGCGACCGAGCCGCCGCTGAAACCCACCGAGCGCGCCCAGACGCCCGAGCTGCGTGGCAACTCAATCGCGATGCGAGAGTTGTTTCGAGCGATCGGGCGCGTTGCCGCGAGTGGGCTGAACGCCTTGATCACCGGTGAAACCGGCACCGGCAAGGAGCTCGTGGCGCGCGCGTTGCATCGCGAGAGTTCGCGTGCAAACGAGATCTTCGTCGCGCTGAATACGGCGGCCATTCCTTCGGAGTTGCTCGAATCGGAGTTGTTCGGCCATGAGGCAGGTGCCTTTACCAGCGCGAACCGGCGTCACGCCGGTCGTTTTGAGCAAGCCGATGGCGGCACTTTGTTTCTCGATGAAATCGGTGACATGCCGCTGGCCTTGCAGACCAGACTGTTGCGCGTGCTTGCGTCCGGCGATTTTTATCGGGTAGGAGGACGCGAGCTGCTCACCGCCGATGTGCGCGTGATCGCCGCTACCCACCAGGATCTGGACGCCAAAGTCGCCCGTGGCGAATTCCGTGCCGATTTGCTGCATCGACTCGATGTGCTGCGGCTCAAGCTGCCGCCATTGCGCGAGCGACGCGAGGACATCCCCGCGCTCGCCGAGCATTTTCTCAGCCAAGCCAGCGCCGAGGCCGGGCTTGGACCCAAACACTTCGCGCCGGCGGTTTTGCGCGCGCTCAGTGAATTGCCTTGGCCGGGCAATGTGCGGCAACTTGAGAATACCTGTCGCCGATTGGCCGTGCTTGCCAGCGGTCGCCAGATTTCAGTCGGTGACCTGCCTATTGAATTGCGTAGTGCCAGCAGCGTGACCACGCGCCCGGCCTGGAGCCTCGCCCTCGCCGAATGGGCCGATCAGGAATTGAAGGGCGATGGTGGGGCCTTGCATGCGCGTGCGCTTGCCGAGTTTGATCGCGTGTTGTTTGAAGCAGCGCTGGCTGTCAATCACGGCCATCGGCAGAATGCCGCGAAAGCGCTTGGCCTCGGGCGCAACACGCTGACCCGCAAATTGGGCAGCTCAAGAACGAAAAAGCAACCATGAAATATTTGCGCCGTGTGTTCCTCAGCCTTGGCCTCGTCGTACTGACCGTGCTGGTGTTGTTTCTTATCAATCTCGCCGTGCATCGATTGCTCGGACCCAGTGATGCGCAGAAGCAGGCGCTGGCCATGCTCGCCGAGGTCAACGCACGCCCGGCTCGCGGCGACAATGCGTTCGCCTTGCTCTGGCTCATGCGTTACGACGTGGCGGATGCGCAAATCGATACCATCGCGGCGGATGATGTGCGCCGCGCGCACGCACTGATGGCGGCAGGCGACAATCTGGACAAACTGGTACCGGCGGATCGGCCCTTGTTGCCCGCACCGTCGAACAACGATCCGACCTTGTGTGAAATGCATAGCCCTGACTGCCTCGCACGCGTGCGAGCGAACCCTGAAGCAACCCGCAAGCGGCTGGCGCTCTATCCGCGAAGTCTGCAACGCGCTCGCAATCTTGAAGCCAAGGGCAACTATCGCAATGCGTTTCCGGCCACGATTGGCTCACCCATCCCGGCGCCCGGCCAGGCGCAGCGATTGCGCCTCAGCGAGCTCGCCCTGGCCTGGCAAGATGGCCAGCACACCGAGGCACTGGCGGGAACCTGCCGCAACATCTCCAGCTGGAGAAGCTTGCGTCAGGACAGCGATTCACTGATCGCCTCGATGCTCGCAGTGGCTTACATGGACAGCGCAGTCCGCCTGTTTGGCGACATGCTATCAGCGCTGCCTTCGGATCAAGCCATGCCGGTGGAATGTGCGAAAGCATTCGCGCCGATCGTGGCCGATGATGTTTCGATGTGCAGCGAAATGGCCGGCGAGTTTCTACTTGGCGCTGACTCGCTCGACCAGATTGCACGCACTGATGATGACAAGCCCGACAGCTACTCATGGTTGCCTCTCGTGTTCAACAAGCAACGAACGCTTGCGTGGCGCGCGGAACAGATAGCCGATGATTTTTGTCACAGCGAAGTGACGCAACAAGCGCTGCGGGATCAGTCAATCGACCACCAGCCAACCTCGCCAGCGTTTCTCGACTGTGCAGCGAACATGATCGGCTGCATGCTGGACGATCTGGGCGCACCGGCAATGCTGGGCTACTCGTCGCGTCTGCTCGATAGCGCAGCACATCTTCGTCTGGGCGCGACCTTGATCTGGCTGCGTGAGTCGGAGGCTGACGCGAGCACGATCGCCACGCGCTTTGCCGCAAGGCCTGCACCACTTCGCAGCGGCGAGCGTGCCAGCGGTGTGGCTGATGACGGTCAATCCATCTGGGTCGCCAACCATTATCAGCGACACGACCAGCGATTCAGCCTGCCGCTGCCCGCGCCCATTCCCAATCCTGTGGAGATCACGCCATGACCGATGCCATCACGATCCGCGCCGCAAACGAAGCCGATATCAATTTTCTGGTCGATTGCAACGCCGCAATGGCGCTGGAAACCGAGCAAAAGGTGCTTGATCGCGGCGTGCTCACGCGCGGTACGACCACGATCTTCACTGAACCTCAACGCGGCTTCTACCGAATTGCCGAGCGCGACGGCGTCAGCCTTGGCTGCCTGATGGTGACCTACGAATGGAGTGACTGGCGCAACGGCGATTGGTGGTGGATACAGAGCGTCTATGTACGCGAGAGCGCGCGGCGTAGCGGCGTGTTCAGTGCGCTTTATGCCGATCTTGAAACGCTGGCGAGATCGAGCTCAGGCGTGGTCGGTTTGCGTCTATACGTCGAAAAAGAAAACAGCAACGCACAGGCAACCTACGCAGCCCTTGGCATGAGCGATTCCGGCTATCGACTGCTTGAAGCGGGGTTTGTTTAGATCTGATGGTCACAGACGGGTCCACTCGCCACTCCCCGCAAACCTGACCGACCCTGCATCCTCGGTTCAACGGTCTTCGCTACGATCGGGTCACGGGCAAGCTCGTCATTCCAGCGCACGAAAGCCCGCCCATGAAAAAGCTCCTGCAATGTCATCGGGGTCTACCAAGAGATGCAATCCACGCAAGTTTGGAATCGTGCCAACCATTGAAACATCGTTAACGGTGTACCCAACGTTGTGACAAGCCAAATGCCAGAGGCGCTAAATCCCGTGCGCCGCAAGAATCGCCCGATATTGCGCGGCACGACGATGATCAGGACAGTCAATCGCGACCCTTCCCGACTGATAGAGCACGCTGCCGCCGTCGTCGGTTGTCACACGCTGCTCTTCGTCGGGCTTGAGCAAAGCCGCTTCAATAATCTGCCAGATCCCGCCGAGCCCGGCGTGCTCATACTGGGCGCAGGCCATCGCGCACAAATCGAGCGTGGTCAGGTGACGCGCGTGAGCGGTCTTGATACCGAAGGCTTCACCGATAGCCAGGGCCAGTTCCGGACCGATCAGACCCTGTTCTAGGAGTTCGTGTTCCAGGCGTTGGCCAACTTTGTTGATGGTCTCCGCCGAGCCGGCAAGCAGCCACGGCATGACCAGCATCGGGCTGCCGAACAGATCGGTTTCCGGCTCAAGATCGGCGAGCGGCATGCGGCCTTCATGGGCACCCAGGGCAACAACGTGCGCACCGCCCGCATTGCGCGGAAGCCGATCCAGCGCTTCGGCCAATGCCGCATGCAACGGCCAGCGCGGCCGCAAAAGTTGCGCCTGATCGTAGAGCGCACCGGCAAAAACAAAATCGAGTTCGCGGATTTCCGGAATATGCGCCGCAAGATCGTGCGCAAGTGCGTCGGCCAGCACGCCCGCAGTCGCTCGATCCAGAGAGGCTATTGGCGGCAACCCAGGGGTTTCGCATTCGATGGCGACTAGCGCGAGAAAATTCAAAACGATGCTCGTTGATCGAGGCGGGAAAACACGACCTCAGTGTATCATCGGCGATTGATTCCGAAGCTTCGACAGCCATTGATGCAAGGCTACTTCAGCGCCCTAAGTTCATGAATGCAACTCGCTTGATCGACCTCGTCAAACGCAATGGCGAAGATTTGATCGTGCTATTCGTCGTGCCGATTTTCATCGCGCTTTTGCCTTGGGGAATCGGGTTTCGCCTGCTTAGAAAGATCGCTCGCCATGAACAAAGCCACAAGGTGAACGTCGATCAGGCTTGGGAAATGGCCAAGCGCCATCTTCCCGATGTAGATGAAAACGATTGGAAGTGGCGCTTTCGGCTGCTTCGACTGATCGAGCGTGTCGATGCCTGGCTCATTTTCTTGCGGCCTAGAAGCTGGTGGTCGAAACACATTGAGCAGTCCGGAGAGTTTCCGCCTGCTGACGGCCCGCATGTTTTCATCAGCTATCACTGGGGCGGTGGCCAATGGATCTGGAGCCAGCTTGTGCGGCACGGTTTCGCGACGCATTTGATCTCGCGAAGGGCCGAGGCCGCTGATCTTGGCGCAGGCAGGCTTTCGTTATTGCTTGGCGCGGCGCGATTGCGAGGAATTCGTCGTCTTGGCGGTCGCGAAGTCATATTTCTCGGCGGCGCCAAAGGATCTGTTCGCAATGCGTTGGCCCAAGGCCATCACCTGCTTGGCATGCAGGATATGCCAGCCAGCGCTTGGGAGGACGCATTGCGCCGACCACTACTCGATGGTGAGGTGGCGTTTCCTTTCGGGCTTTCGCGGCTGGCCATTGAGGCCAACGCGTCGATCGTCTTGCTGAGTTTTGCGTTCGACGTGAATACCGGCAAGCGAATCCTTGCGGTAAAGCCGTTGCCGCGCGGCACTTCCATCGACGAGGTCGCCACGCAATTCGTCGCGCATCTGGATGAGTGTCTCCGCATGGAATCCGCTTTTTGGCAGATCTGGAGTCTGGCTCCGCTGCTCTTTGTCGAGAACAACCCAACGCCGACACCGGCGGCCGTCGGCAGTGACGAGTAGAGATAGGCAGCCACATTAACGGCACGTTCTTTACGCCTCGCCTTGGAAAAATCCGAATCCTGGAAAGCCTGCGATGCGACAGCTTCAGCGCGAGCGTTGCATAATGGCCTTCGGTTTTTGCGAAACGAGGTTCGACGTGACTGCGATCAAGCGAGTCGGTGTCATCGGTGGCATGCGTATTCCGTTCTGCCGCAACAATACCGCCTATGCCGATATCGGCAATTTCGGCATGTCGGTGAAAGCCTTGGGCTCGCTTGTCGAGCGCTACGGATTGCACGGCGTCGAACTTGGCGAGGTTGCATTCGGCGCGGTCATCAAGCATGCGTCGGAATGGAACCTGGCGCGCGAGGCGACACTCTCCTCGGGGCTCGCGCCGACCACGCCAGGCATCACCACCGCTCGTGCCTGCGGTACCGGCCTCGATAACGCAATCATTATCGCCAACAAGATCGCCACCGGCCAGATCGAAGCCGGCATCGCGGGTGGCAGCGATACCACCAGTGATGTGCCAATCGTTTACGGTCGCGCCCTGCAGCAGCGATTGCTCGCGGTCAATCGGGAAAGAAAACCTTTCGACAAGGTGAAAACCGCCTTGCGCGGATTTTCCCTCGGTGAACTTGCTCCCTCGTTCCCGGGTGTTGCCGAACCGCGTACCGGCAAGTCGATGGGCGACCACTGCGAGCAGATGGCGCGCGAGTGGAAGATTTCGCGCGAAGATCAGGACAGGCTCGCCTGGGAAAGTCACCAGAAAGCCGCCGCTGCCTACGAGCGCGGATTCTTTGAGGATCTCGTCATCCCATTCCGCGGTGTAGACCGTGACAATATCCTGCGCCCCGATACCAGCCTGGAAAAACTCGCCAGTCTCAAACCCGCCTTCGACAAAACCTCGGGTCACGGCACGCTGACGGCAGGCAACTCAACGCCGCTCAGCGATGGCGCCTCGGCGGTCCTGCTCGGCTCGGAAGAATGGGCCAAGCAGCGAGGTCTTGAGGTCAAGGCCTGGATGACCCATGCCGAAGTGGCGGCGGTGGATTTCGTGCATGGCGAAGGCTTGCTGATGGCACCGACCATTGCGGTCCCACGCATGCTTGATGCGGCCGGTATCACCCTGCAGGATTTTGATTTTTACGAGATTCACGAAGCGTTTGCCGCACAGGTTCTATGCACGCTGCGTGCCTGGGAATCAGAGGAGTACTGCAAGAATCGTCTTGGCCGCGACAAAGCCTTGGGCGCTATCGATCGCGACAAGCTCAATGTCAATGGATCGAGCCTCGCCTTGGGCCATCCATTTGCGGCGACCGGCGGGCGCATCGTTGCCACCTTGGCCAAGTTGCTTGAGCAGAAAGGATCGGGGCGTGGGTTGATTTCGATCTGTACTGCCGGTGGTATGGGTGTCACCGCGATCCTCGAACGCTGAGGCAAAGGTCGGCCGGTTATCAGCGCCAAGCATCATCCAAGCGAGTGGTAGATTGGTAAGTGCCTGTCTGGGGAGAGGATCATGGAGTCGAACAAATACGCACTGGTGTTGAGCGGCGAACTGCTACCCGGGTTTGAGCCGGCGGACGTGTGGAAGGCTGTTGCCGAGCTTTTCCGCATTGATCAGGATCGTTTTGCCAGCACCGTGTTGGCCCGGGTTCCGATGACGATCAAGGAGTCTGGCGATGCAGCCGAACTCGCGCGGCGACAGAGTGCACTTCTGGATCTGGGAGCACTGAGCGATGTCGTGGTGCAAACGGGCGACAACTATTTCGTATTGATCGACAACAAGCCGCGTGGTCCGCTGCCTCGGGTGTATATCGAGCAGAGTTTGCGTGACGGACTTATGCCTGGCGGTCTAAAAGCCGCCCCGGTGGGTAGTTCAGACTGGCGCGTGTTCGAGCCTGTCGAGGCGCCGACTGCGTTCGCAGCGGCTCCGGCGGGTCGCGTTGTCGAACTCAACGCCACAAGCGATGCCGACACCGTCGCCGCGAAGATTGCGCGCGTTGCCGACGGTATCGCCAGCCGCAAGGATCAACCCGCGCTGCTACCGCCGGGCGAGGCGATTCATGCCGGTTTCTGGCGGCGCTGCGCGGCGTATCTCATCGACAATCTGGTTTTGTTTATTCCGTCTGTACTTGTCCTGTTGATCCCCTTGTTCGGCATTTTTATCTACTTTGGTGGTCGCTGGGCTTACTTTGCGCTAATGGAAAGTTCGCCCACCCAGGCGACTTTCGGCAAACGTGCCATGGGAATTATCTCAACCGACGCTCGCGGTCGGCGGCTTGGTCTTGGTCAGGCCAGTGGGCGCTATTTCGCGGGTGCCATTTCGACCATCACTTTGAATATCGGCTATGCACTCGCTGGCTTGACCGCACGCAAGCAAGCCTTGCACGATCTGATTGCCGATACCTGTGTGGTCTTTGATACCGTCAAACCCGGTGAGCCCTTGCCAACCGTGCGTCCTCCGATGCCCTGGTACGGTTGGGCGGCAAATTGCCTGCTATTGGCGGTCGTTCCGATCTCGATTCTTGCGGCCGTCGCGTTACCGGCTTATCAGGACTACACACTAAGGGCCAAGGTGGCCGGCGCGATCGTTGCTGCCGACCGAGTCAAAATTTCGGTCAGCGAATCGATTCTCGAACGCGGGAGCTGCGAGGCCTCGGAACCGCTGCCGAGCGATGCGCTGATCGAATCGATCCGTGTCAGCGGCAATTCGCCAGATTGCGTGATTACCGTGAATCTTGCGAGCAACGACACGACCCCGAGTGCGATACGCGGCCAGTCCATCGAGTGGCAACACATCAAGGACGGTAGCTGGACCTGTATCTCGGCAATGAACTCCAAATACCTTCCGGTTGCCTGCCGATAAAGATCGATGCGTGCCGCATGCGTGCATCGATCAGCCGGGACGGCGATACTGGTCCTTCAATCGGTTGATGGACGCATCCATCATCCCTGACTTCCAACGAATACCAACGGGAACAGAATCAATGGAACCCATCAAGCATGCTCTGGTCCTGACTGGAGAGACGCAGTCCGGATTCGATGCTGACAAGGTCTGGGCCGCGCTGGCGGCGTACTTCCGCATGGAGCCGGACCGGCTCAAGGCCGAGCTGCTGGCGCGCGCGCCGATCTCGATCAAGGAAAGTGATGATCTCGGCAAGCTTCAACGCCTGCAGCAAGGTGCCGATGCAACCGGAGCGGTCACCGAGCTGCATGAGATCGGTGCTGAGGAGAATCTGTTCGTGCTCGTCGATGGCAAACCCTGCGGACCGGTGCCCTACGCCTTTGTCGACGCGCGAGTTCGCAGCTGCGCGTGGCCATCAAGCATCAGCGTAGCCGTCGTCGGCAGTTCCGACTGGAAGCCGTTCATTGTGCCCAGCTCTGCGGCGACCGATCTCGATCAGCAGGCGACCGTCGCGTTCAGTGCGGTGCGCCACGAACCAGCGACCGCGCCGTCGTCCGCGTCGATAGCGGCAGCCAACTCGGCAAGGGCCGAATCTGCCGCGCCGGATATGCGCATGTCGGCCGTCACACCCGGTGCATCAGCCGCAGTCGCGAGCACTCCAGCCGGTGATCTGCTTCCCGAAGGCGGAATCGTCCACGCTGGTTTCTGGCGTCGTTGTGCGGCGTATGTGGTCGACTCCATCATCCTGTCGATCGGCATGTTTATCGTGCTCGGCGTGCTTGGCGTCGCTACCACGGCTTTGATCTCCGGCGATCACGCTGGCATGGCCGGGCTCGTGGCATTCCTTGGCTACGTCATCTTGATTGTTGGCGTGTGGCTTTACTTCGCCAAGTTGGAGAGCGGCCCCAAGCAAGCGACCATCGGCAAGCGGGTGATGGGCATCAAGGTCACCGACGACAAGGGTCAGCGCATTGGCTTTGGTCGCGCCACCGGCCGTTTTTTCGGCAAGATCATCTCCGGCATGATCATGTACATCGGCTACCTGATGGCCGGCTTCACCAGTCGCAAGCAAGCCTTGCACGACATGATGGCGGGCTGTTGCGTGGTATTCAACGCGGTGGAGCCGGGCAGGCCAATGCCTGTTGAGCGACCGAAGATGCCTTGGTATGGCTGGGTTCTGAACGCTCTGCCAATCCTTGGCCTGGTCATCATGATCGCGAGCTGGGGTTTCTTCATGAGCACGATGATGGGCATGATGAACATGGGAATGGCAGATAGAGAGATTCCGGTCAGCGTGGATTCTTCATTCCCTGCCAGCAGTGACAGCGAGGATTCCACCAGCGTCACGACAGAACCCGACAGTTCGATGGCTGACGCGAGCGCCGCTGCAAGCTCCGGTGTTGATGACAATGAAAAAGCCGCGATTCGCGCCGGACTTACCGCCGTATTCATGGTGGCGACCACGACGCAATCAGAAATTGCCGGCATTGCCGATGGCGGCGGCGATTGTCCAACCGAAGATCGTAGTTCGAACAACAGCTGGATTGAAGCGATCCAGCTCGGTGGCATTTCGCCGCAATGCACGGTCACCATTCGGCTGTCGTCTTCTTCGGATATTCCTTTCGCCGCTCGTATCGAGCGAATTGAATGGACTTATCAGGGCAACGGCAACTGGCGTTGTGAGTCGAGTATGGCCAGTGATCTTTTGCCGTTTACCTGCAACTGATCGAGTAACTGCCCGGGGGCGTCGATGTGGCGCTATCCCGGTTAGCTCGAGTGGAAATTGCGGAGCTGCGTAATCGATGATCCGGATTCGCGAAATTGATCATCTTGTCCTGCGTATCAGTGACCTCGATGCGATGCTGCAGTTCTATGTCGATGTTCTGGGTTGCAGCATGGAGCGACAGCTCGATTCGATCGGCCTGGTTCAGTTGCGCGCCGGCAGCAGCCTGATCGATCTCGTGCCGATCAACCCGCAACCCGATGGCGAGCATCATGTCGGGCCAAATCACCCGGCCCGCAATCTCGATCATTTCTGCGTGCGCGTCGATCCGTTCGATGAGACGGTGATTCGCAAACATCTTGAAGATTTCGGAATCAATGCCGGATCGCTAGAGTCACGCTACGGCGCCGAGGGCGTTGGGCCATCGATCTATATCAATGATCCCGAGGGCACTGTGGTTGAACTCAAGGGTCCGCCAGATAAATTGACGGACCACGCGCGTTAACGATGGCGCCACTCCTTCGCTGATCCAACCAACCCTGACGGAGCACTCATGAAAGCAGTCTGGAACAACACCGTGCTGGCCGAGAGCCATGACACCGTGATCGTCGAGAACAACCACTACTTTCCGCAGGCATCACTGAATCGCGAGTATTTTTCACCCAGCGATAAACGCTCGAACTGTGCGTGGAAGGGCGAAGCGCACTACTTCACGATCTCAGTTGAAGGCGCTGAAAACAAGGATGCCGCCTGGTATTACCCACAACCAAAAGACGCGGCAAAGCAAATAAAGGACAAGGTCGCGTTCTGGAAAGGCGTAACGATCGTCGATTGAGCACGTGATGAGCCGTGGAAACGGAATCGAGCGAAAAGCAGATCCGAGCGCTGCGAAATCCGGGCTTGAGGGCGGCGCCGAGTCGATGTTCGCGGTCGCCTCCCAGGCAACCCAATTGTTTGCGAATCCCTCCTAAACCTGAAAAAAGGCAGCTATGGAAACCATGAACCTGAGTGCCAAAGCCACCAGCAACGAGACCGCTCGAACCGGAACGCTTGGCAATGCCATGGTCACAACCGCGCTCGAATTGCCCGGCTATCGAGTGGTGCGAAGCCTTGGTGTCGTGCGTGGGCTGACGGTGCGTTCGCGATCGATCGTTGGCAATTTCATCGGTGGTCTGCACTCGCTGTTTGGCGGCAATATCACGGTTTACACCACGTTGTGCGAGCAGACCCGAGCGGAAACTTTCCAGTTGATGCTCAAGCATGCGCGCATGCTCGGCGCCAATGCAGTCATCGGCATGCGCTATGACGCCACGGACGTAATGCCCGGCTTGGCCGAAGTACTTTGCTATGGCACCGCGGTGATTGTCGACGCGACCTGAGCGCAGTGCCCTCCATGGACAACGAGAGCACGCTTGGCTTGTTGATCGCTACTTGTGATGCGCCGTTACGCTGGCAAGGCGAGCAGTTCCACATCGAAAAAGAATCGCTCGCCGTGCTTTAAGAAACTCTGTGCTCGCAGCGCTAGACGGATAAACGCATTCGAGCCGCAGGCGATCTGAAATTTGCCGTACGCGTCTGCATCGGTGCAACCTAGTCTTCGCTGTACGGCGTATCCGTTGCCTTGCTATTGGATTGATCAATCTGCATTTATTTTGCTACGGAACGCCGCGGATCAAACCCGCAATGGTGTCTGCTCATGCAGAGAGTCGCGCTGACTGCCGATGACACGCAAGGCGTACTGATAGCCAGCGTCGACGGCGCGATCGTAGGATTTCCAGTCGAGCAAACCGATGTCACTGACCGGCGGTTCAAGCAACAGGTTGACCAGGTGGCGGCGCTCGGCGCTGGCCAGTTCTGCATTGACCATGCCGGAACGGATCAGGATATCGAAAATGCCCGGTCGGTTGTGTCGGGTGAAGTCGAACAAGAGCTTCCACCAAGGCGGCGTTTCGTACTCCTCAATGCTGGTGCGCAAGGCATCATCGGCGCCGATATCGACAGCGGCCATTGCGCCTGGCTGCAGCGCATGCATGACGTCGGTCGGCAAATTGTTGATTACCGCACCATCCACGTAAACTTCGCCACGGTGACAGACCGGTGGCAGCACACCAGGAATCGCGCACGATGCGCGCAGCCAAAGCCAGAGCGGGCCTTCGCGGTGGGTTTCGAGTTGGCCGCTGCTTAGATTCGACGAGCAGCAGAAGTACGGCAAAGGCAGATCGGTGATATCACGCGAACCGAATTGCTCGCGCAGCAAACGGGCCACCCGTTTCCCGCGCGTCAGTGCAACCAGTGGCAAGGTGTAGTCACCCAGCGGCCTATTCGCGACAAAGCTTTGTTTATAATTATCGAATAATTCCTGATCGGTCCATTCGAGGGCGACCCCGGCACCGATGATCGCGCCAATACTCGTGCCGCCGACGCAGTCGATTTCCAAACCCGCTTCGCGCAAGGCGCGGACAATGCCGATCTGGGCGAAGCCACGCGCGCCTCCACCGGAAAGCACCAGGCTGAGGCTGCGCCCGGTCAGCAACCGTGCAACGCGTCGAACATCGTGTGCGTCGCGCACGTGGTGGTGCCGGATCAACGGAGTTTTCGCCAACCATCGCCGCGCTGCACCGTCGATCAACGTGCCGGGATGCAACAAGACAAGATGCCGTGGGCGCGACAAGGCGGTGGAGGCATCCGCGCAAGCGCTGGCCGGCCAATCACCGGCTTCCTCGGCCGCGTTTGCCAGCAGCAACAGGCAGTCGGCTTGCCTCACGCACTGGGCTTGCCACTCGTCGTCGGCGTCCGCCACGTAAATGACAAACCGGGTCTTCGCTTCGATCTCGTTGAACCAACTGCTGAGCCGGTTGCACCCTTTCTCCTTGTCGATCATTGCGCAGGCACCGAACGCGCCGAGCATGCAGACCAGTTCACTGGCGAAGCTCTGCACATCCACACCAGGATTCTGTCGCAGCACGGCAAACGTGCGCGGCGAAGTCATCGCGCCATCCTCTTCACGGGTCGACAAGCGGCGAACGGCCAGGCGCGCCATCGCCAACATCGATTCCGGATGGTGATTGACCAGCTTCTCGAAATCGCTGCGTGAGAGTCGCAACAGTTCGGAATCCCGCAGCGCGCGTATCGCCGCGTTGCGCGGCATGTCGACGATCATGCCGACTTCGCCTACCGTCTCGCCAGCCGCGACTACACCGACCAGTTGCGCGTTACCGTTTTCGTCATTGCGAAAGGCGCCGACACTGCCGCTCTTGAGCACATAAAGAGCATCACTGGGGTCGCCTTCCTCGAACAGCGAGGCACCGCCTGGCAAGGCGAACCAATGCAGTTCACGGTCGAGTTCGGACAATGCGGCTTCGTCAAGATGCCGAAAAAGCGGAAGTTCACGCAGGATCTCGCGGATGGGGTTGAATTCCTCGCTGTCCATGCAATCCTTTCGAGTAAGGCGAATATGCTTGATTTTGCGCCATTCGCGCTCCAAGTTCACGGGCTGCCTCAATCATTGAACCGCTACGGAATCCAGATGACCAATCCACTACTCGAACCCACCGCGCTGCCAAAATTTTCGGCGATTCGTCCCGAGCACGTCGAACCGGCCATCGCGGCGATTCTGGCCGACTATCAGATCGGCATCGACAGGTTGCTCGCATCGACCGAGGCGCGAAGTTTCGACACGGTCATCGGTGTTTGCGAACAATTGGACGATCGCCTGTCGCGCGCTTGGGCGCCGGTCGGGCATTTGCATGGGGTGAATGATTCCGAGGCGTTGCGCGAAGCGTACGCCGCAGCTCAGGAAAAGATTGTTGCGTTCAGCTCCGCGCTGGGCCAAAACCGGGAACTCTATGCGGCCGTCAAGGCGGTCCGCGACTCAGCCGAATTCAATACCTTGCCGCAACCCGCGCGAACCTTGATTGAACACGAACTGCGTGATTTCGAACTCGCCGGCGTAGCTTTGGAAGAGCCCGCGCGGTCACGCTATCGGGAAATTTCCAGCGAGTTGGCAAGC
>JBBSVJ010000086.1:0-13399 GCA_038233665.1 Lysobacterales bacterium
CGCTACAAATCCACCGAGTTGGCAGTCACCACGAAGCGCGTGATCGTCAAGCATGGCTTCATTCGCAGGCAGACCGTTGAAATCAACATGAACAAGGTCGAAAGCATTCAAGTCGACCAGGGCGTGCTGGGTCGGATGTTCGATTTCGGCACGCTGGTTATCTCGGGCACCGGTACGTCACATGCGCCGATCACCGGCGTCTCCGCACCGATGGCTTTCCGCAAAGCGTTTATCGAGGCCCAGGAAGCCGGCGCCAACAGCGACCACGATGGTCGCTAGCGGTGAAGCCCATCTCGTTTACCAGGACGGATGACGACTGAATCCGACCGGTTGCTTTCGTTAAGGCAAACGAAAAAGTTGTTGCTCATGGGTGGGCGCAGCCATGCGCGCGCACGGCTACTCACCAAGCCCGCGCGTATTGCTTTGGTGCCTCGATTTCTACGCCAAGCTCCTGCGCTGCGCGACGCGGCCAGTACGGATCACGCAACAGCTCGCGAGCTAGCAGAATCATCTCGGCCTCGCCGTTTGCAATGATGGCTTCGGCTTGTTTGGGTTCGGTAATCAGGCCAACTGCACCGGTGGCGATCCCCGCTTCGCGTCGGATCCGCGCCGCGAACGGCACCTGATAGCCTGGGCCGAGCGTGATCGACTGCTCACGAGAAAGGCCACCGCTCGACACATCGATCAGATCGACACCTTCGTTCTTGAGCAATCGGGATAGTTCAATACTTTGCTCAATATCCCAACCGCCCTCGACCCAATCGGTTGCTGAAATGCGAACCAGCAAGGGCAATCCTTCCGGCAGGACGGAGCGCGCGGCGGCGACGACTTCGCGCGTCAGTCGAATTCGATTGTCGAAGCTTCCGCCCCACTCGTCTTCGCGCTGATTGCTCAGCGGCGAAAGGAATTGATGGAGCAGATAGCCGTGTGCTGCGTGAATCTCGATCACCCGAAAACCGCAATCGATTGACCGCTTGGTCGCACGTCGAAATGCCTCGATGACCTCCGCGATGCCTGCGGTATCGAGCGCATCAGGCTGCGGATAATCGTCCGAATAGGCCTGCGCGGAAGGTGCCACCGGCGTCCAGCCACCCTCACCCACCGCGACCTTCGTCGGTTGCGACCAAGGTGCTGCGGTGCTCGCCTTGCGCCCGGCATGGGCCAACTGGATGCCGGGCACCGCGCCTTGGGCTTGAATGAAATTGTTGATCGGCGCCCAAGCATTGGCTTGCTCGTCATTCCAGATCCCCGTGTCTGCCGGAGAAATGCGCCCGCGCGCTTCGACTGCCGTCGCTTCAGAGAGAACCAGACCCGCGCCGCCGACAGCGCGACTGCCGAGATGAACCATGTGCCAAGGTTGTGGAACACCTTCGACCGCTGAGTATTCACACATCGGTGAGACCGCGATGCGATTGCGTAAATGAACATCACGCAGAGACAGCGTTTCAAACAAGCTCATGCAAACTCCTGAACTGATCATGGTGCAGAAAGTGACATCACTCTATCGAGGCTTTCACCATTGAAAATCGGAGTGACTTTGTTACCCGCTTGCCTCAAAAGCGAACGGAGCGGATGACGATTACACGGATACTTTTAGCGAAACCGGACCTGGGATTCGGTCGCGCTCAATTTGCCGCATCCATGTCGCCAAGCCGAGCGCCACCGGTTGCGGATCCTTCAACCACGAAAAATGATTGGCCAGGCCGGAAGCAAAGTCGGTCGTGGTGAGCAGCTTTCGCTCGACTGGCGCTCGCTTGAACTTCGCCAATAGCCAGTCGAAGGATTTCTTCGGGCACAGACGATCGTCGCTCAGTTGAATGCCTAAAACAGGTTTTGGAAATTCCGATAGTCCGCGCTCGAAGTTACTCCCGGCAAGATAATTCGCGTAGCAACCGGTTTTCGAACTGCGTACCCAATCGCGCATCAGGCGGCTGGCCTCACGACCTGCGAAGCCGAGCCGTTTGCCGGGGTAGTAGCCGCACAAAGCCGTCACTGCAAGAACGAGCAACGGTACGCCGCGCAAAAGCCATGCTGAGAGTCCAGGGAATGTACGCCAGTACGGCGACCCGCTCGCGGCAAACGCCAAGCCTTCGACCCTGCCTGGGTTCAAAGCGGCAAACAGCGCGCCTATTTGAGCACCCAAGCTATGACCACCAATGATCCAGTGCAGCTGCGGATGCGCGGCGCGTGCGGCTGCCAAGCTGGCCGGAATATCCTGATCAAGCAATTCCCGGTAACCCCAATCGCAGTTGCGATCGGCACGCAGGTTACTGGAGCCGGCACCGCGCCACTCGTGCAGCGCAACGGCAACACCTTCGGCCGCCAAGGCTTTGGCAAAGCTCTCGTAATGTCGAGACGTGACGCCTAGTGCTGGCAACCACAGCAAACCAATCGACGCGGTCGGTGGACAGATCAGCGCAAGATCGGCTTCGGCACCATCATCGGCTTTTATCCTGATTGACGCGAAATCACTCATGGCCCCGCCGATTGCGCTCATGAATTAGCCAAGTCAAGGTTCGGCCAGTCCACGCCACGCGCAGCCATCAAATTTTTGGCCCTTCGCATCGAGCTGGATCGACCATCCAAACGTCGTATCGGTCATTCCCTCAACACATTCAGCTGACTTCAACTGGGCGCTGAAATCGGAATCTGCCGTTTTCAAGACGAACCCATCTTCAATTTTTTCGAGACCTGAATACCCATGGGTCTCGGTTTCTGCACCGGGCGCCGAGGTAAAACTGACGGCGGCGGCTGTTGTCTCAAGATTCCAAAGCACATCGGTCCCACGCGCCGCGAGAACCACTTCGCCGAGTCGGGATTCACAATTCCAGGCATCGCCGGAAATCAGGTTGAAGCGTCCGATCTCTACCTCGTTCTTGCCAGAAAGGTTGCCCTCGGCCATGAGAAATCGCGGGCGATCGAGCGCTTTGTTGGCGTTGGCCATCGCGGTCGCTGTCGCTTTATCGATTGATTTCACGTGACGACGCGAAGTCTCGCCGCAGGCAGTAAACAGACCCCCGTCCCGCGCCTCGTAGTAACCGCGAATAGTCAGGATCGCCGGGGCGACTTCGGCGGCGGGCGACTGGATCGGCTCAGGTTTGGCCTGAGCCGTATCGCCAAGAGGCGGTGTCGGCGGCGGCGAACACGCCGCCAGCGCCGAGACGATCATGGATCCTGCGAAAATGCGCAAATCAGGTAACTGCATCTGCAATCTCCGGGTCAATTTCGAGCAATCAGATCACCTACCGTTGGTGGCGATACTCGCCTGCATAGAACAAGACAACGTCACCACTGCTCGGAAGCTGATTAGACAAATCAATATTCTGGAAGCGTGCTTAGACACGCTAAGGTCGAACGGCTGAAGTTTTCGATTGCTTACCTCAGGTCGCAATCAGCGCCGACCGCCACGTGCTGGACGCGCACTGGCGAGTCCAACGCGCAAGGTTCCGCCTTCCTGAAAGCTGCCATCAAGGCCGGCGATGGCAGCGCGTGCCTCGTGCCCTTCCATGGCGAGTTCGGCAAAACCCTTGCACTCGTTCTTGAACGGATCCATTGCCATTTTCAGCTTGTGAACGCGACCGAATTTCTCGAACATCTCATTCAAGGACGCTTCCGTCGTTTCACGCGGCAACCCGCGCACGTTCAATGTGATCATTTCGGCACCTCGATTTGAATGACTCGGATACGTGGATGCGGATTCCGAAAAAACAACGGGGCGGCCACAAAGTCTCCGCAATCCGCATCATATGGCGGAGGCCAAGCCGGCTCACAGCGCGATTGCCCCTAAAAAGCGTGCGAGGCGAATCAGGCTTTGGCGTCCACGGTAAAACTCTCGCCACAACCACACTCGCCGGTCGCATTCGGGTTGCGGAACACAAAGGCCGCGTTGAGCCCCTGACGCTTGAAGTCGATCTCCGTGCCTTCGACAAACGGCATGGCCTTGGCATCAACGAGCACGCGAATCCCATCGTGATCGAAAACACTGTCGCTTTCGGCGACATCCCGCGCCAGATCCACCGTGTACGCGTAGCCCGAACAGCCGGTACGCTTGATACCGAAACGCACTCCGATCGCCGCAGGATCCTGGGCGAGAAAGCGATGCATGCGCTCAAGAGCGGCGGCGGAAAGCTGGATGGGCATTGTTTCGGTCATTTCGAGGATTGGTTTTTCATCGCAGAAGTCTAGCACTGCCGTGTCCACTGACATCTTGGCAGGCGCCCCAGATTCAAGTGCTTGACCCGGTGGATGACCTCAAGGCAACGCGAAAGCGTGATCCAGGCGGCATCGTCTGTTTGCTCAAGCTTCCGAATCCTTGACGATCGGCTATCATGTTCGGCTTCAAGCGACCCGCATGGCGGCTCGCTTGCCATGATTTTCCGGAGCCTGCGAACCATGTCCGTCGTCAGTGTCAAAAAAGCCCTGAGCGGCACTCTACCTGTTGGCGCCGCTGTCAGCGTACGCGGATGGGTGCGTACTCGCCGCGATTCCAAGGCAGGCCTGTCCTTTATCAACGTAAGCGACGGATCGTGTTTCGACGCGATCCAGGTAGTCGCGCCCGATTCGCTGGCGAACTATGCCGACGAAGTCCAGCGTCTCAGTGCAGGTTGTGCGGTTATCGCGACCGGTGAACTGGTTGCGTCGCAGGGCAAGGGGCAAGGGTTCGAGTTGCAGGCCAGTACGGTAGAAGTGGTTGGCTGGGTCGACGATCCAGAAACCTATCCTATCCAGCCCAAGCCGCACTCGCTGGAATTCCTGCGCGAGGTCGCACACTTGCGGCCACGCACCAACCTGTTCGGTGCGATCACCCGGGTCCGCCACACGCTGGCCTCGGCTGTCCATCGCTACTTTGATCAGAATGGTTATTGCTGGGTCAACACGCCGATCATCACCACCTCGGATGCCGAAGGTGCTGGCCAGATGTTCCGCGTCTCGACGCTGGATCTGATGAACCTGCCGCGCACCGAGAAGGGTGCGATCGACATGCGCCAGGATTTCTTCGGCAAGGATGCATTCCTGACTGTTTCAGGACAACTCAACGTCGAAGGATATTGCCTTGCGCTGAGCAAGGTTTACACATTCGGTCCGACTTTCCGCGCCGAAAACTCGAACACCGCCCGCCACCTCGCCGAGTTCTGGATGATTGAACCGGAGATCGCGTTTGCCGATCTCGCCGAGGACGCACGCGTCGCCGAGGAGCTGCTCAAGTTCGTGTTCAAGGCCGTGCTCGATGAGCGCGCCGATGACATGGCATTCTTTGCCGAACGCGTCGAGAAAACCGCCGTCTCGCGGCTCGAAGCATTCATCAATGCGCCGTTCGAGAAAATCGACTACACCGATGCAATAGAAATCCTCAAGAAATCTGGCAAGAAGTTCGAATACCCGGTCGAATGGGGCATCGATTTGCAAACCGAACACGAGCGCTACCTGGTCGAGGAGCACGTCGGCCGTCCGGTTGTCGTGATCAACTATCCCGAAAAAATCAAGGCGTTTTATATGCGCCTCAATGACGACGGCCGCACGGTCGCCGCGATGGACGTGCTTGCACCGGGTATCGGCGAAATCATCGGCGGCGCCCAGCGTGAAGAGCGTCTGGATGTGCTCGATTCGCGCATGCAACAGTTCGGGTTGGATCCCGCACACTACAATTGGTATCGGGATTTCCGCCGTTACGGCACGGTGCCCCATGCGGGCTTCGGACTCGGCTTCGAGCGGCTTGTCGTTTATGTCTGCGGACTCGCCAACATTCGCGATGCAATCCCCTACCCGCGCGTCCCCGGCCACGCTGAATTCTGATGCCACTACTTCGCGAATTCCTTTTGCTGCTTGGCCTGGGCGTTTTCGTCGCCGGCCTGACCACGTATCTGATGACCTGGGTTCTTGTCACTGTTCACTTGCGCGATCACCATACTGAAGAACGTGCGCGGCTTGGCGGCTTCATGTTCACGCCGCGTGCTTTCGGCTGGTTTCTTGGGCGACGCTATCTGGCCATGAAGGATCGATCCTTGAACGCTTTGGCACGGCTCGGCTTTATTGGCGCGTGGGCCATTGTGATCGGTGGCATTGCAGTCCTCATCTCAACAGCAATCGGCGGCAAGGGAATATGAGCGACATGGACGAGACAGAGTATGCAGATGAGCCGGAAGGCGAATGGTGGGTCGCGGTGGTCGGTGACACTCTCGTCTGGGCACGCTTGACCGTGCTCGATTCCGGCATTGCCGAAATCTTCGACTCCAGCGGCGAGCGCCCGCGCTACGACGATGAGCAGCATGCACGCATGGCCCTGCTTGATGCGGAATTCCGCGCCTTCGACGGACTCGACGAAGAGGACGCCGCCATCATGGGATTCGATCTCGAATCGATCGAACCTCCGCGTGCGGAAGACGAGGAAGAACTGCTCTCGATGATGGTCGAGAAGCTCGCTCGCATCCAGTGAACTAATCCACATGCGGGCATGCACCCTCTTCGTTTTCCCGCGAACAGGAAAATGCGCCGCTATTGCGCTTGGATAAGCGCAACGATGCACGAGGTACGACCCCACGGATGGGAAAGTCATATCGGCGTCAAGAACAGCCGTCAAGAACAAGGCGGGATGTAGTTGCCAACGATGCGCTTTTGATTCGATCGAGACGCGGTTTTTGATACTCTCGAATTCAATTGACGCAAGGCACTCCAATGAATCTCGAACTACTCGGCAAACATGCTCTCGTCTGCGGCGCCTCGCAGGGTATCGGTCGCGCAACCGCAATTGAACTGGCCGCGCTCGGCGCCGATGTCACCCTGCTCGCCCGTTCGGCGGAAACCCTCGAACAAGTCGTTGCCGAACTGCCGCGCATCAACAGCGCTCAGAAGCATGGATATATCGCCGTCGACATGAGCGATCGTGCCGCGCTGCGCGTCAAGGTCGAAGCCGTGGCGAACGTGGATGCGATCAACATCTTCGTCAACAATACCGGCGGCCCACCGGGCGGTGCAGCAAGCGCCGCATCGACCGACGAATTCCTGGCCGCGTTCAATCTGCATCTGATCGCCGCACAAACCATTTTGCAGGCGATTCTTCCGGGTATGCAGGGCAGCGGCTACGGTCGCATCGTCAACGTGATCTCGACGTCAGTGAAGGAACCGATCCGCAATCTCGGCGTCTCCAACACGATCCGAGGAGCAGTCGCGAGCTGGTCGAAGACCTTGGCCGGCGAACTCGGGCCTTCCGGCATCACCGTCAACAACGTGCTACCCGGCTACACGCGCACCCAACGTCTCGACCAGATCCTCGCCGACCGCGCCAAAGCCACCGGCAACAGCGAAGAGAAAATCGCCGAGGGCATGCTCGCCACGGTGCCCCTGCGCCGCTTCGCCGAAGCCCAGGAAATCGCCAACGTCATCGCATTCCTGGCCTCACCGGCAGCCGGATATATCAACGGCATCAACGTGCCGGTCGATGGTGGGCGTACGATGTCGCTGTAAAAGTCTCAATCAGACTTAACGTATGAATGTCACTCGCTGATCTTCGTGATCTATTGCCCTTGATTCAGGCCAACAAGACGACGACTATCGATATACGATTGTCGCGCATCGCTGCACGGAACTTTTCAGATTGATCCGTCCGCTCGGGTCAAGCAGTTTCAACGAAACTGATTCAAGTATCGCGCTTTGAGGCGACCAATAAACGACTGAATATCCGGGAGATTGTCATGTCCAACCACGCCATGAATACGATCAGCACCATCATCCCTACCCTGCGCTATCGAGACGCGGTCGCCGCTATCGAATGGCTGTGCACGGCGTTGGGTTTTTCTCGACGCGCGGTGTATCCGGATGACGCCGGTGGCATCAGCCATGCCCAACTCACTTTCGGTAATGGCATGATCATGTTGAGCACGGCGAACGACGACCAGTGGGGAAAACGCATGGTCCAGCCTGATGCAATCGGCGGCCGCCAGACCCAGTGTTGCTGCATCATCGTCCGTGATCCTGATGAACACTACGCGGTGGCAAAAGCCGCCGGTGCGACCATCATCGATGACATCAAGGATGCCGACTATGGCGGCCGCGGCTACAGTTGTCGCGACCCCGAGGGTCACCTGTGGTGGTTTGGTAGCTACGATCCGTGGAAAGCGCCGGATGTCTGAGACCAGCGCTTAGCGATGGCCACGTTCAATCGCTGACTACCGCGATGCACTCGACTTCCACGCGAGCACCGAGGGCCAGGCCGCTGCCGGCGAACGCACTGCGCGCCGGATATCGCTTGTCAAAAAAGCCTCGATAGACTTCGTTGAACGCTGGCCACTCCTTGATATCGGCAAGCATCACCGTACATTTGACGAGGTCAGCCATTGAGTGGTCATGTTCGGCCAGGAGATCCTTGATGTTCTGCATGGCCTGCCGCGATTCTTCTCTGATACCGCCTTCGGCAAGCTTGCCGGTTTTCGGATCCGTTCCAATCTGCCCGGAAAGGTACAGCGTGTGATCCACTTGGACAGCCTGGGAAAAAGGATATCCCGCGGCCTTGGCCTTTTCGGAATTGATGAACTCGACCTTGGGTTTGCCTGCGGCGTTGACGGCAATGGGCGTTGCCAGCAAGATGCCGACTAATGCACTAGTTAAAAACGGTTTCATCGAAATCTCCTGCTATTGAGAATGGAAGAAGCAAGCAGCTGAGTGATTGCGAGGGTTCACTGAGATGATTCGATCGCCGGCTTGTCGGCAAGCTGTTGCTCATCAGTATTGTCAGGCAAGCTTTCACGGATCTCCACGGGACCCAGCGACGCCGCATGCAGGTGCACGTCTCGCTGTGGGAATGGAATCTCGATTCCGGCGGCCTTGTACGCTTCAAAGACTGCAGTATTCAGTGCATGCAAGGTTGCCAATCGATGCTCGATGCGGCCGACGAAAACGCGTAGTTCAATATTCAACGCACTTTCGCCAAAACCGAGGAACAGCACCACTGGCGACGGCGACTCCAGCACCAGCTCATTGCTATTGGCGATATCAAGCATGATCTGCTGAGCTTGGGCGACATCACTCGCATAGGCGATCCCCACCTTGACCACGACCCGCGTGACTGCGTTGGTCAGCGACCAGTTTTTGACCGATTGGGTGATGAACGCCTTGTTCGGAACCACGACCTCGAAATTGTCCGGATCGGTGATCGTGATCGCACGGATCTGGATACGCGACACCGTACCGATCGTGTCGTTGATTGTAATCAGGTCGCCAACCCGCACCGGGCGTTCAAAGAGAATGATGATACCGGAGACAAAATTGGCGACGATTTCCTGCAAACCAAAGCCCAGACCAACACCAAGTGCCGCAACAATCCACTGCAACTTCGACCAGTCCGCACCAATATGGCTGAACGCAAAGACCAGACCCACCGCAAGAATCACGTAACGGGTGATTGTTGTGTAAGCGTAGCGCGTACCCGGATCGATATCGAAGCGATGCAAAACGACCACTTCGAGGAATCCCGGAAGGTTGCGCGCGGCAATCACGGTCAATCCGAACAAGACAATTCCCAGCAACACATGACCGAGGGTGATTGCCGTAACCAATTGCCCCGTTGAGGTGGTTGTGACACTCGACCACAACACCACATCATTGAAAATACCGAGTGCCGGTATCAGGCCACTCCAGATTTTCCACAACAGCATGGCAAGCAAAACCAGACCGGCCGCGCGCAAAATGCCACGCGTCTGCTGGCTGATTGTGACCACATCGATTTCAGCTTGCTCCGGCGCCATCGGTGAGCCTTCGCCCATACTTTCGCTGACGTTGGCCTCATGCTGTTCCTCACGCAATTTCGCGCGTCGCGCATCGGCCTGCTTGTAGGCAGCGCGACGCCCCGCGACTAGCACGCCGCGCATGGCGACCTGAAGCGCGATGATGATGAGCAGCAGCACCCAGGCCGAGGTGATCATGCGCCCCTGCAATTCACTGGCGCTTACCGTGTAGCCGGCCATTGCGACAGCGGCGAGCAGAAATGGCGTCGATATCAGAATACCGAACCACAGGTAACGCGTCCGCCAAACAATTCCGCGATGACTGAAGGTTTGCGTCAACGCCCCACCATTGGGCCGAAACACACGATAGGTAAACAACGCGAGCGCCAGTGAGATGATCAACAAACCCAGGCGGCCCATGCCATCGGCGAACGTTGCCTCATCACTGATCCGCGCAACACCAGCAATCCAGGCAGCCGGAATCAAGGTAAGACTTACCGACCACAGCGCGAGTCCAAGTTTCAGCACGCTCGCGCGCGGCCAATCAAAATGACCGGCGAATATCCCCGAACGACGACACATGTTTCGGAACAAGCCGAGAATGAAGAGAACAACCCCCACGTTGAAAAACCCTCGACTGATCGCACTCGGTAGAGAACTTGGGCGGGCGGGATCGAAGAAGATTCGAGCGAGAACTTCAAACGCAATTGGCACTGGTAGCGCAAGCAACACGGTGACAAACAAAGCTGACAAAGTCAGTCCGAAACGATCAGCCCGTGTGCCGATCGGCCTGGCAAGCGGTTCGAGTGATGCGAGCAGGCGTTTACGCACGATCGCCAGTGCCAGCACCAATACAGACCAGAACCCGAGGAAAATAGGATGTGCGCTGAGCGAGCTGCGTATGACGGGGATAATTTCGGAACGGTGCTCTTTTGAAAACAGACTCAAAGCACCGCTGACAATTTGCGTCCCCCAACCCCATGAAACCGGCGCGGCGCTAGGCAGCCAGAGCAAGCGCTGATCCAGCATGAGACGCAGTTTCGCGCTGCGCTCGCGCAATTCGGTTTCCAGCTGGTTGAGCTCATCCAGCGCTTCAACCTTGCGCCCCTGGATCTCGATCAAATCCTGCAGCGCTTCACGTCGACCATTGAGCAGTGATTGAATTGCTTCGCCTGCTTTCGGATCGCTAGCCCCATCGATATCCGCCAACACGCGCTGCACCGCCGCTGGACCGACGCCGGTTGCGGCCAGTTGTTGTTCAGCGCGAAAACGCTCGACGCGTCCAGCGACAATACTTTCCTGACGTTTGGAGATCCGTCGGCCCAATTTAACTTCGACAGGAAGTTTTTTCGAAACATCACGCAAAAGTCGTCCGTACTCATCACCGACCCGACCGAAAGCCAGAATCTGCTCAGCGTTCTTGCGCAAGTCCGACACTTCTTCAAGCTGGCCGTGCAGCCTATCCTTGGTCGACCACAGCTTGCGCAACTCGTTGGCAATGGCAAACATCTTTTCGCGCAAAGACTCCGTCTCTTTTGCTATTGCCAGCAATGCGGTCGGTTGACCTTGCATGCTCGAAACGAGTTCCTTGATGCCCTCAAGCTTGGCGTTAAGCGAATCTTGCTCGCGCGCATCCATGCGCCGACCGAGCGTTGAGATGTCGACCAGCGCCTGATCCAACTGACGACCCAATACGCTCAGTTGTGCACGCGCAATCGCTTCGCGCGTCGGCAAGCTGAGGATCTCCTGTTCGTTGCGTTCGATGCGCGCGGAAAGATCCTGGCGCACGGCGTCATCCTTTATTTGACTGGAATCAAGCAGCATCTGTGAGGCATCGTCAGGAATCGGGGCGGCACCCTTCTCAAGCTCGGATCGGAGATCAGCCAACTCCTGACGCGCCTCGATTTTCCTCGTCAACATCGACTTCAGCGATTCGTCGAGCTCACGTCGCTGTGCGCGCAGCGAAACGAGGCCAATCTGGGATGCCGCCATGCGCAGCTGCGCCGCGGCCGGGTCGATTTTCAGCGGACGATCTTGATCCTCACTTGCCCTGGGATCATTCGGTTGCGCCAACGTGGCCTGCAATTCAGCGATTTTCTCTGGTGCCTGCTTGAGCGATTTCGCGTAATCCGCTGCGAGCTTGCGAGCACTCTCCGCGCTTTGCAGTCGGGATAGCGCAACTTGCAGGTTTTCCAGGGTCAGCTGCTTGTCCGAAGCAACAATGTCAGTGCGAGACTGCAGCGCTTCAATACGACCGCGAATCTCGTCTGCGCCAATGCGCAGGGTTGAATCCGGGCTATCCGGCTTGGCCGCCCACAGGATTGTCGAAAACGCGAGCGCAGCAAAGAGTATGCAGGTTCTGGCAAACCCTGCGATTGGAGAAATTCCTGCGCTCAAATCGGAAGCCTTGTTGCGTTTCATACGGACGCTGATTATGGGCGTAGCGATCAGTCAAGACCATGCCGTGGTTCGGGCAATGCGTCTGCACAATCGAAACCAAGAGACTTCAATCGCGTTAAGTCGCTCTGGATGCCGGCGTGTCGGCGGATGCCGTACGGCCGCTCTGTTTTGTCAGAATCGGCCGCTTGCGACGCTCATCTGGAATACCGGAAGGAAGTCACAGCACGAATTTACCGGGTGAAAATCAGCGCGGCTGCGTTGGCCCTGTTCTTGCTATGAAGCGCTGCGGCTCGTCGATTTTGAAACGAAGGATTTCTGAACCGGAATCCAGACAGCGAATCGTCGGCCGAACCTCCGTCAATAACGACGGAAATCATTGTTCCTCCCATCGAGGTATTTCATGTCCATCACTATTCGCCTTCGCATTGCCCTTGTTGTCGCGGCCTTCAGCGTTGCCGCCGTGCAAGCTCACGCAGCCGATGAATGGCATTTTGTTGTCAGCAACGCCACCAGCTCCAAGATCGTCAAACTGCAGGTGTCAGAAGACAAATCCGAATGGGGTGATTTCGATGTCGGCAGTGGAATCGCCGCCGGTGACAGCGAAACGATGATCTGGGATCACAGCACGGACAACGAATCCTGTGAGCAGTGGATGCGTGCAAAGTTTGCAGACGGCAGCACCAGCGAGCCGAGCAAGCAGGATTTCTGCCAGAATCTCGACGATCCGATCGAATTCGGCGAATAAGGTTTTTCAGGCGAGTCCCTTGGCGATTGCCGTTCATGGCAACGCCGGGGACTCCCACCTGTCTTTTCAAAGCGGGTTTTTTATCGCGAGCGTCAACGCTGGACGATAGTGTGGCGCGCAAATTTCTGCGACCATTCCGCCTCTTGATCGAGGCCGCCGATGGATATCAACAAGCTTGACCGAATCGTCGCCGATGCGCGACGCGCCACCGCGCAGCGGGAAACCGGATACCGCGAGCGTGCCCTCAAGATGTATCCGTGGATCTGCGGCCGGTGCGCACGCGAATTCACGCGCAGCAATCTGCAGGAACTGACCGTACATCATCGAAATCACGATCATGATTTCAATCCCGCCGATGGCAGCAACTGGGAGCTCCTCTGCGTGTATTGCCACGACAACGAGCACTCACGCTACATCGATCATGTCGGCGGCAGCGCTTCCTCGGCCGAAGACAAGACGGCAGCGGCAACCAGCAATCCATTTGCCGGACTCAAGGACCTGCTCAAGGGCTGAGGTCGCTCTAGTTCAGCGGGACCAA
>JBBSVJ010000087.1:0-13388 GCA_038233665.1 Lysobacterales bacterium
ACGACATCCAAGCGACCGTGCAGATCGATCACATTGCGACTGCCAGCTGCCTGGTGCAGACGATCAACATTCTGGGTCAGCAGCAATTCGACTTTTCCACGCGCTTCGAGGCTGGCTAGAGCACGGTGTACGTCATTCGGTGGCGCGTGGCCGAAGCGTGGCCAGCCGAGCATGCTGCGCGCCCAGTATCGCTTGCGCGTGATCGTATCCGCGAGGAAGGCTTGCAAGGTGACCGGCGGCTGACGCTTCCATGCGCCATTGGCATCACGATAATCCGGAATACCCGAATCGGTGCTGCAACCCGCGCCGGTCAATACGAACAGGCGTTCGTGGCGTTCGATGAATTCGCGAAGTGGATCAGCCAGCATGGAGTCAAGCTTAGTCCTGTTCGATTGCCAATCGCCTAGAACGCTTCGTCGAACCCGACCTCGCCTTGCACGCCCACCTGATAGGCGGAAACACGACGTTCGAAGAAGTTGGTCACTTCCTGCACATCCTGCAGCTGCATGAAGTCGAACGGATTGCGCGCACCGTAATGACGCGGCATGCCAAGCTGGGCAAAGCGCTGGTCGGCGCAGTATTCCAGATACTGGCGCATCTCCTTGGGCGAGATGCCAGCGACACCGCCACCGAGGACATCATCGGCGAACGCCGTTTCGCACTGGATCGCTTCTTCGAGCATATCGACAACCTGGGCTTGCATCTCGGCATCGAACAGATCGGGCTCCTCTTCACGCACGGTGCGGATAGTCTCGAACGCGAATGCCATGTGGCAGCTCTCGTCGCGAAACACCCAATTGGTGCCTGACGCCAAACCATGCAGCAGACCGCGCGAACGCAGAAAGTACACATAGGCAAATGCGGCGAAGAAGAACAAGCCTTCGATGCAGGCGGCGAAGCAGATCAGGTTGAGCAGGAATTGGCGGCGCTGATCGCGCGTCTCGACCCTTTTGATCTGCTGGATTGAATCAATCCATTTGAAACAGAACTCGGCCTTGCGTCGAATCGAGGGAATATTTTCTATCGCGGCAAACGCCTTGTTGCGTTCGTCCGGATCGGGCAGATAGGTATCGAGAAGGGTCAGATAGAACTGCACATGGAGTGCTTCCTCATAAAGCTGGCGCGACAGATACATGCGCGCTTCGGGCGCATTGATATGCGTGTAGAGGTTGAGCACAAGATTGTTCGAGACGATCGAATCACCGGTCGCGAAGAACGCGATCAGGCGATGAATCAGATGCCGCTCGGCCGGCGACATCTTCGATTTCAGATCATTGACATCCGGTGCAAAGTCGACTTCTTCAACCGTCCAGGTGTTGCGGATCGCCGCCCGGTACATCTCGTAAAACTCCGGATAGCGCATTGGCCGCAAGGTCAATTCGAAACCAGGGTCGAGGAGATGTTGTTTCTTGAAGGGGGGTTGTGCGGACATTGATCGTTTCTCTCTTTTTTCTTGGGTGACCGGTCTTGATCGACTGGTCAAGTAGCGCCTGGACTGAAGTCCCTCGCAAACATCAAAGCGACAACTCGCGAATAGTCTGTGAAAAATTCTGTGGGAGCAGCTTCAGCCGCGACGCCTTTTTCGCTAAACAGATTCGGTCACTGACACGACTCGCAGTACTCCGGATTTTCCAGCGAACAAACCACGGCGCTGTTGGCATCCATCGCTGAAGGCGCAACCGGCACCGGCGTTTGCGTCGCGACCGCGCCAATCGTTGTCTTGGCAATCCGTGTTGCGGGTCGCGAGCGCAGGTAGTAAGTCGTCTTGATGCCGACTTTCCACGCGTACATGTACATCGACGACAAGCGGCCGATATTCGGATTTTCCTGAAACAGGTTGAGCGACTGGCTTTGATCGATGTAGGCACCGCGTTCGGCGGCGTGATCGATCAAGGCTTTCTGTGGGAGTTCCCAGACTGTGCGATAGATGGTGCGAAGACGTTCTGGAATCGCCTCGATGCGCTGGATAGATCCCTCCGCCAGCTTGATCGCATCACGCACGTTTTCCGTCCACAGGCCGAGTGTCTTGAGTTCTTCTACGAGATAGCGGTTGATGACGAGGAAATCACCTGAAAGCGTCTCGCGCTTGAACAGGTTCGATACCTGCGGCTCGATGCATTCATAACAGCCGGCAATCGAAGCGATCGTCGCGGTCGGCGCGATCGCGATCAACAGTGAATTGCGCAGTCCACGCGATTTGATTCGCTCGCGCAACTCACCCCAGCGTTGCAGCGCAATCGTCTGCGTCGACTGCGGCCAATGATCGAATTGCAGATCACCTTTGGCCGCGCGCGTTTCGGCAAAGCCTGGATGCGCGCCAAGCTCGTCGGCGAGATCGCAGGATTGGCTCAAGGCATGGAAATAGATGTGCTCGGCGATTTGCGCCGACAGCTGCCCCGCTTCCTTCGAATCGAAAGCCAGGCGCAATTGGAAGAACACATCCTGCAGTCCCATTACACCCAGACCAACCGGGCGCCATTTGCGGTTTGCGGCAGCCGCTGTGTCGATCGGATAGAAATTCAGATCGATCACCCGATCGAGCTGACGCACGGCAATCGCAACCGTATTTGAAAGCTTGTCAAAATCAAATGCGCCGTCGCTGACATGGCGCGACAGATTGATCGAACCGAGATTGCATACCGCCGTTTCGGTATCGGAGGTGACTTCGAGAATCTCGGTACACAGGTTGGAAAGATGGATGACGTTTTCTGCCTGCGCGGTCTGGTTCGAGGTTGCGTTGCAGCGATCCTTGAAGGTCATCCAGCCGTTGCCGGTCTGTGCCAGCGTGCGCAACATGCGTGAGTAGAGTTCGCGCGCCTTGATCGTGCTTGCAGCAAGGCCATCAGCCTCGGCCTGGTGATAGATGCGATCAAATTCCTCGCCCCACCGATCAACGAGTTCCGGCACGCGCTTCGGATCGAACAGCGACCACTCGCCGTCGGCCTCTACACGGCGCATGAATTCATCGGGAATCCAGTTGGCCAGATTGAGATTATGCGTGCGCCGCGAATCGTCGCCGGTGTTGTCGCGCAGTTCGAGAAACTCCTCGATATCGGCATGCCAGGTTTCCAGATAGACACAGGCCGCGCCCTTGCGCTTGCCGCCTTGGTTGACCGCCGCGACCGAGGCGTCGAGGGTTTTCAGCCACGGCACCAATCCGTTGGAATGGCCGTTGGTGCCCTTGATCAGAGAGCCACGCGAACGCACGCGAGAATACGAAAGTCCGATGCCACCAGCGTATTTGCTGAGCTTGGCGACGTCGGCGTATTTGTCGTAAATGCTTTCCAGCGAATCAAGCGGCGAGTCGAGCAGGAAGCACGAGGATAATTGCTCGTGCGTAGTGCCGGCGTTGAACAATGATGGCGAACTTGGAATGTATTCGAGCGTGGACAGCAAGCGGTACAAATCAAGAGTTTCGGACAGGCTGTTGCCGCCCAGCGCGCAGGCCACGCGCATGAAAAAATACTGCGGCGTTTCGGTAACCTTGCGTTGCTCGGGGTGACGCAAAAGGTAGCGGTCGTACACCGTGCGCAGGCCGAAATATTCAAAACGCCTTGAGGCAACGGGGTCGATCGTATCGTTGAGCTTGCGTGCGTTGAGGGCGACGAAATCGCGCAAGCGATCGTTGATGATGCCGAGGTCCGCACCGCGCGCAACGGATTGCGAGAACGATTGGATCTCCTGACCTGATACTTCCTTGTCGATGAATGAGGACAGCAGTCGCGCGGCGAGAAAGCCGTACTCAGGCTCCTCAGCAGTCAGCGCGGCGGCAGTGCGGATCGACAATTCATCAAGCTCGCGCGTGGTCGCACCGTCAAATATCCCACCGATGGTTTTCAGCGCGACACGCATCGGATCGACGCCGTGCAGATCTTCCGCGCTGCGCGTCACCGCACGCACGATCTTGCTTAGATCAACACTTTCGCTGCTGCCATTGCGCTTGGTCACACGCATCTGGGTAGGACTGTGCGGTGCGGTCAAGGCAAAGGCTTCAGCTGCCGATCGAAGCGCGACAGATGGCTGCACCGCGGCGGCGGCAGTTGTTGCATTCATGATGTTTTCGCTGGACGTTGGTGAAGCGGATTCCTGGGCGTCTTGCGCGCCTGAATCAAAAGGATGCATGACGATCTCCCATGCGTTGCCGATGACCTGCTCCCGAGCGCAGGAATGATCGGTACCGCTCCACGGGAATCGTCACCGAATCGATAAACGCATCGATCCTGCAACGCGCTTCCCCGCGGAAGCGGCCACCTGCATCGGGTTTGCGAGACTCCACGCTCAGCGTCTCAGGAGACGCGACGCGCGGCCAGCAAGGCCCCGATGTGTCGGCAGGTTTTCGGGCTCGCGGATTCGGATCTTGCGATCCACCTCGTCCCATGGCTTCCCAGGCTTGCGCCCAGTGCACTGGATGGAACTCGTTTCCACTTACCGCTGCGGGGCAGCTCCGGATTCGCACCGGATTCCCTTTTAACCCGGCCTCGACAACACAAAATGTTGAGGAAGCGGGCACCGACGGGACACAAGCTATTGTGTCTGACCGACCGGGTCAACCGATTATTTTGGGGTTTCGGGCTTGCTTTCTCGGATAGTTAGAAGCCGTGGGCGATTCCGGCTTGGCCCGCTGTCACGGCGCAGCTATACCACTAGGCTGCCGCATCGCGCTTGTCGCTGGCGATGGCTCTTTCCGCTCGCGCATCGTCCTCGTCCATCGCCGCGAGCACGGCATCGACCGTACTCGGCCCGCCTCCGAATAGACGAATCGCGGTATATGCAACTTGGCGGGTGTCGTACCAGGCGTAAGCGCCAACACCCATCGCGCCGATCAGCGGCAGCCAGCGCGAGATGCCACCGCCGACGATGCGCTTGGTCACGCGGACGCCGATCGCTTGGGCAACGCGTTCGATGACGCGAATCGGCACATCCTGTGCAATCAGGCGTCCGCCCACCTGCACGACGAGATCTCGCACGGCCTGGGCGGCGGCATGGCGGAACAGGCAGTACATCATTTGCTCTCGATTGAGTCGCGCACTGACCCCATAGGCGCCCGAAATATCGGCGACCAATTGGGCCTGAATACGCCAGATGGCAACCAGCTCCGGAACGATGGTCAGCCAGCCAAGCGGACCTGGCGGCAAGGCCAGGGTGCCGGCGGCAAGCGCCGCCTTGTTCGACGCGGCCTTGGTCAGCGCCTGCACGCGTGCCTCGGTATTTTTTCCGCGTGTCTCTTCCGTGCTCGGCACTTTGCCGAGCAGATCAAGCAGATGTCGACTGATCCGCGTGGCCAGACTGTCGTCGGTCTCGGGCGCGTTGCGGCGAGCCGGAATGTATTCGGATTTGGTTTTCATAAGGTTCACTGCACAGGCGCGGTGGCGCAATCAGCTGACGATGCAAGCTTGACGCCAGACACGCGAAATCAATGGATTGAAAGCATAGCGACCCCGGCCTGAACCGTTCTTGGGTCAGCGCGTCAGCAAGCGCGTGACAAAATCCGCGAGCTTGGCGTAGGGCGGTCGCAGCAAAGCCATCGATGACCAGCGCGCCTGATACAACACCGGCATTTGCTTTGAAAAGGTCAGAAAACCGGTATGGCCATGATAGTGGCCCATGCCGGAGGGTCCCACTCCGCCAAATGGCAGCTCGCTCTGAGCGATATGCAGAACACAATCGTTCACGGTGACGCCGCCGGCCAGCGTCGAGCGCAACACCTGACGGGTTCGTTTGCGGTCGTGGTCGAAGTGATAGAGCGCCAGTGGACGTGGCCGCGCATTGACGAAGTCGATCGCATCCTCGATGCGCGAATAGCCGATTACCGGCAGGATCGGCCCGAATATCTCTTCCTGCATGACGCGCAAGGACGGATCCGGATCAAGAATAACGGTTGGGGCGAACACGCGATGTTCGTGATCATGCGCCGACGCATCCGGAAGCGTGATGATTTCAGCCGCGCTGTTGCGCGCTTCCTCCACAAGTCCATGCAAACGTTGATAGTGACCATCATGAATGATGCTGCTGTAGTCGGGCGTCGTCTTCAAGGCGGGATAGTGCCGCGTGACATAGGCGCGCAATGCCTCGACAAAGGCGTGCCGCTGATCATTCGGTACAAGCACATAATCGGGCGCGATGCAGGTCTGACCCGCATTCAGCAGTTTGCCCGCGGCGATTCGCTGGGCCGCCTTCTCGATCGGATAACCAACGGCGACGATGGCTGGTGACTTGCCACCAAGTTCAAGCGTCACCGGGGTCAGGTTGGGTGCTGCGGCGGCCATGACTTTACGTCCAACCTCGGTTGAGCCGGTGAAAAACAGATGGTCAAACGGCAGAGCGGCGAAGTGCGCAGCAACCTCAGGCCCGCCGAGCACCGTGCTGACACGTTCGGGCGGAAAAACCTCAGCCAGCAGATCGCGCAACAATTCCGACGTACGCGGCGTATGTTCGGAGGGCTTCAGCATCACATGGTTGCCGGCGGCGATCGCCGAAACCAGCGGAATCAGGGCCAGATTGACCGGGTAGTTCCAAGGCGAAATAACGCCGACTACTCCGAGCGCGCGATATTGGATCTCCGTGCGCGCCGGCCAGAACAAGGCATCTGCCATGCGATGTCGCGAGCGCGACCAGCGCGCGAGATGCTTGCGCATATGGTCGATCTCGTGAAACACGGTCATCCCGTCGGTGAGCAGACTTTCATGCGTCGAGCGGCGGCCGAAATCCTCGCTCATCGCCTCGGTCAATTCGTTGAAGCGACGTTTGAACACTTCACGCAACGCTCCGAGATCACGCAGGCGTTGCGCCGGAGTCGGCGGGTTGGCTTGCCAAGCGTCTTTTTGCCGGCCGAGCAAGGCATTGAGGTCAATCACTTCGGGATTATTCATCGGGCTAGTCTAACGCTCATGGCTGCGCATGCCCGTTCATCGCACTGAGGGCACCCTGAACGCTCGAATGCACTTCGGCTTGTTCTGCGCAGGGCATGCTAGCGTTGTGTTTTCACATTCGCGGAATCTCACCATGTCGATTCGTCCCTACAACGGAATGGTTGCGAGGCTGGGCCTGAATGCCTATGTCGATCCCGATGCGGTGGTGATCGGCGATGTCGAGCTGGAAGAGGATGCCTCGATCTGGCCGTGTGCGGTGGTCCGCGGAGACGTCCATCGGATTCGGATTGGAGCACGCAGCAATATCCAGGATGGTGCCGTACTCCATGTGACCCATGATGGCCAATACACGATGGGTGGGTTCCCATTGCTGATCGGTGCCGATGTGACCATCGGCCATGGCGCGGTCATCCACGCCTGCTCGATTCAGGAGGCCTGCCTGGTTGGCATGAACGCGACCGTACTCGACGGTGCCTTGGTCAAGAAGCACAGCATGGTGGGTGCCGGATCGATTGTCGGCCCGGGCAAGGTTGTCGGTGAAGGTGAGCTTTGGCTGGGCAACCCGGCACGCTTCGTTCGCGTGCTCAGCGAAGCTGAAATCGAGAAGCTCTACTACTCGGCCAAGCACTACGTGAAATTGAAAAATCGCTACCTGACCGGCAACGACAGTTGAGGCGTGTCTGCTCTGCGCGCCACTGATTTCGGTCGATTCTTCACGATGCTTTCGCCGCTCACGGCGGTGGTCTTCAGCGTGGTTTGCTGGCTGGTATTTTCCAAACTGTTCGACATGCGCGATCTGGCAAGTTTGCCAGCAGTAACCCGACGGTTTCTGCTTGTTCAGCCGTGGTGGTTCGGCGCAGGCTTGATCGGTCTCATCATCACCGCGCTGGATCGGATCCGCGAAAACGACTTGAACTGGAGAACTCTCAGTGCGGTGTATTCGTTTGCGCTGGCTGGATTCAGCGTGATCAATATTGGTTGGGGCATTGTTGCAATCTATCTATTGATCCTGACACCGGTAACGATCTGAAAACATCACTCAACTTGGCGATGTCATCTGTTCGAGTTGCTGCAAGTTCCTCATCGCTTCAGCAGCATTGCTACCGCACATTTCTGCACTTGGTCGAAGCTGACGGCAAACCGCTGGTCGCTCCACGCGACCGAAGATCGCGCAGGCATTGTCGCTGGTCAACTGGATGCAGCGAACCCCGGCCGGCTTTCCGTTCGGCATGCCGGGAATCGCCGACGAGATCGAGGGCGCAATACAACACGCACCGCAGCCACTCCGACACGCAAACATGCTCTCAATCCTCGGCGTCGCCGGGAAGGTAGGCACGCAACTCGGCATAAATCGAATCGGTTTCCGGGCGCTTGCCATGCCAGATTTCGAACGCCTCGGCGGCTTGTTCGACGAGCATGCCAAGACCATCAAGCGCGTGTTCGGCGCCCACACTGCGCGCCCAGGCAAGAAATCCGAATGAGGCCTTGCCATAGGACAGGTCGTAACACACGGCGCGCGAAGCGAGCAGCGAGGAGGGCAGCGCCAGCGATACATTGCTATGTCCGGCCGACGTGGCGTTGACCACCAGATCGAATCCGCCCCAGTTACCCAGATCGTTCCAGTAACGGGTGTTGACGCGCCCGGGTTCGCCAATCGCATCGGCCAGCGAGTTGGCATGCTCCGGCGTGCGGTTGGCAATGGTCAACTCCGAAACACCGGCATCCAGCAGGGCGAAAGCCACGGCACGCGCAGCACCACCTGCGCCTAGCAACAAGGTTCGCCGGCCACGCACGTAAAGGTGATGACGTCCGGTGATATCCCGGATCAGGCCGGCACCGTCGGTACTTTCGCCATGCCAGCCCTCGCCATGGCGCACCAGCGTATTGACGCTGTCGGCGCGGCGCGCACGCTCACTGACCGACAGGCACAGTCGCGCCGCGTGCTGCTTGAGTGGCAAGGTTACATTCGCGCCGCAACCACCGCGCGCGGCAAACGCCGCCAGCGCGCCGACAAAATCATCGGCCGAGGCCTCAATCGGTTGATAGTCCAACGCGATCGAGAGTTGTCGAGAAAATGCGGCGTGGATTCTCGGCGACAACGAATGTGAAATCGGTTGTCCGAATACGGCGTACACGCCAGGGCCATCTTGTGGGCTGCTCAATGGTTTGGATTCCTCTTCGATGGTTTGCATGAATGACTCCGAAGGTTTGCTGGCAAATCGCCTCGATGTATCGAGGTGATCAAGGCCTTGAGTCTGCGCGCAACCAGCGCGCAGCATCAATGGCGTAATAGCTGAGAATGGCATCGGCGCCCGCGCGTTTCATCGCGGTCAGCGATTCAAGCACTACCGCACGCTCGTCAAGCCAGCCGTTCTGTGCTGCGGCTTTGAGCATCGCGTATTCACCACTGACTTGATAGACAAAGGTCGGCATGCCGAAGCGATCCTTGACCCGCCGCACAATGTCCAGATACGGAAGGCCGGGCTTGATCATGACCATGTCGGCACCTTCCGCGATATCAAGTTCAACCTCGCGCAAGGCCTCATCGCTGTTGCCGACATCCATCTGGTAGGTGTGTTTGTCGCCTTTGCCAAGGGTGGCGGAGGAGCCCACTGCATCGCGGAACGGGCCGTAAAAGGCCGAGGCATATTTTGCCGAGTAGCTGAGTATTCGCGTGTGGACGAAACCGGCGTTTTCGAGTGCCGCACGGATGGCGCCGATACGTCCGTCCATCATGTCCGAGGGCGCAACGATGTCGAAACCGGCCTCCGCCTGGGCCAGGGCCATGCGAATCAAAGCGTCGATGGTGACATCGTTAAGCACATAGCCCGAATCATCGATGAGGCCATCCTGACCATGCGTGGTGTACGGATCGAGGGCGACATCGCCGATCAGGCCGAGTTGTGGATGACGTAGCTTGAGCGCGCGCGCGGCCCGCTGGAACAGCCCTTGAGCGTTCCAGGCTTCAGCGGCATCAAGGCTTTTGCACCCAATATCAACCGATGGAAACAGGGCCAGCGCCGGAATGCCGAGCGCAACGCATTGATCGGCAAGTTCAAGCAGATGATCGATCGACAAACGCTCGACTCCCGGCATTGAGGCCACTGCCTCGCGCCTCTGTTGCCCCTCGATCACAAAGGCAACCATGATCAGGTCGCTGGGTTGGAGGATGGTCTCACGCATCAGCGCTCGCGAAAACGCGTCGCGGCGCATGCGGCGCATGCGGGTGTGCGGAAAGGTCATGGCGTGCTCGAGGTGTGGATTGCCAACAGTGTAATGAAACTCGGGAGCACACCGAAGCTGCGCGGCATTCTGCCCCCTTGTTGCAGGTCGCGGCCTTGCAAAGCGAAACGTGTACTGGTCTTATGACGCGGCGTCGCATCGGGAGCGTCAATGCGGCGGCGAACGCTGTGAAGATCGAATCGCCGGGTGTGCAAACACGCTGGAGGAGTTTGCAGTGCTTGGAAAGTAACGGAATGCCAGCGACGATTTCCTCGGCCTTGAACCACGGAAGAGCAGCGGGTGTACCGTCTAGGTTGAAGCAATACAATCCTTATCCTGGTTTGCTGTCGAGGCCCTCTTGAGCGGAATTCTGCTAGTCGAGCGATCGACCACTTTGAACCATCTGTTGCGCCGCACCTTGGCCGCCGCAGCGCTTCCGGTGCGCGCCGAAATCGGCAATTACCTGGAGGCGCTTGATCATCTGCGTCGACTCGGCAGTTCAGCCGGCGGCGATCCGCCCTACGCTTTGGCCATCATCGGTGCGCCGGCCAGGCCGACTCGCGAGTTTCAAGCACTGCTCGAATTCACTCGTGACGCCCCGGGAGCGCCACCGACGCTGTTGATGGCGCACGAAGAAACCGCCGAGGTGCGCCATTGGGCCGATGCCAGCTTGCGCGGCCGTTTGCTGCTGTGGTCGCAGTTCAGCCGCATACCCAGCACGGTGATCGAACTGGCGCCCGAGGAGTTTTCCGGCGCTGCAACGCCGGCGGATTCAATCGAGCGGGTGCGCATTCTGTTTGTCGATGACTCGCGAAGTGTCTGCCAGGCCTACAGCGATCTGCTCGAGCGCAATGGCTACGCGGTCGATGTCGCCGGCACGATCGCCGAGGCGGACAAGCTTGCCGAGGAAAATCGCTACGACCTCGTGGTCGTTGACTATTTTTTGCCCGATGGCAGTGGCGACGAGTTGTGCAAGCGCCTCAGCGAGATTGAGGATCCACCGATCCTGGCGGTGATCACCGGCAGTTACCGCGAGGACATCATCCGCCGCTGCCTGCAAGCCGGGGCCAGCGAATGCATGTTCAAGAACGAGGCGCGCGAGCTGTTTCTCGCTCGCATCAACACGCTGGCGCGTACGGTCGAGATGCGTCGCTCGGCGCAGATCGAACGCGAGCAGCTCGATGGCATTCTCGGGTCGGTCGGCGATGGTGTGTTCGGCGTCGATGGCGATGGCCGCATCAGTTTCGTCAATCCGACCGGTTTGCGTCTGCTCGGCTACGCGGATGACACGGATCTGGTCGGACTGATCGCCCAGGCCGCCGTTCACCCGCAGGAATCTCCCCGCAGCTCGCCTTTGAGTCGCGCCTACAACGATGGCGTGCCTGTCCATCAGATCGAAACCATGTTCCGTCGCCGTGATGGCAGTGGCGTTCCGGTTGAATACACCGTGTTGCCACTGTCGGCGAATCGGCGCGCGCCCGGCGCCGTGGTGGTCTTTCGCGATATAGCCGAGCGGCGAACCGCCGAGCGTTTGCGCTGGGAACTCAGCCACGATCCACTGACCGGCTTGCCCAACGCGAGGCATCTGCGCCAACGCCTGGTTGGAGAGCTGGCGCGGCTACGCGATCGTGGCGGCTACTCCGCCCTGATTCATGTCGAAATCGATCGCGATGGCGAAGACTCGCCGCCGCGCGGTGATGAATTGCTGCGCACCGTCGCACATGCACTCGCGCATCGTCTGCGCGAAGGCGATGTGCTTGCTCGCGGCGAGGGAGACAGCTTTCTGCTGTTGCTAGCCCAGGTACAAGTTGACAACATCGATGTGCTGGTTGACAGCTTCAAGCGTTTGCTTGCCGAGCGTGAATACCACGTCGGCGATGTGCCGCATCGTATCCATGCACGAATCGGCGCGGAGTTGCTGAGCCCACGCACGAGCACCGCCGATGATGCACTGGAGCGAGCCCGCGCAGCGACCTTGGCAACCAGCGAGCCCGTCAGGACGCCGGATTCGGTCGAGACGATTGAGGCCGTTGCCGATACCTCGGTAGTGGCGACGGCGGTCAGTGGACCGAGCGAGCGATTGCGCCTGGCGCTCGAGCAAGCGCGCTTCGTGATCCTGATACAACCTGTGGTGGCAACTGCGAATCTGCCGATCGCACCGGCGCGAATTCCTCCGAGCATTGGTTGGCAACTCGGACGAAATATCGAGGATCCATTGTTTGTCGTGCAACTGCGCATGGTCGGCAAGGACGGACAGTTGATCCTGCCGCGCGCTTTCATTCCCTTGGCTGAGCGGGTCGGCATGGTCCAGCGCATTGACTTGTGGGCGGTCAACAGCTTGCTCATGCAATTGGCCAATGCACAAAACCGTTCTACCCCGCTGGGTTTGATCGTGCGCTTGTCACCGGCCACCCTGGCCGATCCGGAGTCACTGGAATCGATTGAAAAATCAATCGTCAGCCATGGCGTACCGGCCGATCGCCTGATTTTCGAGATTCGCGACCATCCCGAGCTGGCCCATCTGCCGGCTGCGCTGCACTTCATCACGCGCTTGCACGCCATCGGTTGCCGCTTTGTTCTCAACGGCGTTGATGTCGAGGGTGGCTTGATGCCGCTGCTTCAGTCGCAGCGCGTTCCGGGTGATTTTGTGCGTATCGATCGCAGTGTGGTTCAACGGGTTCTGGAACAGGCGCATGACCGCGAGGTGGTGCGCTCAATCAGTGCACTCGCGCACTCGCTGCAGATGCGCGTGATCGCCGGTGAGGTCGATGATGAGGAAAGCTTGAACGTGCTTCGCGAAGCCGGTGTCGACTACGTACAGGGCAAGCAGATGGGTGATGCGCGACTGATCAAGCGCGTCGATTTTGCGAGCTTGATGAAACCGGTTTGATTGCACCAGCTCGGACCATTCACGAATGGTCCGAGCTGGTCAGGCAAAGAAGCGAGCGAATACCTCAATCGCGCGATCAATTGCGGCATCGTTGATGTCCAGATGGGTGACCAGTCGCACGCTCGGCAGATAGCCGATACTTGCGCGCACATGGTTGTCCTTCAAATGCTGGTCAAGTTCGCGCAGATGCGCCGAGGGCACATTAATGAAGACCATGTTGGTATGACATGCCTGGATCTTGAGCGCCTTGATGGTGCCTAGACCTTCCGCGAGCGCTTGAGCGCGGGCATGATCCTCGCTCAGCCGCTCAACATGATGATCGAGCGCGTGCAGTCCGGCGGCGGCAAGGATGCCGGATTGACGCATGCCGCCCCCGAGCATCTTGCGCCAGCGCTTGGCCTGGGCGA
>JBBSVJ010000088.1:0-13070 GCA_038233665.1 Lysobacterales bacterium
AAAATAGCGGCTCCTCAGCGTGCTTTGACGGCGGGCTCTTGGAAGTTGCGATTGACGGCGGCGCGTTTACCCAGGTGCCCAGTAGCGAGCTTTTGGTGGGTGCGTACACGGGCCTGGTTTCCAGCAGTTACAGCAACCCGATTGCTGGAAAGCAAGCTTGGTGCGGGGCTGTTCCTTTTGAGCGGGTCGTTGTCGATCTCGCCGCTTACGCAGGCCATGACGCGAAATTCCGCTTCCGTTTTGGAAGTGATTCCTCCGCTAGTGCAGTCGGCTGGAATATCGATGATGTCAAAGTCCAAGGCTGCTCCAGCTCGGACGAGATTTTCGTCGATGGATTTGAGTTGCTGATTCCTTAGGCAGCTGTGAAATTGTTTAGCGGAAAAAGCCCGGGCATGCCTGGGCTTTTTTCTGCTTGTCGTCGTGATCGAGTAAAAATTGGTCACGCTTGCGGGCGATTAAATGCGAAACAGGCAACGCTGTGGTATCAAGAAAACCGCCGCGATGGACTCGATTGAGTATGGCGGTGATTCCCTCCCCCGTTTAAGGAGCATTCCGATGGCAGGTTGGTTTGAACTCAGCAAGAGCAGCGATGACCACTTTCGCTTCGTTCTCAAAGCCGGAAACGCGGAAACGATTCTGACCAGTCAGATGTATTCCTCACGCGCCGCCGCCGAAGGTGGCATTCGATCGGTGCGGACAAATTGCGCCAGTGATGAGAGTTACGAGCGAAAGACCGCGTCCAACGACAAAGCTTTTTTCAATCTGAAGGCTGCCAATCATCAAGTAATCGGCAGTAGTCAGATGTATGCCTCCGAGGCGTCGCGCGAAACCGGTATCAACAGCGTCAAGACCAATGGGTCAAGCACGACGATCAAGGATTTGACGGCCTGATCGAAAGCCGGATCTCAGGGCCGGGGAGTGAACTGATGTTCGCTCCTCGTTTGTTGACGCCCTGCGTGTCGCCTCACACCACAGCGGTCTCGATTTCCCTGTAAACCGAAACGGTTTCATCGACGCAGCGCGACCATGGAAAGTGTGCAGCATGATCCAGCCCGGCCTTGGCGCTGGCGGTTCGCCAGCTCTCATCCTCGAGCAAGCGTGTTAATCCATCACGAAGCTTCGAGTCATCGCGAGGATCGACACATAACGAAATGTCGGCGCAGATTTCAGGCAGCGACGACACGTTGGATGTCAGCACCGGAATTCCGCTGGCCATCGCTTCGAGCACAGGCAGACCAAATCCTTCGTATAGCGAAGGGAAAGCAAACGCTTTGGCGCCAGCGTAGATCAGTGGCAAGTCGGCTTCGCTGACATAGCCAAGGCGACGACTCGAACCGGCCGCTTCCAGAGGTGCAAGTACACGCTCAAGATCGGCGTTGAGCCAGCCGCGCGCGCCAACGATGATCAGCGGATGGCGCTGGCGCAAGCGCGCGGGCAGTGCGGCGTAGGCATGGGCGAGGCGGATCAGGTTCTTGCGCGGCTCCTGGGTGGCAACAACCAGCAAGTACCCACCGGCAACGAGGCCATGCCGCTGCATGGCCGCTGACAACGCCTCGGGCTCGCGTGGGTGGTAGCTCGGATCCACACCCAGTGCGACCACGCGCAGCTTGTCTCGGGAGACGCCCAATTTTTCATGGATTTCGTCGGCAATGAACTGCGAATCGGTCAACACGCGATCGGCGCGTTCAAGGGTTCGCGGCAAATGGCGCTCGAGAAAACGCACCCGCTCTGGTGGATGCGTTTCGGGAAAATTGAAGGCAGACAAATCATGCACCGTGGTGACTGTCGGACCATCAAAAGGCATCAGGATGTAATTGGGCGTGTGCAGCAGAAAACCCTGAAGCTTTCTCGTGTGCGCGCGAAACAAAACGTTGCGCACGGTCGAATAGAGTTCGAGTGCACGGGTTTTGAATGGCAGGTTTTTGCGCAGGCTGGCGAACACGCGATTCGACGACAAGGCTTCGGCGGGATCTTCCACCCAGCGCACTGCCGAATATAAACGCAGCTCGTCGATCGCCTCGTGCTCAGCCAAGCCCTTGGCCAATTCAAGCGCGTAGCGACCGATGCCAGTCAAAGGTGCGCTGATCGCATCAACATTGAAAATCACCCGCATCAGGGTTTGCGCTCGCGCTGCAAGTCCGCCTCGACCATGCGTCGGGTCAATTCGATCAAATCAACCTGCGGGTTGAAACCCAGGTGCTCGCGTGCTTTTTCTGCGTTTCCAACCAACAACGGTGCATCAACCGGGCGCAGAAGTTTGCTATCCACACGAACTCGAATCTTGCCGCTGCTGGTTTCGAGTGCAACTTCTTCGCTACCTGCACCTTGCCAGTCGATCGGCATGCCGATTGCGGCAAACGCCGATGTGGCGAACTCGCGAACGCTCGCGGCACGACCGGTTGCGAGTACAAAATCATCGCCGCAATCGCGATCTGCGATTTTTGCCATGGCGCTCATGTATTCCGGTGCGTAGCCGAAATCCCTCTGTGCATCGAGGTTGCCCAGAGACAATTCCTGCTGCTTGCCGACGAGGATGCGAGCGACGCCCTGAGTAATTTTTCGGGTAACAAAGGCCTCATCCCGCAGTTCGGATTCATGGTTGAACAGAATCGCACTGCTCGCGGCGAGTCCAAAGCTTGCGCGCCAACTTCCCATGGCTGAGTGAGCCAGCAGTTTGGACACGCCGTATGGAGTGGAAGCGCGGATCGGCGTGTGTTCATCCTGGGGTGCATTGACGGCGTTGCCGAAAATCTCGGCGCTCGCTGCTAGGACAAAATGTGCATCCGGCGAATGACGACGCATTGCTTCGAGCAGATTGAGTGTGCCGATACCGTTTGCTTGAATGCTGCCCAACGGATCACGAAACGAATCAGCAACACGAGATTGTCCAGCCAGATGGAAGATTGCTTGTGGTTCAACATCACTCAGCAATCCACGACATGCCACGACATTGCCCGGATCGAGTGCAAGCATGTGCAGATTGCGATGATGTTCAATACCGAGTTCCTGCAGTCTCCATCCACCCGCCGCACTGGCCGGACGATGGGTACCGAATACTTCCACACCATCACCGAGTAGATGCGCTGCGAGCCAGGCGCCATCCTGACCATTGATGCCGGTGATCAATGCTCGCGAGTAGCGGCGACTCATGCTTTGGAGCCCGCAAAGCTGCGTTGATGCGCATACTGATCGACGCATGCTTCCAGCGAAGAGCCTCGCGTCTCAGCAGAGGTCAAGCAGGCAATGCCAAGTCGTTTTGACTGAGTATCCAGAATCCCAGCCGTCGTATCGCCGACCGACTCGTGAATCACTACCAGATCGATGGCGTGGCGCTGCAACCAGCGGGATATCGTTGGCGCATCCAGCAGGTCGGCAATTTCCAGCGCGTTATGGTCGGGACTGTTCAACGCCCATCCGGCATTTGACGGTTTCAACATCAGCGTATCGTAACCGCTCGCCAGAGTGGGGTCGCGTTCAAATCCGAAGCACAGCGTGCGCGGCCTCGGAACATGGGTCGGCGCATCGGCATAAATCCGACGCACGCGCCAATCAAGCACGCGACGCTCGAATGAAAACAGTGTCGCGCCAATGTCGGCTTCGTAGTGCGGCCAACGTTGACGCAATATTTGCATCCCCGCATGGCCGAGTGCAACGCGACGCTCATGACCGAAACTGCGGCTGCGTGCGTGCCGCACCAGTACGTTGCCGGCAATCAAGTGTCGATAGCCCGCAGCACAGGCGCGCTGACAGAAATCGTTCTCTTCGCCATAGCCCTGCGGAAAAGCTTGCACGTCAAATGCTCCGATACGATCGATCACCTCGCGACGGATCAACATGCAGAAGCCATTGCCGGTCGGTAGTTGCGGATAGGCGAGTCCGGCATCCTGCCAAAGCGCCAGTGCGGTTTGATCGAACGACCACTGCGCAGGCAGCGGGTTTTCCTGCTCAAGCTCAGGCACTGAAAACGCACCGGCATTGTCCGAAACAGCGGTCACCGTGGCAACATCGTCGGCCGAATGCAGCGCTCGGCGCAATCCGCTCAACCAATTCGCAGCGACCTGGGCATCGGCATTGAGCAAGACAACGTCCGCATTTCCAGCGAGAGCGATGCCCCGATTGACCGTGGCGGTGAAACCGAGATTGTTCGGATTGGCGAGAACGTCGACGCCCTGATTACCCCGGTAGCGATCCAGCAGCGGCGTGATTCGCGCATCTGTACTCGCATCGTCGATCACGATCAATCGACTCGGGCCCGTGGTATGTGCAAGCACCGAATCGAGGCAACGTTCGACGTCCTCGGTCGCGTTGTAGACGGGCACAATAATCGTGACCTCGCGCTGCAGCGGCTTGGCATCGGCTGGGAGCAGTCGTTCAGCGTTTCGTGGCGCAGACAGGGATCGACTCGTGCGCGCCGCCGGATTGATACCCGGGATCTTCAGGCCAATCTCAAACGTCGACTCGATGGTCTTGTCGTGATCGTTGCGCGAACTCACCCGAATCTGCAGTTGCACATGTCCCGAGGGTGAGTACGGTAGTGAAAGTTCCAACATGCCGTTTGCGTCGGCAAATTGTTCGATGAACCGACAGCCATCAATATCAATCGCGATTTTACGCCCCGGCGCGGCCCGAATGCGCAGGCGCTGTCCATCCCAATCGATCAATAATTCGGGTGAATGTGAGGAGGTCGGCATGGCGACGAATCATCCGGAATCAATTTCGACGCGCGATTACGCACGTTGATGCAAGGATATGCAACCTTGTCACCTGCAATGCCCCAGGAAATACCGCCGGCGCCTTCGTATTTCCACCGATTGTCAGGCCAGCCATCTTCGAAGGCTTGATTCAGGCATCAAGTTCTTGGTGACTGCTGGTGATCCCGACGTTACGAAAGACACGAGAGCATCGACGAACGGCTGTGAGCAATAGGTAATCGGCGCGGGGGTTGCGCGAATTCTCCCCGTCCGGGTAGGCAGGACAGGATGCCGATATCCTGCACTGATTGAATCTATTTAAAGAATTCCACGAACCCGGTAATAGTCACTGCATTGAAAAAATCAATGAACAGTGACCCGACCAGCGGAATGACGAAGAAGGCCTTGAAAGACGGACCATTGGCGCTGGTGAACGCCTGCATATTCGCCATGGCGTTCGGTGTGGCTCCCATGCCGAAACCGCAATGGCCTGCGGCGATGACAGCGGCGTCGTAGTCTTTTCCCATGACGCGAAAGGTCACAAAATACGCGAACGCAAACATGATGACGGTCTGGATGACGAGGATCACGACCAGCGGCCCCGCCACCGCGGCGAGATCCCAGAGTTTCATCGACATCAATGCCATTGTCAGAAAGAAGGCCAGCGAGACATTGCCCACAACTTCGAACTGCCGCGTGGGCAAGACCCAGTTGCGCCAATCAATGATGTTGCGAAAGAGGGCGGCAATCAGCATCGGTCCGAGGTAGGCAGGCAAGGTCACGCCCATCGATTTGAGCCAGTTGACCAACAGCGTGCCTGCGCCAATGGCGATCATCAGCAAAATGGTCGCGCGCAGGATCGTAGCGTCAGTGGTTTCGGTTGTTTCTCGCGCCGTCTCGATAGGATTGGGTTGTGACTGGAAAATGCTGCCATCTCGCTTCGGACCAACCAAGTTGTGACGTCGCATCAGCAGACTGCCGACCGGGCCGCCAATAACGCAGCCCGCCACCAAGCCGTAGGTGGCAGCGGCGATGGCCGCTGGCAGTGCACCAACAGCGCCTGCCTTCTCCAGCAATGGCCCGAACGCAGCCGAGGTGCCGTGACCCCCGGTGAGTGAGATTGAGCCGGCCGCGAGGCCGATCAGCGGGTTGGTTCCCATGGCTTCGGCCAAAACGACGCCCACACCGTTCTGAATAAGCACGAGAACCACCGCACACATCAAGAAGAGTGCGACAGCGATGCCGCCTTTTTTCAGCAATTCGAAACTTGCGGAGAAACCGATGGTGGTGAAGAACACCAGCAATAGAAAATCGCGAATACTCTGCGCGAACTCGAAGCTGAAAGTCCCGCTTTGGTATCCAGCCAGTGCAATCAGCGAAAAGATCAAACCACCGATGATCGGTGACGGGATGAAATAGCGCGAAAAAATCGAAACACGGTTCTTGATCCATTCTCCAAGCGCGAGCAGCACGGCGGCGACGGCCGTCGTTTGCGCGATATCCAGACTGAAATTGCCCATGGGTTGTGTCTACCTTCGATTGAAATGCTGCGGGAGACTGGCTCGCAAACGTAGTCAATCCGCGATCTTCTTGAGCCGCTTTCTTTCAGGGTGCCATAAACCTCCGGCTTGCAGGCAGCGCGGGGCAGGGGGCCGGGTGTTACGGCACTCAAAAGCCTTGTTAGCCGTTCGGCGCAGCTACGTGAAAGCGGGTTCCCGCAGCGAGGTGCATGTTTTGGCTGATTGGCCCTAAGTCGCTTCGACGGAAACAACCCGCACTTAGATGTTTGAGTCGTCGCCTTGCCGGCGATTATTCTATCTTGACCAGCGTGTTGAACGCCCTGAATGCGGTCGAGATCGCAGACCGACGACATGGAGCTCGATCTTGCGGCTGGCAAGCGTCAGTCGTCGAGATGACTAGCGCAAGCATCGATGTGAATACGCCTCGAAAATCGAACTCGATGCGGGACTTGCGCGCGCAAGGCTCGCGGCTAATGCCCGCATTCAATTGGCCGTGGTGCGTTTAGTCGGGACCATTCACTGAAAGCTGCGTTCTTGCAATGTTGATACCTTGGGGTTGAATTTTTAGTTAACAAATCCACTCGGCTTGCCGACAAATCCGGCGAAAACGTTAATCGAAGCCGTCCTTGAAAATGACATCAGCTGGCTGGCGTTCCAGCGCACCGAGATCGTAGTCGCCGAAAATCCCGTTGAATTCAGGATCATCGTAGGGTCGAACGCCGCCTTCAGCGCTCAACGCGGGTACATAGGCCAGGCTGGTATCGCACCAGTCGAGCAATCCAGAATCGGCCGCGAGGCTGTAGTCATTGGCGGCAGGAGTGACGAGCTTGGGTTGCAAGGTCGTGCTGCGGGTTGAGCTCATGGCGAACGGGCTCGTGATTTCATGCAGCCGATTGCAGTCGCTTGCCGGCACCGTGCCTGTTACGCCTGGATCCGCCGCAAGACCGGAAGTGGCATCGAAGATCGTCCCGAAAATCTTGATCGGGTAAAGGCTTGCGCCGCCCGTGCTGCGCGTATAGACGATGCGCGGAGCGGCCACGTTGCGCGAGAATGTATCGAAGCCGAGTCCGGCGAATGGTTGTTTCGCGGGCCGAAGAGCGAAACGAGCCACATGCGCAGACGGCCGGGCAAGGCAGCGTCGGGCGATGCTCTATTTACCTGCTTGGCCTGCTGTCGCAATCGCCGAAACCGGTTGCGGGAACTGCATGGATCAGTCGAGGATAGCGCCGCTCTTGATAGAGTCGCTGAGAGCTTGTTGGGCTGGTGTGGGCGAAAACGCATCGAGATTCGGCTGAGCACTGATTGGATCAATCCATTCGCGGATTGAATCAGGCTGCGGGCGTGTGAGTCCCTGGATACCGCTTCGATCAAGGGCATCGAAGAACCGGTTTGTCGCGGCAACGGGGTCGTTCACCAATGCGTTGTAGTCGACGAGGATTCGACTCCAGCCTGCGCTGCCGGCGAAGGCTTGTCTTGTGTATGTCTCCCAAAGTGCAAGGGCTTGATCCGCAGACATCGCATCACGGCGTTGCAACGATGCAGCCACTTCGCGTGGATCGCGCACGACGTGGATGAAAAGCGGGCGGGTCAGCAGCGGCAGCAGTTCGCGAATGAGCAGACACAGCCGTGGTTCCTTGATGAACCAGGGACGCTGCGGTTCCAGTGTTTCCAGCACTGCCGCAATTTCGCGACGGAACGCATCGACTGCTCCGTTGGGTGCATACGTCGGCGTGGACTTCCAGTCCCCGCCAGCTGCCTCCAGCCGACGCAGGCAGGCCATGTGGATTTCGCCGTGTTCGAAGTGGCCGCGCGGGTTGTCGGCGCCGCGCAGCAATAGATCATCGGCACCGGGCCAGGCGCCAAACAGCTTGAGCAATCCGCCGACACTCGATGTGCCGGAACGGTGCATGCCGAGTACGATCATCTGGCCGCTGGGTTGGCGTTTGAGCGTGCGCGGTTGATGGGCGATTGGAAGCGATCGTGGCGCTCGAAGGGTCTGACCGCGACCCAGTATCTCGACGAGACGATCGGCGCTGTGTTCGAGATTGTTTTCTTCGCGTTCGTGACTTTGCGACTTCGCCCCACTGGCCAGCTCTTCGCGGCGCTTGAAGGCATTGCGCATTTGCCAGGCCAGCGCATCGGGATCCGGATCGGCCCACATGCAGCCCGCTTCGGTACGATCCTCGACTTCGCCACGCAACTCGACGGCCATTCCATATTCGCGAATGAGCATTTCCTGACTGCCGTAGGCGGGTGCGATGACGATGCGGGCACAGGCGATGGCGCAGCGTACGAGAGGATCCCAGCCAGCGCCGCGGCGCGCGCTGACATAAGCGTCGGCAGACTTGAATAGTTGCGATAGCTCACTGCCCGGAAAGCCCCATCCCGAGACAAGCCGAACCGTAGCACCTTTACTCTTTGCCAGCGCGATTTCCAGCCGCGTGCGTATCGCGGCTTCCTCTTTGTCCGGCTGGATGTAGACAATTAACGTAACGTCTTCGTCGGCACGGAAGCTGCGTCGAAACGCCTCGACAACGCGTTCGGGATCGTCACGATTGAGTGATTCGGCGATCGTCAGGAATACGAAACCGCGCTCCGAAAATGCGCTTGAGATCGCTTGCGCGTGAAAATATTCGCGGTCAACCCCTAGCGGAAAAATCTCTATCGGCGAGCGGACGCCGATCGAACGAAATGCCTCGGCCTGAAACGCATCGGGGACGAGCAATAGATCAAAGCCGTTGTAATACTCAGCCCATGCCCCGGGTGCTTGTGACCATTCCGAAATGGCGATGCCGACGCGATAGCGTCCGCGTGGAGGAACCTGTAGTTGTCCCGGTGCGCAAACCAGAGCGACGTCAGCCAGCGCGGGAATACTGCGTCGCGAGGCGAACTCGAGGCGGAAGTCCTCGGCATCCAGCAATTCCGGCGTGGCTGCGGAAAATGCCATGCGCAAGTCGCGTGCGTCGAGGCGCCAGAGCAGATCATGACTGAGTTTCGCATAGGCTATCGGTGATCGACTCAGACCTTGCCAGAGCACAGTGCCGCGATAACGATCAATCAGACGTTGTTGCCAGCGCGCGGCGAATTGTTCACGGCTGTCCTTCCACAGACGCTCGCGGAATCCCCCATCGTCCTGGGTCGAACCGTGCTGGTCGTGGCGCAGGGTGACGGCACCGGCAACCACGCTGGCGATGCCGGCATCGGCGGCGCGCAGGCAGTAATCGGTATCCTCGAAATAGCTGTGAAAAATCTCGTCGAGGCCGCCGATGCGATCGAGGCAGTCACGGCGAATATAGGCCAGCGCGAAGGCGATCCCTTGCACCCGTCGTGTGTCGGGGAACTGGCCGACATCGAATTCCTGCTGGCCCGATTCGGTCTGCTGGCCCCATAGCGACTCCGGCTCGATAAAGCCGCCGAGATGAAACAAACGCTGGCCGGGTTTGGGTCCGAGCATGCGGCAACCGACAATGCCGTGATCCGCTGCTGCATAGGCGGCATCTCGCAGGCGGTTGAGCCAGTCCGTCTGAGTGAACAGCAAATCGTTGTTGAGCAGTACAACATCATCATCTGGGCGCGCGGCGGCCATGCCGGCATTCATGCCGCGAACGAAGCCAAGGTTCTCGGGTAGTGTGACAACGCGCAGGCGATCCGCGTAGCGTGTCAGTTCGGTGGGCGTGGCGTCCTCCGAGCCATTGTCGACAACGATGATTTGGGCTTGGTCGAGAGATTGCGCGAGCAAGCTGTCGAGGCAACGCCGTGTCAGTTCCCACTGATTCCAGGCGAGGATGATCAGGGCCGCGCCACGCATTACTGGCGCGCCTGATCGATATCCTGGCGAATGACTTCCAATGCGTCGGAAAGCTCCGTTTTTGCAAAACTTGCGACTGGCGTCAGAAGAAGATTGGCACAATCGCTTGAGATCGCCGATTCGTTCATCGCCATGGGTCGAATTCTGCGTGGCATGTCGGATGCCTCGTCCACATCATCGCTAGCGCATCGCGCTGCTTGTAACAGCACTTGCCTCGGCGTCATGCCGACCCGTCGGGCAAGATCCGCCAGCGCCTGGACTTCTTCGCGCGTCACGAGACCGATTCTCGGATGTCGAGTTTCTGGTGGTATGCCGCGAAAACGTCATCGCGAGCGCCTTCGCAGATACTTTTGCCGTGTTCGATCCAGAGCAGGCGATCACACAAGGTTGCCACTTGCGTTTCATCGTGACTGACGAGGACAACGGTATGACCCTGACGCATACGCTCGCGTAGCGCACTGCCGGATTTCTCCTGGAACTCGACATCGCCGACCGAAAGTACCTCGTCAATCAGCAGAACATCGGGCTCAGCCTGCATGGCAACCGAGAAACCGAGACGCATGAGCATGCCGGATGAATAGGTCGCGATCGGTTGATCGAAGAAATCGCCGAGTTCGGAAAACTCCTTGATCGCAGGAAGGCGGGCAACGATGTCGCGTTGTCGCAAGCCGATCATGAGACCCGACAGGATGGCGTTGTCGCGACCGGAGAGATACGGGGTGAAACCGACCGCCAGCGACAGCAGTTGGCAGGAAACAGTGCGTCGGCGCATCTGTCCGCGATCCGGTCTGAGGATGCCGGCAATCACCCGCAACAAGGTACTTTTACCTGCGCCATTGCGGCCAATGATGCCGAGGCGCTCGCCTTCGCGCAGGCGCAGGCTGACATCTTCCAATGCCCAGAACTTGCCGCTGCCGACGCGCCGCTGCGCGCTGAAGGCAACGCCAACGTGGTCGAGCTCGATCAGAGGCTGGTCCATCATGCCGCCAGCTTCGGATAGCGCGGCGCGAGTCGCAAGACCACACCGATACCGATTGCGCAGATGACAAGGGATATCAGGCTGACTTTGAGCAAGGCCATCCAGTTTGGCCACTGCGCATGCATCAAAATGCCGCGCGTGGCATCGAGCAGGGTGACCACCGGGTTCAATTCAAACCAGGGTTTCCAGTTCGCCGGCACATCATTCAACGCAAAGACGACGCCAGAGAGAAACATGATGACCGTGAGGATCTGCTCGATGACAAAACGCAGGTCGGGGACCAGCGGAATCACCGAGGCCATCAGAAAACCGGCACCCGCCGAGAACAGCAGGGTAACGACGAAAACAACGGGCAGGGCCAGATAGGTGATATTCGGCTCGAACCCGAGTATCCAAAGCACCACCAGCAACAAGGCGAAGATATAGAAAAACTTGATCGTATCGGCAAACATCTGGACCAGCGGAAACACCAGTACTGGCAGGCGTACTTGGCGAATCAGGCCGAGATTGCCCCAGATGGCATAGCCGCCGTGGGTAATGCAGGACTTCATCCATTGCCAGAGGGTCAGGCCGACCAGCAGAAACGGCAGATAGTCAGGACCGCCGGTTTTCAGGATCACATCGAAAACCAGCCAGAAAGCGACCATCATCATGGCCGGTTCGGCGACCCACCAGATCAGCCCAAGATAACTGCGCGAGCGTTCCGCGCGAAGTTCGGCGTAGGTGCTGAAGCGGATCAGTTCAATGACGTGCTGGCGCATGATGTTGAAATATACGGGGGACGGCGAGGATACCGGATCGGCGCGATAATCGAGCTTCGGCGTTGTCGCCGATCAGTGACAAGTGCCATCGAGTATCGGACCCAACCACGCCAGCCCGAGCAGCATGGCAGCCAGCAGGCCGCCGATGAGCCAGCGCCAGCGGCTGAACGAAAGTGCCGATGCCGTGCCATCACGCGCAATCAGCGCGGCGACGAAGCTGCCGGCGAATCCGCTCAGCAGCGGCTGCATCTGGAAAAAATAGCGCTGCATGATGTGCAAGCCAAGAAACAAGGCTAGCTGGTAGACAAGATAGATCGCGCAGAACGCCGCAAACGGTCGCTGCCAACGCCGCCACATCGCGAGGCCGAACGCGCACAACACGAGCAGCAGGCTGTGACTGACCGCTGCCAGCCAGGCCAAGGGAGTAACCAGGGCGCTGGGTCCGTAGGCGCCGAGATAACCTGCACAGCGCGGCCCCGGCAGTTGCGAAGCGAGTAGGGTCTTGGCATTGAACAGGCGGAAATACTGGGTGCCGAGTTGCTCGCCGAGGATGCTGAAGAAACCGCGATCGGCGACCAGGATTTTGATCTTCTCGAGGGCGATGGCGTTACGCTGTTTCGGAGTCGACGCGCTTTCGATGAATTGGGTCAAGGCAGGCAAGCCCGCTTCTTCGACGTAATCACTGCGATGGCTGTCGAGGATGCCGACGTGCAGGTTGTACATCGAACTGTCGGCAATCAAGGGCGTGCCGGTCTCGACATAGCCTTTCCATAATGCAGGGCTTGTTGCCAGCAGCAAGCCGCAGGCGAACGCCGCCGCCGATGTGCCGGCGTACGCCAATCGGCCTTGCTTGCGCGAGAGGAAGAGCAGAAAAAACAACGGCCACAAACCACCGAGCAGGCTCTTGAACAGCAGCGATAAACCAATTAACACGCCGGCGAGCAGGGCGCGAAGACGCGGACGCGCGTGAAACGTCAGCAGCAGGGTCAAGGCACCCAGCAGGCAGGTCAGGTAGGGGACTTCAGGCCACAACCAGTGCGCGTAGGCGAGGGTCGCCGGATTGAGCAGAAAGATCGCTCCGGCCAGGCATGCCGAAGGCCGGTTATCCAGGCCTTGCCACAGTCGAATCAGCAGGCCGGTGCAGAGGGCGAGCAAGGCGATCTGGGTGATCTGTACCGCCAGCACATGGCTGCCGACGAAGAAATAGATCGCCGCGATAAACCAGGTCTGGCCCGGTGGCCAGATAAACAACTCCGGCACGGATTTGCCGTCAAGCAAAGCGAGCGCGCGCCGGTTGTAATCAAATTCGTC
>JBBSVJ010000089.1:0-12933 GCA_038233665.1 Lysobacterales bacterium
AGAACCGGTTGCTGGCGGGCTAGTGAAAATCCCCACACTATCAATACGAATCCAACGATTGAGATCAGCGCAAAGACTACTTTCCAGGTAGTCATTCCGAGGTTTTCCTGGACGCGTTGACAGAATGCGGCAGCGAAGATCCGCAGCGAATGAACGCCAAGAAAGATCAACAAGCCGACGATCAGAATACTCATAATGCGTTTGCCTACCTCTGGTCAGCTCTGCCTAGAACAATACTATCCGGGGGAATATGGCATCCCGCCCGAGTCAGTTGTCGGGTGCGGTGTCGATTGAAGCGGCATCCTCGTAGTCACTCTTATCGCACGAGCCCACCTCGTCGGTATGCCTATCAATGCTGTCCTGCAGCGCATGGATACGTTTTGGCTCGATACGTCCCATCGCTATTTCCCCCGTCGATTGCGACAGTTGCATCGCATGATCCGCGCACGGCCAGTTAGCCAGCCTCGCGTGGGCTTCAGCAAGTTCAAAGTACGGCAGGTAATCAAGGAACCACATGCCATAGGTTCGCTTGCGCGCGTGCGGTTCCGGGCGGAGATCGATCGATTGATTGAGCTGGATAACGGCGAGTCGTGCGTCACCCGCCTCGAGCAGCGCCTTGCCGTATTCAAAATGGAAATACCAGGGCAGCACGTTGCTTGCGGTGTTGATTTCGATACCGCACTGAACCAGCACCTTGCGGCGCAAAAGATCGACCGCTGCCGGCTCAAGACTGGCCGACTGATAGGAAGGTGACGTGCTCACGCCGTCCTGCGCCAACGCATTGCCGGAAGCGGCAATAAGCGTGACTATGGACAGGAAAACGAGTATCGCGAATCGGGATATCACAAGTGCAGCCACGACAAACCTCCAAAAACCAATGTAATTAATTCTTCGAATCTGACCATCAGGACTATACTCCTACGCGACTTACCGGGGGCTTGGGAGGTTTTGCATTGAATTCTGTATCCGCTGAACGACGAATCGAGATTCACATGCGATTCGAATCCGACCGCAAGGGAGGGCTGACGCATGGTCTTTCCAAAGATGGCCCGAAGAATTTCAAGTGACTCACGCATAAAGTTATACGTGTCGTTTGGAAGCCGGTGGTTCGGCGTTTCAGCGAGGCACAAAGCGTCAAGGTTGGTTCTCATTTTTTCAAACTCAATCATGGAGAAGCATCATGCCTGCATTCAAACGATCGCTAGTCCTGTGTCTCATCGGAGCAGCCTCATGGACTTCGATGGCACACGCACAGGATCCTGTACGCGCGACTTGCGCGGACTTTTTTCTGGATGTGAACAATCCGGACACCTCCGCGTGTCGCGGCAACATTGCAGCGATTCCCTTTGATCTACTTGCACCCGGTGCACGCGCGCTCGGACTGGGTGGCGCGTTTGCCGCCGTCGCCGACGACGCTACCGCCGCCGAGGCAAATCCTGCCGGACAAACCATCCTGACTCGGCCGGAAGTCTCGATCCATGTGCGCAATGCGAGTTACAACGCGGGCTTCCTCGATCCCAACCAATTGGATGGCGAACTTTACGGCGCCGCCGGCCCAGGCGCGATTGGCGCCTACAAGGACACCAACACCAAGGTTTCATTCGCAAGCTTCGTTTACCCGATGGATCGCTTTGTGCTTTCTGGCTACTACCAGAACTCGGGCGCGCTCAGGGGCAACTCCAACATTACCGCCTACAATGACGAATACAACGATACCTATGTCGCAACCACCGCGATTGACGTGGAACAGGATTCGTTTGGCTTGGCGGGCGCTTATCGAATCAGCGACATGTTTTCCATTGGTGCTTCGCTGAAATACTCGAGCCTCGATTACCGCTCGCAGAGCACCTCATCGGTGTTTGGCTTTCGCGATCTTGAAATACACAATCCGGGATCTGGGCCTTATACCGACGAGATCAGTCTGCGCAGCAGGAGTGATTCATCAGATCATGATCTGATCTGGAATCTGGGCGTGCTGATCAACCCGAACGGCAAGATTTCAGGAGGCTTGGTGTATAAGAAAGGCGGCTCCTACAAGGCTTTGAACACCCTGAGCGTAGTCAATGTTGCCAGCTGCACGACTGACGACTCGTGCGCGGAAAATTTTTCCGGCTCGGTGCAACGCCCACAAGAAATCAATCTCCCGGATATCCTGTCCGCCGGCATCGCGTTGCGTCCAAGTGACTCCTGGCTGCTTTCGATGCAGGTCGACCAGATCGACTACGGCAGCCTGCCCGAAGGCTCACCGACCGGATTCCTGTTTGGCACATTCCAAGGCAACAGTACGCCAATCGATTCGCTGGACAAGAAGTACTCGGTCCATCTGGGAGCGGAAAAGACGTTTCTCTTCAACCAACCGATTCTTGGCATGAGTCTGTTGTCTGTTCGCGCGGGCGGATTCAGCGATCCGGATCACGACAGCTACAAGAATCTCAAAACGGGCACCACTCACTACACGTTTGGCCTCGGTACGGTTGTTGCTGAGCATCTGCAACTCGATCTCGGCGGGGAATGGTCTGATCGCGTCAACGCGGTGGTTATGTCCGGGGTCTACCACTTCTAGACATTTTTTCCGCTGGAAGCACCAAAAGCGCGTTGACGCTCACTGCTTCAATGGCCATGCAATCGTCAGGCGACACCTGTCCAAACTGAGACAGGTGTCGCGACAATGGCCTCGCCGCGTTCGCACTGTTCTACGGCAAATCCTTCGACTCCGCGTCACCACCGCGTTCGATTTCATCGGCCGCGGGAACATGGATCAGCGGCTGTTGTGCAGAGGCCAGCGCAGCATTCACCGCCGCCAGCTCGTTGTCCCGCAAATGTGCCCAACGCGCAACCGATCGACCCAGCTTTTCGCGATAGTCGGCGAGCAACGTCGCTTGAGCTGACGTCGGCAGGCGATCGGCACCTTCTATATCGGTCGCCAGTGATGCGAGGACGTTACCAATCGTTGCAAGTGCGGGGGCATCGTGTCCGTTGTCTTTGAGGATGCCTTTCAACGCGAGATCAAGTTCTTTGAGCTTCGCGTCAGGTTCGCTGGAACTCGACGCTGGTTTTCCGCGCATCTGCGTTTCGATCTGCTTGCTCACCGCTGAGACCTCGCCATTCGCTTGCCAGGCGCGCTCGATTTCGTGTCGAGTAGATTTCCAGAAATCGAGTGTTGTGGAGAGATCGGCAATTGATGTCGATACTCGTGGATCCATTTTGATCCGCAATGGCTGTTTCATTTGCTTGCCATCAACCGTGAGCACGACCTCATAATCTCCCGGTAAAACGAGCGCCCCGCCGGGCACCAGTGGCGTCGATTCACCGAGCACGGCGGCGATCGAATAGTCGTAGTTGGTGGTCTTCGGCCGAGGCAAGCGCAGATCCCAGACGAATCGATGCGCGCCAGCTTGGGTACCCGGTAGCCTGACCGGTTGCAACCAGGCGTTCGCGAAATACGGCTTTGCATTCGGCTCCGGCGTCGTGTCGTCGCTGGCGAAACGCCCCAGTAGGGCATTTCCGGAATCCCGAATCTCGATAACGACTTTGTTGACAGCGTCAGGTAACGAGTAGTCGAGGATCGCACCGCTCGGTGGATTGGTGCCGAGCGCCGTTTCCGTAGGTGGCGGAGTGTCCTTGTTCTGATCACGACGCAGGCGATAGGCGGGTGCGGGCGCGTAAAGCCGAGGTTCGAGCAATGGATTGGTCGCATCTATCTGGCGCAATGGGCTCACGTCGTCGAGCACCCAGATTGCTCGGCCCTGAGTCGCGGCGATCAGATCATTGTCATGGATCAGCAAATCACGCACCCATGCCACTGGCAAACCATTTTGCAACGATTGCCAGTTGTCGCCGTCGTCAAATGAAACGAAGACACCATGGTCCGTACCGGCATAAAGCAGACCCCGTTTTACGGGATCGGCCCTAACCACGCTTACATAACGCCCTTCCGGAAGTCCGTTGCCGAGCTTGGTCCAGTGCTTCCCATAGTCGTGGGTGCGCAGAACCCACGGTCTGAAATCGTCTTGCCGATGATTGTCGATGGCCGCATACGCGGTGCCCGGATCAAGCGCAGACACATCGATCGAGCTGATTTTGGCCCAGTCCGGAATTCCCTTGGGAGTGATTTCGCTCCAGCTCTTGCCAGCATCTCGCGTTAGTTGGATGCGTCCATTGTCCGTGCCGACCCAGATCTCGTCGTTGTCATGCGGCGAGGGTGCAATCGCATAGATCACACCAAAGCCACACGCCGTTGCATGCTTGATCGGCACATCGCCGTCGCAATCCTTCGGCGCATCGGCGACATCGGTCAGATCCGGACTGATTACCTCCCAGTTCTGGCCGCGATCGAGCGAGCGGAATAGCACCTGCGAGCCCGAATACAAGGCATAAGGCGGCTGTGCCGAAAAAGCGATAGGCGTGAACCATGTATAGCGATACTTGACCTCGGATCCGCGAGCACCGTAGGTCGATACCGGCCACGGTGAAACGTTTTGTACTTCTCCGCTTGTCGCGTTCCAGCGGGAAATTTTTCCGCCGAGGCCGGAACCGAAAACTATGTTGGGATCCTCGGGATCTGGAATATCGAAATCACGCTCGTCGCCGCCCACCGGATGCCAGTCACGGAAGCTGATCGCTCCGTAGTCACTGCGACTGGCAATACCAACCGTGCCGGAATCCTGCTGCCCCGAATAGATCCAGTACGGAAAGCGATTGTCGGTGGCGAGATGGTAGAACTGGCCGGTCGGCTGGTTGTACCAGTCGCTCCAACTCTTGCCGCCATTGACGCTGACCACGGTTCCCTGGTCAGCCGCGGTGACCATCCGCTCGGGATGCTTCGGGTTGATCCAGATGTGATGATAATCATCACCACCTGGCGCGCCCTTGATGATCGTGAAGGTCTGTCCGGCGTCCACCGATTTATGGATGGACTGACCGACCGTATAAAGGGTGTCCGGGTCGTCCGGCGCAACGGTCAGACGACTCTCGTACCAACTGGATACGGCGCTCGCATCATTGGTGCGCTGCCAGTGTCCACCACTGTCATCGGAACGGTACAAGCCCGAATGTTCGGCCGAATCGATCGAGGCATAGATTCGCGTCGCGCCATTCGTCAAATGAGTCACGCCGAGCCCGATGCGACCGAGTTTGCCACTCGGCCAGCCTTCTCCGCCAAGACGAGACCACGTTTGGCCTGAATCAGCGGAATGCCAGATCGCACTGCCCTCGCCTTCGATCGGCGTGAAGTAACTCAGCCACGGCCAGTTACGCGCCGTCCACGAGGCCGCATAGATGTTGTTCGGCTGAGTCGGATCAACCGCGAGATCAACGACGCCAGTCTGCTCATCGACGAACAAGGTCTTGTTCCAGGTCTGGCCCCCATCGGTGCTGCGAAACACGCCACGCTCGGGGTTCGGACCAAACCAGTGACCGAGTGCACCAACCAACACGACATCCGGATTTTTTTGATCAATCAGGATCGCCCCGATGTGTTTTGTTTCACGCAATCCAGCGTATTGCCAGTGCTCGCCACCGTCGGTTGACTTGTACACCCCGTTGCCGGATTGGATATCGTAGCGTGGCTCGGGATGACCGCTGCCCACGTAGATTGCCTTCGGATTGGACGCAGAAATGGCAATCGCGCCGATGGCTGCGTCATCGAGTCCGGTGGACCTTGCTTGCCACGTCGCACCGGCGTCCGTGGACTTCCAGACGCCACCGCCGGCGGCACCGAAATAGAACGTATCGAGCTGATCCGGAATCCCCGCCGCCATGGTTCCCCAGCCACCACGGAACGGACCGACCAGGCGCCATTGCGGACCATTCAACTGTGCGGAATCAACCGATTGTGCTCCGGCTATTGGCGCGAAAATCGTCGCCAGCAAGATAGGAAAATGAAAAAGCCTCAACCAGCGGCGGCGGAACACTAACATGGCCAGACTCCTCAAAAGATCACCAGGAGTCTGTGAAGATACTCTGATCGAGATCGAACTGGTCCGAGCCTGCGCTGTTGGACAGCTTGCTGACGGAAGAAGGGCGCCCTCCTGCCATCAAGCGCAAAAATGATGCCGCATAACTCCACCAAGGTTAGCGATGGAGGGCCAACAACTTCGCACACTTCGACATCAAGGGGTCAGTCTTTCACAACGCGACATCGGCACTCAATCATTCGGATGATCCCGCGTGTGTCCCACCCAGGTCCGATGATTGGCGGCATTTTGCTGATTCGTCAGGTCGTTGAATTGACTTTTTGCCGCCGCTTTGCTGTTGGCGAGCTCGCGCGCGGTGTGGCAAGTGGTCTTGCGAATGTGCGATCCGGTGGGAGCGGAATACGAACACACCAACCGATCATCGGCATTCTTTGCCAAAAGGCCATTCACCTCTTCCTGGATGCTGAACAGTCGCGTCTTCTGCTCCTCCGACATCGCGTCGACCGATCCCGCAGATCTCAACAATGCATCCATCTGATCCAGAGACTGATTCACAACCTGTCGGTTGTGCGAGCTTAGAAATTCGTAGCGCCTTCCGGGGGCCATTTCCTGCTGAATCGCAGTCATCAGCAGATCGAATTTTTCAGGCGTGTCGGCAACGACCGCCTTTCTCTCCGGCGACTTCGCCGCGACAACGGACGACAAGGCAATCAAGGACGCTAAAACGACAAATATGATTCTGGACATGGTGATCTCCGTGAATGCTTGATGCCACAACCCAAATGCGGGTGGCGGCGCAGAGACATGCCTGGATCGGTATGCGAGAAACGAAAACCGGAGGCATGATCTACGACGCTCATCGTAGATCGTGCCTCCGGTCGTGTCAAATGCTTCCTGCCGAGACGCGCAGGCCTCAGCGAGCTTTAGTTTCCCGGGCCTGAGCCGAGGCGACTATTGTTCATGTTCTGCATATCGCGACGTGAATTGTTTCGATCCCTGTTGATCTCGCGAGCGGTCTTGCAGCTCTTGACCGGGATATGTGAACCCGCCGGAGCGACATAGGTACAAACCAATCGATCATCCGCGTTTTTGGCTAGAAGGCCGTTTACCTTTTCCTGCTCATTGAATAGTTTGACCTTCTCTTGCTCTGTCATTTCGTCAACTGATCCACTGGCTGAAAGCATGGCCGCCATCTTCTTGAATGACATATCGACCGAGCTGCGATCGCGCTTACTCATGAACTCGTAGCGTTCACCGTCGGCCATTTGATTGTGGATCTTTTCGACAACCAACTCGAATTTCGGAGCGGTATCCGCCACAACCACTTTTTCAACGTCTTTCTTGGCAATTGCAGATGAAGCCATCAATGCAACAAAAAGCGCGACCAACGAAATCTTGCGAAACATGACTAAACTCCAAAAAGTGTGATGCCGGGAAAAGCGCAGTTGAAACTGAAAATCTCTCATAACTTGAGCGATTGGAAAATCCGCTGTAACCCAGCATCGCTGTAGAGCTACGATACGTATCGTACTTTTCGTATTTGGCTCTGTCAACGAAACTCAAATGCGGTTTTCAACGGTCGCGATTAGAGCAAAGTTGACACCGGGCTTCGCGTGCGGAAAGTCACAGACTACCGGCGCAGGCTCGTCGAAGCGATTAATCGTTATTCCCAGGATCGCCGAACGCCCACGCCAGACCGGACTCATCGTCGATCGCGGCAACGCGAAGTCCCATCGCCGGGCAAATGCCGCCATTTCAGAAGCTGCGGCTGTTGAAACGAGGATCGAGTTGAACTCGTCTGCAAGCAAACTGAAACAATCGAATGCCAGACTTGACGCACTCGATGCTCTCCAACTCCGGGTAGACAGTGCGACCGCCAGCGCCCTTCGCTGGCGGTTTTTTTGTTTCAAAGCGGGTCGATCGCATCCACTGCGCAGCGGCCAAGCGCGGGATCATCGGTGAACAGGCCGTCGACGCCGGCATCGATCAGCTGACGCATCAGCGTGATGCTTCCGATCTCGCAACGTGCTGTGTGGTCATCGCCACATTGCAATACAACTGGCAGAAAGTGGTTCTCGGGACGTAGTGTCCACGCGTGAACGCGGAGCCCAACGGAGTGTGCGGCTTCGATCCATTCGGTGGGCTGATCGAGAACTTCGTCCTCGGTATCCCAAGGCAGCACGCTGCGAATATTAACAGCGACGACATCCGCATATCGCGAGATAGCGCGCAGTCCCGAGGGCGTCAGCATCGCTGCGTAGGTCAGCTCGCTATCGCCAGCAGCAAAGCGATCAAACGGCTGCTGGCTGGAATCACCGACAAGCTGCACGAGAAAGACATTCGAGTGGCTCCCCATTCTTTCGCGCAACGACTTGAGATTCGACACTTCAAACGATTGAATGCCAAAGGGCGCTTCGCGCAGATAGGCATGACGTTGCAGCGCGTCGAGGATCGCCTGTTCGGGATCGAGCCCGACTGCATGAAACCAGCTCGAATTCTTGAGTTCGGGAATAATTCCGATCTGCTTGCCGCGCCGAGCTGATTCTCCGGCGGCCAGTTCGACAATTTCGTCAAAAGTCGGTATGGGATACAAGCCATCATGCTCACGGCTGCGAAGCTCCGGCATAGGCTCGCGTGCACGCAGCAGGCGCAATTCGGTCAAGCTGAAATCATTGCAGAACCAGCCTTCCACTTGCTCGCCATCAATGTGCTTGCGCGTCCGACGCGCATCGAATTGGGGACGTGTGGCAACGTCGGTTGATCGACTCAGTTCGATTTCATGGCGGGCAACAAGCACCCCATCGCGAGTCATGACCAGATCGGGTTCGATGAAATCGGCACCATCCTCGATCGCTTTCGCATAGGCCTCCAATGTGTGCTCGGGGCGTAATGCGCTCGCGCCGCGGTGGGCGATGATCAGAGCATTGGCGGCATTGAGCACAATCGAACTCATTCGGCACTACTCCGCGCGATCAGCACACATTGACTAGAAAATGATGGCATGAACCGATCTACCGCGTACTGCTCTTGACTCTGAGTTGCTTACTTCGGTGTGCACGAATTATCCACCGACAAGAATCGCGGATCGTGACTACAATGTGACACCACCGAAGGGGAGCGCATGATGGCGCTGACTTTGCCGATCGTCTCGGTTGAGGTCGCGTTGAAAAACACGGCACGCCTACATCGCAAGAATCCAGATTGACATGGCGCGCAGTTCAACCGATCAAAAATCGTGGTGCCTGTATCTGATCGAGTGTCGCAACGGCAACTATTATGCCGGCATCAGCAACGATCTTCAGGCCAGATACGCCGCGCACACCAAAGGCAAAGGCGCTCGCTACACGCGAGCCAATCCGCCCCTGCGCCTGATCGGATCGCGGCCGTATCCCGATCGCGCCAGCGCCTCGCGAGCGGAGGCTGCGATCAAGCGCCTGCCACGCGCGCACAAAGTTGCATTCTTGCTCGACCTCGCCGCATCCGACTGATTGGCCCCACGCGCCACTGTTTTTCAATCCTGGTTCGAATATTCCATCTTCCCACACGGTCTATTCTGGCCTTCGAGCCTTGCTCCACCGAGATTATGCATCGGATTTTCGAGCATCGAATCGGCCCAACCTCCGTGCAGCAACCTGGAAAGAATGATCAAACTCCGCGCCGCTCCTTGCTTCAACTCGCCTAGCGGAAAATCCCGTGAAGCGATCGCGAACCCCGGATTCGCCCATACCGCGTTGCAGGTCTATGCCGACCAACGAAAAAGGGGATCATCATGGCCACACACGCCTTGCAACAGAATTCCGTTCCCGAGTGGAACTGGCTGCGCATCAGCGGCCTCACTGGCAGTTTTGGATTACATGTCGCGGCGCTGGTACTACTCGCACTGCCCGTTGCGATTCCGACCTGGAAGGCCGAGCCCCCGATCATTACCATCGCACTCCACGAAATGCCGCCCGAACTGCCGATCTTAAAAGTCCCACCCGAACCGGAACCACAAACCATCTTCCGTCATCGCGAACAGCCGGTTCAGATACAGAGGCCGATTGTCCGCGAAGAAAACGTCATGGCCTTACCAGTGACGGCTCCGGTCACTGACTGGATCGAACCGGCGAGCGCGAACGAGATCATCTCGACCCCGGCGGCGACCGTCGCAAACGCGAGCCTTGCCTACGAGAGCATCATCGAACCGCAATATCCGATGCAATCCAGGCGACGTGGTGAACAGGGAACTGTGCTGTTACGCGTTCTGGTCGGTCGCGATGGCAAGCCCGTTGACATCGAGATCGCAAAAAGCAGTGGATTCCACGCGCTTGATCGCGCTGCGCGCGAAGCGGTCTTGCGCTGGCGCTTTCGTCCGGTGCAGATCAATGGGGTGAACGTCGAGGCGCGAGGCCTGGTTCCGATCAAATTTGACGTCAAACAGGGTTGAAAAACTACTATTTCAAAAATTTCCAGCCGATCTCAAAACCGGCGTGGCGTCGATCAACTCACTCAACGCGCAGGGCTCATGGATACCGTAGCCCTGCGCTTGATCGACACCCAGCTCGCGCAACTGATCGAGCAGAGCGCGATCCTCGACCCATTCCGCAACGGTAGTCTTGCCGAGCGACCGCGCCACCTCGCACATTGATCGCACGAGCACCGGATCTATCTCGTTGTTGGCCAGATCCCGGATGAACACGCCATCGATCTTGAGCACATCGACTGGAAGGTTTTTCAGGTAGGCAAACGATGCCATTCCGCTGCCGAAATCATCCAATGCGATTCGACAGCCGCGAGCGCGCAGTTCGTCAATGAACTCCCGAGCACGGGTGATGTTGCCGATGGCCGCCGTTTCAGTCAGCTCGAAACAGAGTTTGCGCGCAGGGACACGACTCGTATCCAGCAGGTTCACCACAAGCTGACGAAATTCGGGATTGGCAATTGATTGTGCCGACACATTGATATGACAAAGATCCAGTGCTTGAAGGTGATCGGGATGATCTTCCAACTGGCGCAAAGCCATTGCGATGACCAGCCGATCGATCGACAGGGCTTCGCCAAATCGCTCAGCAGCTGGCAGGAATCGATCGGGTGCATTGATCACGCCTTGACGATCGACGAGCCGTACCAGAATTTCGTACACCAGGCCTGCACTACCGTTGAGGACTTCGATGCGTTGTGCAAAAAGAACGATGCGGCCCTCAACAATGGCCTGACGTATCTCGGCTACCCAGGCCAGATCATCGCGTCGACGTGACATCGCCTGATCAGATTCCTGATAGATCCGAATGCAGTTGCGGCCTTCTTCCTTGGCCTGATAGCAGGCGCGATCCGCAGCGCGCAGAACCTCACCGACATCGGCTTGATCCGCGTTTATCCGCGCAATTCCGATGCTGCAGGTGATGTTGAACTTGCGCCCCTCCCATGGAAATGTCGATGCCGAAAGCGCGCGTCGCAAACGTTCGGCAATACGCAGGGCTTCCTCACTGTCGGTGTCTTCGAGGAATACCGCAAATTCGTCGCCACCGAGTCGACCCATCCAGTCGGTAGCACGCATTTGCAGCATCAGCACACCGGCAATCTGGCGCAACAGCTGGTCCCCTGCAACATGTCCGCAGGTATCGTTGACGAGCTTGAACTGGTCCAGATCGACGAACAAGAATGCATGTTCATTGCGCTCGCGTCGAACGGATTCGATAGCCGAGCGCAAGCGTCGCTCGATCTCTCGTCGATTGACCAAGCCGGTCAGGCCATCGTGGCTAGCCTGATACTTCATCTCGTCGGACAGTTGTCGGCTGTCTGAGACATCCTCGAAAATCGCGAAGATTCGCTGCTCGTCGGCGACTTCGCTTTCGATGCTGGATGCCGTCCAGCGCAGCCAACGAGTACTGCCATCCTCACGCAGGAACCGATGCTCATTGGGGTGCTCGCAGCGCGACCAGTCGATCGACTTGCCATCTTCTGCGGCAATTTCGGCAAGGCCTTCTGCGTGTAAGCTGTCGCCAAGATAGCGGCCTTTCAATTGCGCCGAGGGATATCCCAGAACCTGACAAATGGCGTCATTGGCCTCGAGAATTTGTCCATTCGCGCGCATCTTGAGCATGCCAACGGCAGCTTGGTGGAAGGCCGATCGGAATACGCCCTCGCTGAGCCGGATGCGTGCGAGCGTCGAGCGCAGGACAATGATGGCAATCCATGCGATCACCAGAAACAAGACGATGCTGGCGCCGATAAGCGACACCCTGAGCAGACGCGTGCCACCGACCAGCGCTTGCGAAAAGGCCAACTCGATTGGCTTCAGTCGTGCGTCCACACTCAAAATCTTGCGCTGATAAGAGGCGCTCAAAACGTCGCTCATCGCGCCACGAGAATGCAAAGCCTCCATTTCCTCGCCGAGCGCCTCAAGCTCGAGGATACCTATGTCACCACGACGCCACTCTTCCACTGCATCCCGAAAAAACGGCGCATTGTGGAAGTACTGGTACATACGGATCATCCGACTGACATCTTCGGGTGCGTTCAAGCCGTCCAGAAACCCTTGCCGTGATCGATCCAGATCGGGGGGATCCTGTTCCAGAGCCAATCGCGCTTTGCGGTCACCGAGCGGCACCTGCAAAAGACTGCGCGCGTTTATCAGTTGCTGCGGATCACCACTGACCGCGTAGCGATGTAATTCATCCACGGAGCCCTGCTGGGCCTTGGACCAATGACTTTCTCCGATGATGTAGGCGGTGGCGCTGGTTTGCAGTTCAAGCACGCCCGCCGTCAACATGACCGCCATTGCGACGAGCACAATCAACGATCCGAATTCGTAGGGGAGCATGCGCAGAGCGCGATTTTCTGGCGGCGAGGCGCTGACCAACCCGTCGGATCGGACGTTGGCACGTTGATCGCTGATTGCGCTCAAGAACCATCCCTCCTTGTTGTGTATCCGGATTGCTGAACCGACAGTCCATGGCAGCATGGATTGGCGAGACCAGGAAATGGCAATCATGCCCAGAATAACGCGTCATGAAAATCGATTGCACACGGAATCGTG
>JBBSVJ010000090.1:0-12808 GCA_038233665.1 Lysobacterales bacterium
GCGCCGGCTACGTGCTCGGCGCGATGTTCGTGCTCTCGATCAGTGCCTGGTATCTGCTCAAGGGACGCAACATCGATTTCGCCAAACGCTCGATGACGGTGGCGGCGAGCTTCGGGCTCGCGGCAGCGTTGAGTGTTGTTGTCCTCGGCGATGAGTCGGGTTACACCATCACCGAACACCAGAAGATGAAGCTGGCGGCGATCGAGGCCATGTGGGAAACCGAGCCCGCACCGGCATCGTTCACCCTGTTCGGCATTCCCGATGTTGCCGCGCGTAAAACCCATTACGCGGTCCACATTCCGTGGGTCATGGGCCTGATCGGCACGCGCTCGCTGGATGGCGTGCTGCCGGGTATTCGCCAGCTCGTCGAGGAGACGGTCGGCAAGATTGAAAACGGCCAGATCGCCTATGCGGCGATGCAGAAGCTGCGGGCGAATCGCAACGACGCACAAGCACGCGCGCAGTTTGAAGCGCACAAGGACAATCTCGGTTACGCGCTGTTGCTGACTCGACTTGATGTCGATCCGCTCAAGGCAACGGCGCAGGATGTTCAGCGTGCGGCTGACAGCACGATCCCGAACGTGCCGGTGTTGTTCTGGTCGTTCCGCATCATGGTCGCCTGCGGGTTCTATTTCATCGCGCTGTTTGCCTACTCGTTCTGGCTGGCCTCCAAGCGCCAGCTCGACAAAAATCGCTGGTATCTGCGCGTGGCTTTGTGGAGCCTGCCGCTGCCTTGGGTTGCCGCAGAACTCGGCTGGATTGTCGCCGAACACGGGCGTCAGCCCTGGGCGATTGAAGGCATCTTGCCAACCGCACTTGGCGTGTCATCGGTATCGGCGGCACAGGTCTGGACCAGCCTGATTGGCTTCGTCGTTTTCTACACGGCACTCGCAGTAGTAGACGCATACCTGATGGTGAAATACGCACGCAGAGGCCCGGACGGATTGGGCATGTGGCCAGAACACCCCTCGGGGAACTCCGCATGAGCCGATACGCCTCCATGAAGAGTGCGGCCATGGATGGCCGCTTCTTGATCCTCGCGTTCAAGGACGAACGCTCAAATGCCAATGCCCAACGAAGCGAGCTTGAAATCTCCAAACGGGAAGCAACCCGCCAAAGGCCAGAGTCATGATCGACTATGAAACCTTGCGCATCACTTGGTGGCTGTTGCTCGGCATCCTGCTGGCCGGGTTTGCCGTCATGGATGGTTTTGACCTCGGCATCGCTGCCCTGGTCCGTGTGCTCGCCCGTGATGATGGCGAACGACGCGCGCTGCTTGAAACCATCGAGCCGACTTGGGAGGGCAATCAGGTCTGGCTGGTGCTCGGCGCCGGCGCCATCTTTGCTGCCTGGCCGCTGCTTTATGCGGCGGCATTCTCGGGTTTCTACTTCGCCATGCTGCTGGTCCTGTTCGCGCTGATTCTGCGCCCGGGTGGCTTCAGCTTCCGCAACAAGGTCGAAAATCCACGCTGGCGAAATACCTGGGACTGGATCATTACGGTCTCGGGAGTCGTGCCATCGCTTATCTTTGGTGTTGCCATCGGCAACCTCTTCCTTGGTGTGCCGTTCCGTTTCGATGACTCGCTGCGCATGACCTACGAAGGCGGTTTGATCGGGCTGCTGCGACCGTTCCCTTTGCTGGTCGGACTGGTGTCACTGTCGATGCTGATGCTGCATGGCTGCGCCTGGGCGGCGGTCAAGTCGGAAGACCCGATTGGCGCACGCGCTGAACGTTTATCCGGCTGGCTATCCACCCTGTTTATCGGCGCCTACGTCGGTGCTGGCGCGTGGCTGCTGCTGGGCATTGGCGGCTACTCGGTCAGCAGTTCGGTCAGCGGCACTGCGCCGTCAAATCCGCTGTTGAAAACCGTGGCTCAGGGCGGCAACTGGCTTGCCGATGGTGCTCTCGGCGGCTGGGCGTGCGCGCTTGCTGCGATCGCAATTCTCATGGCGTTGCTGGTCACTGTGCTGGTCCGGCGTAAACACCATCGCAGCGCGTTCCTGGCCAGTTCGATCATGGTGGTTGGCACTTTGTTTTCCGCGGGCTTCGCATTGTTTCCGTTTCTGCTGCCTTCAAGCCTCGATTCGCGCAGCAGTCTGACCATCTGGGATGCCTCATCGAGTCGGCACACGCTGGAGCTGATGCTGATCGCAGTAGTCATTTTTCTGCCGCTGATCCTCGCCTACACGACCTGGGTCTATCGCGTGCTGCGCGGGCGCATCAATCTGCAACACGTTCGCGATTCGCATTCGCTGTACTGATCAAAGGAGACGCAAACCATGTGGTATTTCAGCTGGATCCTCGGAGTTGGCCTCGCCTGCAGCTTCGCGATCCTCAACGCGATGTGGTTTGAACTGCACGCCGATGCCGAGGCGATGAAGACGGCAGACGAGGAAGCGCCCCCGCATTGAGCGGTCGTTCAGATTGTATCAATGCACGGCACTAACGAGGATTGAACACTTGGGTGATCCGAGTTTGCTATTTTTCGGGCTTGGGGAGCCCGCATCCGAGTCGGGTCCAGTCAACGATTCGAGCGGAGCCATCCATCCATGAATATTTTCCGCCTCTTCGTATTGGCTGCTTTCGTCTGTGTGGCCAGCCTGGAAACAGCCCGCGCCGAATCCGTACCACTCTGGTCGATCGAACACGGCTTCGCATTTACCGCGCCTGTTCAGCCGATCGTAGCGGTATCTCGCGCCAGCGCTGCGATCGCGCCTGCCGCATCCAGCAAACCGGCAAATTTTTCACCGGTCCAACTACTCACAGACCTGGCCAACAAGCTGCGCGGGACCCGCTACAAGCGCGGCGGACGCCAACCTTCCACCGGTTTCGATTGCAGCGGATTCGTGCGCTACGTATTCCATCTCGGTATTGGCGTGGACTTGCCGCGAACGTCGGCAGCTCAGTTCCAAGCGGGCCACCAAGTGGCGCGAAACGATCTGCGCAGCGGTGATCTGGTGTTCTTTCGCACTGCCGGAAAGCGCATCTCGCATGTTGGGATCTATCTCGACGGCGGCCGTTTCATCCACTCGCCGTCGAGCGGAAAGCGCGTCAGCGTGAGCAGTCTTTCTGAGCACTACTGGTCAAGGCACTTTGCCGGCGGCAGGCGCGCCGAAGTGCTTGCGGCGCACATGATTGACCCAGTCGGCGATGCCACAGCATCAACGGCGCCGGGCGCCTGACCAACGCGCAGCGTGCTTAGCGCGCTGCCATCAAAGCTTCGATTTCGTCGGGATCCTTGGTAACGCCGGCTGAAATCACTTCGGGCTCACCGGTGGTGACGACGACATCATCCTCGATACGAATACCGATGCCGCGATAGCGCGCCGGTACGCCTTTCATGTCCGGGCTGATGTACAGGCCAGGCTCGACCGTGACGACCATACCCGGCTCAAGCTCGCGGAACTCGCCATCCACGCGATAGTCGCCAACATCGTGCACATCGAGACCCAGCCAATGGCCAGTCTTGTGCATGTAGAACCGCCGGTAGGTATGCGCTTCAAGATTGGTTTTGAGACTGCCCTTGAGCAGACCAAGCTTGATCAGGCCCGCAGTCAGGGTGCGCACGGCAGCATCGTGATACGCCTCGAACGAATTGCCCGCGCGCACCTTGTCGATCGCCGCAAGCTGGGCCGCGAGGACAATGTCATAGAGCGCACGTTGTTCGGGTGAATATCGGCCATTGACCGGAAACGTGCGCGTGATATCCGAGGCGTAACAGGCGTACTCGGCACCGGCGTCGATCAGCAACAAGTCGCCATCGCGCAATGGCGCGTTGTTGGCACGGTAGTGCAACACGCAGCCATTCGCGCCGCCGCCAACGATCGCCTCGTAGCTCGGCACCGCGCCGTGTTTGCGAAACGTATGCAGCAGCTCCGCCTCGACCTCGTGCTCGTTCATGCCAGGCCGGGTCGCACGCATCGCCCTGATATGAGCCTCCGCTGCGATCTGCGCGGACTTCCGCATGAGGCGCAATTCGGCGCGCGATTTGTACAAGCGCAGATCGTGAAGCAGGTGCGATAGCGCAACAAACTCATGCGGCGGTGGACGCGATCCCTGACGCACGTTCGAGCGCACGCGATTGACCCAGCCCATCAGCACCAAGTCAAAATCGGTATCGCGCCCGAAATGGTAATAGACGCGCGTTCTGCCCTCGATCAAGCCCGGCAAGATGTCATCGATATCCTCGATCGGAAATGCGTCATCCATGCCGAAATCTTCGACCGCACCTTCCTGTCCGGCGCGGTAGCCATCCCATTGCTCGCGTGTGCGATCGCGTTCGCGACAGAACAGGATTACCTCACCCTGCGCACGCCCGGGCACCAGTGCAAGCACGGCTTCGGGCTCGCCAAAGCCGGTTAAATAGTGGAAATCGCTGTCCTGACGATACGGATAGTGCGCATCGTTGTTGCGCAGTTGTTCCGCTGCCGCAGGCACGATGACAATCGCGTCGCGGCCCGCCATGCGCATGAGCTGACGGCGACGACGCGCAAACTCCTTGATGTCGATCTTCAATGCACGCTCCGGCTTGCCGGCGCTTGGGGGGAGCGAGACGCTGCGGCAGGAGCCAACTCGCTGTACAGCAGAAGCACACCGACGCGAATGAACTCCATCACTTCCGAGAATGCTACTTCGTCTTCCTCCTGGCCACTGACGTCCAGGCTGGAAGACGCAATGGTTGCGAAATCCTGCACAATTTCCCGCGCATCAGCGGAAAGCTCGTCACGCCGTTTGTCCGCGCCGGCCAATCCAACCCCACCGAGAAACCCGCGACACCAATCAACCAGCGCTTCTGCGCGCGTCGCAAGATCAACGTCATCGGCCGGCAGCATCGGCATGAAGCCTAGTTCGATATCATCAAGCTGAGTGCGGCATTGCCTGAAAAAATGCGGAAATACGGGATTTCCCTCGATACCGGCGGCACTGAAATCCAGCGCCAACGCCTCACCCCAGTTGTCTTCCGCGGCCTTGCCGCCCGCGCAAAGAAATCCGGTCAAGGAACCGTGCAGATCGCTGGCGGAAACGCCAGCACCCAGTTTCGACAATGTGCTGGAAAATACCTCGTGACTGATCGGTGATTCGGGCATGGAGTCGTGTCTCTCACACAGGCAATGCTCGATTGTATCGTGCATCGTTGCGCCACTAAAACCCGACGCGGCGTGGTCCGCCGATAGGGATACGTGGCATGGCCGGACGCTATTGCCTACACTGACCACCGGGCGCGTCAGCGTCGGCCACGGGGAACCCCATCGCAGCATGAGCGGGAGGCAGCCAAGACACCAGCATCTGTGCAGGCCTTCTGCATGCTGGCTGATGCCGATTCTGCTGCTCCTTTTCAGTTTTTCTGTGGCCGCGGTGGAACGGAATTTCTACTTCGATCGACTCGACAATGAAAGCGGCTTGCTGCAGAACACGGTTCTGTCCCTGATTCAGAGCAAGGACGGCACGATCTGGATCGGAACCCAGGCGGCGCTGCATCAATTCGATGGCTATCGGTTTCGTTTGTTCGAACACAGTGCCGACGACCGCGACGGCCTCCCCGACAGTGCCATCACTGCTCTCTCCGAGACCCTCGATGGACGCCTATGGGTGGGCACCAGCGCCAGCGGAATCGCGCGCCTTGATCCCGCCAGCGGCCGTTTTGATTCGTTCGCGCTGGCCAACGGTGCGTTCGATCGAAACGCCCGCGAATCCATCACCGCGTTGCTTGTGGATCCATCCCGTGGCTTGTGGATCGGCAGCCGCGGTGGCCTCGATTTGCTGAGCTCTGAAAGCAATGGGCGCGAACATTTTTTGGCGACCGACAACAATGTCGATGTCGGCATTGTACGTGACATCAAACTGGCATCCGATGGCACGGTCTGGATTGCCAGCAGCATGGGCCTGTGGCGGATTGCGGGCGGTATGGATCGACTCGAAAAGGTAGCTGGCAGCGGGCTGCAAAATGTCTACAGCGTTTTTGAGGGTCGTGATCATTCGCTCTATGTTGGCAGCGATCATGGCTTGCTCCGGGTAGCTCCCAGCGGCGGTCAGACGAAAACCCTCTGGACCGACGGCGACAGTACGGCCGTCATTTCAATCGTCCAGGACCACGCAGGCAAACTCTGGCTGTCGGTCAGCGACAAAGGCCTCGTCATCTACACACCCGAATCCGGTGCTGTGCGCTGGATTCGGCCGAACAGCGAACTCCCCGGTGGTTTGCCGCAAGGGGCGATCACGCGGCTACTCGTCGACCAATCGGGTCTGCTATGGGTCGGCAGCGAATCACTCGGCCTCAGCAAAGTGGATCCGTCGGGTGCCACATTCACCTACATTGGTGACCGGAATCCGGCCCGAGATCGCGATACAACCAACAATATCCGCTCGATTCTTGAAGCCTCGAACGGCAAGCTCTGGATCGGAACCGATGGAGACGGACTCAAGCAATACGATCGATCGACTGGCCAATTCAGCTATTTCGACGAGGCCATTCTTGACGCGTTTTCAGCCAAAGCGAAAGCAACTCTGCAAGTCGAGGGCTTGGCCGAAGATGCTCAGGGCGAGATCTGGTTTGCCAGCAATCTCGGCGTCGGCAAGCTCAATCCGAAAGACGGCAAGGTCACGGTTCTGCCACCGGATACGGTACAAACCGAAACCCCAAACGACACGCTCCGTCGCTCGCTGATCATTGCCCATGATGGCGCCGTGTGGTTTTCCGGTCGCAACATCGGCGTTGCCCGCTACGAGCCCCTCACCCAGCAATGGCGCTACTGGCAACATCGCGACGGCGACTCAACCAGCCTCAGCCAAAACAACGTATTCACGTTGTATGAGGACCACAGCGGTCGAGTCTGGGCGGGCACCGCAGAAGGGCTGAACCTGATCGACCCCGCCAGCCACGAAGTCAGACAGATTCTGCACGAACGTGATGACCCCTCCTCGCTATCAAGCAGCGTGATTCGAGCAGTCCACGAAAGTTCGGACGGCAGCTTCTGGATCGGCACGCATGGCGGCCTCAATCACCTGCTCGAACTCGGGTCCGGACCGGCCAGGTTCGAGCGAATCCTCAAAAAAGACGGGCTGCCTGATGCAACCATTTACGCGATTCGTGAGGACACCTCCCGGCGGCTCTGGCTGAGCTCGAATCGCGGCATCACCGCGTTCGATAGAACAACGCGCAACATGCACCACTTTTCGGTCAAGGACGGCTTGCAAGGGCAGGAGTTCAACGGCGGCGTGTCAGCCAAACTGGCCGACGGCACGCTGGCTTTTGGTGGCATCAACGGCCTCAATCTGGTCAAACCCGGCGCGGTGACAATCAGCCGCTACGCGGCTCCCGTCGTCATCAGCGATGTTCAGGTCGGCAGTGAGCCACTTGCCCACTATCGGTCGGGCGAAGCACTTCAAATGTCGCAACTCGACCGAGTCGTCCACTTTTCCTTCGCCGCGCTCGATTTCACCGCACCTGAGCGCAATCGTTTTCGCTACCGCCTTGAGGGCTTCGATGAAGATTGGATTGAGGCTGGCACGCGTCACGAGGCGACTTACACCAATCTTGATCCTGGTCACTACACGTTTCGGGTTAGGGCCAGCAATCACGATGGTTACTGGAACGAAGTCGGCGCCGAGGCCAAGCTCGTGGTTACTCCCGGATGGTGGAATAGTCCGCTCATGCTGGGCGTCTACGCGCTTGCCCTGCTGCTTTTAGCACTGAGCATATGGCTTGCGTTTCGACGCAAGCGCAGAGAACAGCATCTGCATGCGATGGAACTGCAAGATCGCGAAGGTCGCTTGCGTCTTGCCTTGTGGGGCTCGAGTGACGAGTTCTGGGACCTCGATATGGATAGCGGCGTCCTCACCCGACTCAGCGCCGCACGCTCACTCGGCAAACAGCAGGAAGAGATCCATTCGGTCTACGATTGGGTCAGGGAAAACGTACATCCCGACGATCAACGCGCGATTGCGCAACGACTCGATGACCACATCCACAACAAGGCGCCGTTGTTTGAGTCCGAACAACGTGTGCGCATGCGTAATGGCGCCTGGATATGGGTGTTGGCGAGGGGCAAGATCGTCGAGCGCAATGCCGAGGGCAGACCGACGCGGATCTGCGGAACCGCTCGCGACATTACCGCCACGCGCGAGGCCGACCGCGAGCGGCGCATTGTCCAGAAGGTGATCACCAGCATGCGCGAGGCGGTCACGGTATGCGATCTGGATTTCAATTTCATCGCCGTCAATCCTGCCTTCACCCGCATCACCGGCTGGCAAGAAAGCGAGGTGATCGGACGCTCGGCGTCACTGCTCAACTGTGCCCAGCATTCGGCTGAGTATTACCAGAACATGCGTGAATCAATCAGCCGCGAAGGTTTGTGGCGTGGCGAGTTGTGGCAACGACGCAAGGATGGCGAGGAATTTCTCTCCTGGCTGCAAAGCTCCGAGGTGCGTGACGCGCAAGGCCAGCGCACGCACTTCGTCGGCGTGCTGACCGACATCACCGAGCGCAAGCGCAATGAGCAGGAACTGCGCTACCTGGCCAACTACGACACCTTGACCGGCTTGCCCAATCGCACACTGCTCTCTGAGCGACTCGGCCATGCGGTGATCCGCGCTCGCCGTGGTGGGCGCAAAGTGGCCGTACTGTTTCTTGATCTCGATCGCTTCAAGCACGTCAATGATTCGATGGGTCACGCCGCAGGCGATCGCATGCTCAAGGCGGCCGGCGCCCGTCTACGCGACAATGTCCGCGATGGCGACACCGTTGCGCGCATTGGTGGCGATGAGTTCACCGTGGTTCTTGAGGAGATTGTCGATGCCGGCGAGGCCGAGCGCGTCGCTCAAAAGCTGATCAGCGCCTTCGAAAAACCACTTGAACTCAATGATGGTCAGGATGTCGTCATCTCACCGTCGATCGGCATCAGTCTGTACCCGGATCATGCGCAGACGCCGACCGATCTTCTCAAGTTTGCCGATACCGCGATGTATCAGGCGAAAGACCGTGGTCGCAAGACCTACATGGTCTACACGGAAAGCATGGATGCCGCTGCGCGCATGCGTGCGACCCTTGTGGGCGCGTTGCGCAAGGCCATGGAACGCAATGAATTCAGCTTGGTCTACCAGCCCAAGCTGTCCCTGCTGGACGAGCATCTGACCGGGGTTGAGGCGCTGTTGCGCTGGCACAGTGAAGAGCTCGGCGAGATCTCGCCAGCCACCTTCATTCCGGTCGCCGAAGAGTCCGGACTGATCATCGAGATTGGTGACTGGGTGCTGCAGCGAGCCTGCGAACAGCTTGCGCAATGGCAGCGTGACGGTGTGCGCGATATTTCGATGTCGGTGAACCTATCGGTGTTGCAACTGCAGCGCAGCGATTTGATCCAGCGCCTGTGCGATATCCTGGCCGCCAACGACATCGCTCCGAACCAGCTCGAAATTGAGTTGACGGAAAGTGTGATCATGGCCAACGCCGAGCAGTCCATCAACACCCTGCGCCAACTCAAAGCGGTTGGCGTAACCTTGTCGATCGATGACTTCGGCACTGGCTACTCGTCGCTGAGCTACTTGCGTCGCCTGCCGATCGATACGCTCAAAATTGACAAGGAATTTGTCGGTGACATCACCACCGATCCTGATGATGAGGCGATCACCGCCACGGTCATCAACATGGCTCACTCACTCGGACTCAATGTCATCGCCGAAGGCGTCGAGACCGCCGAACAAGCCGAGTATCTACGCGAACAGGGTTGTGATGAAATCCAGGGTCACTGGCTCTCGAAACCGTTGCCACCGGACGCCTGTTTCAAGTTCATCCGTGATCGCGCGCGCCGCCGTCGCCTGGCGTTGGGCAAACCCGTATCCGGTGTATAGTTCCGCTCATGCCCGAGAACGATCCCACCCTCACGGCTCTCGCCGAAATCAGTGCGCAGGTCGATCAGTTGACCGCGTTGTGCCGACGCCTGGGTGAGGAGAATCGCGTTCTCCGCCAGAGCCAGGAACAACTGGCTACCGAGCGCGCAGGACTGATGGCCCGCAACGAGCAAGCGCGCAGCCGCGTGGAGGCCATGATCGGTCGGCTCAAATCACTGGAGCAGAACCAGACATGAGCGAAGCGGTCACCGTCAAGATTCTCGATCGCGACTACCAGATCGCATGCCAAGCCGAAGAGCGCGAGGGGCTCATTCGAGCCGCATCCTACCTGGACGGCAAGTTGCGCGAATTGCGTGAAAGCAACCGTGGCGGCGGCCTGGAAAGGGTTGCCGTATTGGCGGGGCTGAACATCGCTCACGAGCTGCTGGGCCTCAAACAGCAACAGGCAGTCGGCGGCAATCACTTGGCACAGCATCTGCAAGCATTGAAATCAAAGCTTGAAGCCGGTTTGTCGACCTCTCTACAATAGAGCCCGGTGTCCTCGGCAGTGTTCGACAGCCCATTCAACATTTTGCCTTGTTCCTGTACCGACCCCGGGATAGCAGCGTGACCGTCCGTGTGCAAGTCCGCCCAGAGCGGAAAGCCTGACGACGCCACAACGCTCTCCCACCTGAACCTTTTGGTTCAAGGTCGTTCGATGTGCATCGGCACAGCGGAGGATGCCTCTTCTTTTTTCGCTTCGCGGCAACCATGACCCTCGATGACCAGCGCAAAACCCTGCGCGCCGAATTGCGTGCGCGGCGCAAGGCGCTCGTCGCCAGCGACCGCATAGCAGCGGCCATCGGCGTCGCCAGGCAGCTCGAACAGCTTGCCGACTTCCTCGTCGATCAACGCATCGCCGGCTATTGGGCCATTGATGGCGAGTTGCCGCTGCACATCGTTGTGGCCAACATGGCACGACGCGGCCAGCACTATTGTCTGCCGCGCATCACCGGGCCCCGGCAACTGTCGTTTGTCGAGTGGCGCTCGGGAGCGGGGCTTGAAGCCAACCGTTATGGCATTCCTGAGCCGGTCTGCACCGAAAGCGATCTACTCAGCCCGCGCGATATCGATATTGTCCTGCTGCCACTACTCGGATTCGACCGCCAGGGTCATCGCATTGGCTACGGCGGCGGATATTACGACGCCACTTTCGCGTTTTTGGGCGACCGTGATGAAGCCAAGCGGCCATTGCTGATCGGCGTCGGATACGCGGCGCAAGAAGTTGATGCGATTGAGTCGGCCAGTTGGGATGTCGGCCTGGATTACGTCGCCACTGAGAGTGAATGGATCGACTGCCGGGCGGTATCGTTGTGACCAAGCGCTATTGGCTCATCAAATCTGAACCGGACGAATTCTCAATCGACGCGTTGGCCAAGGTGAAAGCCGAGCCGTGGAGTGGCGTGCGCAATTACCAGGCGCGCAACTTCATGCGCGATGGGATGCAAGTCGGCGACGGCGTTCTTTTTTATCATTCCAATTGCGCCGAACCTGGCGTGGTTGGCGTCGCCGAAGTCGCCACCGAGGCGTATCCCGATCCGACCCAGTTTGACAGGCGCGGCGACTACTACGATCCGAAAAGCAAACCCGAAGAGCCGCGCTGGATACTGGTCGATGTGCGCTTCAAGCGCAAACTCAAACGCACCATCACGCTGAGCGAACTCAAGGGTTGTGAAGCGCTCGAAGAATGCGCTCTGGTTCGTCGCGGCAATCGCCTCTCGGTCATGCCGTTGAGTCGCGCGCAGTGGAATTTCATCGTCGCATTGGAATAGCGGAGTCGAATAAATGTCACAGGAAGAAGGTAAGCGCCGCGCCGCCCGCGCCGCCATGCGTTACGTCGAACCGGGCATGATTGTTGGGGTCGGTAGCGGTTCGACGGTCGCCCATTTCATCGATGCGTTGGCCGAACGGCGTGCCGATATTGAGGCGGCGGTCTCCAGCTCCGAGCAGTCGACGCGACTACTCAAGGAACGAGGCATACCGGTTGTCGACCTGAACGCCAGTGGTGAACTCGCGCTCTACGTTGATGGCGCAGATGAGTGTGATCCGCAGCGCCGCCTGATCAAGGGCGGTGGTGCCGCGCTGACCCGCGAAAAGATCATTGCCGCGGCGTCGAAACAGTTCGTCTGCATCATTGACCCGAGCAAAAAAGTCGCGGTTCTTGGCAAGTTCCCGTTACCTGTTGAAGTGATCCCGATGGCACGCAGCCATGTCGCGCGCCAGCTCGTCCTGCTCGGCGGTCAACCGGTCTGGCGAGATGGCGTGGTCACCGACAATGGCAACTGGATTCTCGATGTGCACAATATGCGCATCGAGGATCCCGTGGCCCTGGAAAGCAAGATCAACCAGATCGTTGGTGTGGTCACGGTTGGATTGTTTGCGGCGCGGCGTGCTGATGTTGTATTGACGGGTGAAGAGGACTGATCGACCTCCGGGAGTTTGATCGATTTTTGTTGTTGGCATGCTTGGCTCGGCTGATGCAACGATCCGGCAAAGTTTCTGTCAAAGGCACAAAAGTACGCTCCTTCGGAGCGCGGCATCCATGCCGAGGTTTCACTCGCCTCAGGCGAGCGAGTCACTTTCTCTTGCGTGGCCAAGAGAAAAGTAACCAAAGAGAAGGCCACCCCGATACAGCGGTCTCCGGGCATCCTGCCCTACGACTTCGCGAAGCGGTTCCGGGGTTGGCTGACAGTCCATCCCTGGACTGGCAGCCAACTGGCTCGCATCCTTGCGAGCCACCCTTCGGGCAATTCCTCCACCACGTCGCCGCCGCATAGGGGCCCCATTCACTGCGCATCCTGCGCAGCCAAGACGAAGCAGATTCCCGGGTGTTGGGGCTTTGCGATTCTTTTCCTTCTCCCGTGCAGCGGGAGAAGGTGCCCGATAGGGTGGATGAGGGCGCTTTTGACATTGATTTACGCGCGC
>JBBSVJ010000091.1:0-12776 GCA_038233665.1 Lysobacterales bacterium
CGAGTCTATCGAGAAGTGTTGCCAGCAACGGGCTGTCCGTAGCGGCGAGCCGCTCGCGCAATGCCGGCGTTCGGGCGAGACCGTCACGCAGGGTCGAAAGATCACGCGGCCTGGCCGAACGCAGGGCCACTCGGGCGAGGATGCGCTCGAGATCGCCAATGCCGCGCAGCTCATCGCGCAAACCGTCGTTGCAGCCACTTTCGATCAGACTTTCGATAGCGTGAAATCGACGCTCGAGGATCTCGTGATTGCGCAAGGGGCGGTTGACCCAGCGGTGCAGGTTACGCGCTCCCATCGGAGTGACGGTGGCATCGAGCACGCCTAAAAGCGTGAACTCGCGGCTGCCGGAAGCGTGCGTATCGAGCTCCAGATTGCGCCGGGTTGCCGCATCGAGTGTGATCGTCTCGCTGGTATTTTCCACTGCTAGCCCGCTGAGATGCGGCAACGCGGCTTTCTGTGTTTCCTCGACATAGCCAAGCAGGCAGCCGGCCGCACCGATTGCCAGCGAAAATCCGTCGGCGCCGAAGCCGGAAAGATCGCGCGTGCCAAAAAACCGGCATAGCTCGCGAAGTCCAGTTTCCGCATCGAAATGCCAGGGTGCGCGCTTGCGCAGACCGGGCAGGGCAGTGACGAATTTCGGCCAGGCGCCGTCTTCGGCAATCAAGGTTTCAACCGGCTGCAAACGTGCCAGTTCAGAGGCCAGCGATTCGCCACTTGCGACCTCACTGATGAGAAACCGACCGGTGGTCAAATCGACCCAGGCCAGTCCAAAGCCCGATTTTCCAGCAACGATCGCCAAAAGCAGATTGTCGCGTCGCGCTTCAAGCAACGCCTCATCGGTCACGGTGCCAGGGGTAACGATACGCACAACCTTGCGTTCGACCAGTCCCTTGGACTGGGCCGGGTCGCCGACCTGCTCGCAGATAGCGACGGATTCGCCAAGCCTGACCAGCTTGGCCAGATAGCCTTCGGCCGCGTGAAAGGGCACACCTGCCATTGGAATCGGCGCACCGGCCGAAGAACCACGTTGAGTCAGGGTGATATCGAGCAGGCGCGCTGCCTTGCGCGCATCGTCGTAGAACAGTTCGTAAAAGTCGCCCATGCGAAAAAACATCAGCACATCGGGGTGTGCGCTTTTCGCCGCAAAAAACTGGCGCATCAAGGGTGTGTGCTGGGAGGCGGAGTCAACAGTCATGCGTGATAGGGAAGTCCAGAGACGTGAGCGTGTAGCGGCTTGGGAGAATGGTTACGCACGGATGTTGCGGGTAAATGAGTGTCGCACACGATCAAACCGGCTCGTAAACTGAGAACCCATCGCAGGAATGATCCACGAATCAAACCTGTTTTTCACGGGGTTTCTCGCAGTTCGACGCCACCGAGCCAACTGTTTGCTGGGCCAGGCTTTTCGATATGCATGCTTGCAATCACCGATCGCTGAGCGATGTGGCGGCATGGATAGCATCACGATTCATGGGTATTACGGATTTCAGCGCATGCGCGCCATCAACGCTCAGCTTGCGGCGTTGGTGAATGTCGCGATGAACTCATCCGCCGGCATCGGGCGGCCGAGCAAATAGCCCTGCAGTTGGTCGCAACGCAGAAGCCGCAATAACTTGATTTGCTCGTCTTCTTCGACCCCTTCGGCGACCGTACGCAGGGATAGTGATCGTGCCAGATTGATGATGTTGGTGACCAGACTCATGGTTTCCGGGCTTTGCGTCATCAGCGCAACAAATGACTCATCGATCTTGATCATATCCACCGGCAAGCGCGCCAGATGGTTCAGTGAGGAATAGCCCGTTCCAAAATCGTCGATCGAGATCTCGCAGCCGAGTTCTCTCAGTGAGTGCAGGATCTCGATGCTGCGTTCGATATCCTCCATCAGCAGACTCTCCGTGATCTCGATGTCCACGAGCTGGTCGTCGCTGTGCGGTTCCAGCAACTCGGTGCATTTGTGGATGAACTGGCTGTGGCGCAGCTCGCGTGAGGACACATTGACCGCGATGCGAAGCCTCGGCAATTGCTCGCGCCAAATCAGTGCGGTGCGTATCGCTTCGCCCATCACCCATTGACCTACGGGGACAATGAGTTCGCTGTCCTCCAGCAGTGCAATAAAATCTCCGGGCGAAATCATGCCTCGCTGCGGATGGACCCAGCGAAGCAGTGCTTCGGCACCCGCCAGACGCAGAGTGGCCGCATCGAACTTGGGTTGATAGTGCAATTGAAACTCGCCGTTTTCGAGAGCCTTTGTCAGTTCGCTCTCCAGGTTTTGCCGACGTGCGGCGCGTCCACGCAACTCCTCGTTGAAAACATACACATGAACGCCTCGACGGGTACCTTCCATCATCGCGGCGAGTGCATTGTGCTCGGCTTTTTCCGCGTCTTCTCCATGCTCTGGACTGATTGCAAGTCCACCACGCAGATCGATGCGAATCTCCTCGCCATTGACAACGAACGGTTGGCTGCAAAACGCGCGCATGCGCGTATCCAGACGATTGCCTTCGCTAATCGCGTCACCTAGCGGTTCATACGCCAGCGCGAATGCATCCGGCTCCGGGTGAGCAACCAGGGTGTCCTCGAGCAGCGCCGCTTGCAGTCGCTTTGCCACCTCACGCAAAAGGTTTTCACCGAACTCACGACCACGAGATTCATTGAATGCCGAGAAATGGGCAATGTCGATAAGCGCTATGCACATGGGTTGCTTGGAAATCAGCGGCTGCAGGCGAGCGAGAAAGGCCGTGCGGTTGGGTAGACCGGTAATTGGATTGTTATAAGCAAGAAATTCGAGCTGCTCGCTCTTCTCGATGAACTCGATCGCATAGTCGATTTCATCGGTCAACCGAAGCAAAAGCAGGAGTTCATCATCATCGAAGGTTTGCGGCTTGCTGGCATAAAGAGCCAGCACTCCCCATGGAGGATTGCCGATTGGAAGCAGGATTTTCGAGGTGATGCCGAGACGGGTCATCGCCGATCGGTGCTGCGCTGGCGAGTCGCTATCGAGGGCGTAATTGCGCACGATGAAATTGCGCCGTTCCCTCACTGCCTGCAACACAGAATCTTGCGCAGTGGTGTCTGCATCGCTGATGAGGATGTCGCCCAGCCCGTTCAAATGCTCAATCAGCGCCGAATCGCCGAAACATTGGTTCAAACGCAATGTTTTGCCCGATTCAGCCAGCTCGCTGATGCACGCCGAACTGAAACCGCCTTTTTCGACAGCCACCTGACACATGCGATGCAGCAGTTGATCGCGCGTTGTCGCACGCAGCACCGCATGGCCGAGTGCTCCGAGTACGGCTTGAATCCGAGCCAACTGTTGTATCTGCGCTTCGTGTTGGAGTCGCATCGTGATGTCTTCATCGACGCCACGAAATCCAATCACGTTACCGTTGTCATCCCATAGAGGGGTGGCTGTGCTTTCAAGGGTGCGAATGCTGCCGTCGCGGTGTTTCCAGAGAAGTCGAAGATGCCGCCATCCTTTGGCTTCATCGATCTTTTTGAGAATGAAATCAGCAAACTCAGCGTGGTGTTCCGGGGGCATCAGCTCGCTTGCCAACGATCCAACCACTTCATCGGGCGAATAACCAAGAATTCTGAACAGGCCACTGTTGGAGTAGAGGATTCTGGTGTCCAGATCGCACTCCCAGATCCAGTCGTTGCTATTCTCGACAATCGTTCGGAATCGCTCCTCGCTTTTGCGCAAGGCTACTTCCATGCGCTCACGTTCACGCCTTGTGTGGGTAATTTCCATCGCCCGCGTGATCGCTAAAGGAAGCCGATGCAAACTGTCTTTCAAAACGTAGTCCATCGCACCGTTCTGCAGTGTATGGATGGCGAGCTCTTCGCCTATCGTTCCTGAGACAAACAAAAACGGGGTGCCGGGGGCCAGCGAAAAGGCGATTTTCAGCGATTCAGGGCCGCTGAAACCGGGCATGCTGAAATCGCTCAAGATGATATCCGGGACAAATTCTGCCAACGCTTTTCGCAGACCAGGCTCGTTGACAACGCGGATGTGCTCAAACGCGTTCGGTAACTCGCGCAATTGCCGCACGATGAGATCAGTGTCGGCTTGCGAGTCCTCGACCATCAGTATGCGCAGCACAGCGACTTCGCTTTCCATGGATCGGCTATCCCGGTGTTTGATTGGCGATCATCCAGTACATTCCGACCTGAGCGACGGTTTCGGCAAATGCATCGAATTCGACCGGCTTGACCACAAAACTGTTGACGCCCAATTCGTAACTGGCAATCAGATCGCCCTCTTCGCGGGAGGAGGTCATCATGACAACCGGAATGGTGCGCGTGCTGGCATCGAGTTTCATGTGTTTAAGCACCTGAAGACCATCCATTTTCGGCATTTTCAGATCCAGCAAGACCAACTTGGGATGCCCCGTTGCCCGCTCGGCAAATTGACCTTTACAAAAAAGATAATCAAGTGCTTCGGTACCATCACGAACCCATTCAACTTGGTTGGCAATACCACGCCGTTTGAGTGTCCGCAGTGTCATTTCCGCGTCGCCCTTCGAGTCTTCGACAAGTAAGATTTCGACATGCTGATAGTTCACGATTCCTTCTCCTGAATTTGCTGGAGATTCGCCAAGTCCGGATTTCCGTTGACGGGCAGTTCAAATGTAAAAGTCGCACCAGCGCCAAGGTTGCCAATGGCACTGATCGAGCCTCCGTGACGACTGACGATACGCTCAACGATGGCCAATCCGACACCCGATCCGTCGAACTCCTCATCCGAATGCAGTCGCTGAAAGACGCCAAAAAGTTTATCAACGTAGCGCATGTCAAAGCCGACGCCGTTGTCACGAATCGAATAGCGAACGATTGAGCCTTCGCTTTCGCCGCTGATGTCAATGCGTGCCGCGTCTCCGCGAGGTGTGCTGTATTTGATCGCGTTGGATATCAGGTTGGTCCAGACCTGCTTGAGCAGCTGCGGGTCGCCACTCACCTCGGGCAGCTCGTCAATGTGAACTTCGCACACCAGCGGATTGGGATTTTCCTGCAACACGCTGATGACCATTGCGCGCATGTCGATATTTGTATGCTGCATGGCCTTGCGCCCCAATCGGGAAAACGCGAGTAGATTGTCGATCAGCACCCCCATGCGTCGCGCAGCATCCACGATCTCGTTGAGATAGCGGCTGGCCTCCCCATCAAGTTTTTCGCTGACGTCCTCCTGCAACATGCGCGCGTAGCCGCTGATGTGCCGCAGTGGCGCTCTCAGGTCGTGCGAAACGCTGTAGCTGAAGGCCTCTAGTTCATGATTGGTGTTTTCCAGTTGACCGGCTTTGGCGACCAGCTCCAGATGAAGCCTTTGTATTTTCGTTTCGGCTGTTTTTTGCTCCGAGATGTCGGCGATGAACGCATTGAATGTACGACGCTTACCAATCACCAGGGGCCAAATCTTCATCTGGATGGGGAACTCGCTGCCGTCGCGGCGCAGAGCGGTAATTTCAACCCGACGATTAAGAAAATTACCCGACGGTCCGGCCGGACTGCTTGCGCGGCTGAGACCGTTTTCATGGGCAATGCGATGCTGCGCTGGGACAATCAATCCACTGAGCGTTTGTCCCATGCACTCGGCGCGTGATCGGCCGAACATTTTTTCGGCAGCAGCATTCCAGTCAATTACTTTGCCGTTCGCGTCAATGGAAATGAAAGCATCGTAGGCAGTATCGAGGACTGAACGAATCCGCGCATCGCTCTCCTTGATCTCGGCGAAGGCGACTTCACGCTGACTTTCTATCTGCCTGCGTTCCACTGCGGCCTTGTCCAGCGAGCGCGCGCTCGACAAGCTGAGAGCTACGCAAAGCACAATGATGATCAAGGTGTAGATGGCGACGCCAAGTTCGGAGCTGAACACTCCCGCGGTCTCGCCATAAATGCGCATCCAGCCGATCGAAATGATCAGGAGTACAAGTGCGGGCAACAGCAGCCGGGCGGTGGCGGCTCCCGGGCCAGATCCTGTGACAATGCCAATCCAACCCAATTTCGGTCGCGCACAAAAGACACCCGCGGCAGTGATCAAGAATGTGACTGCGGTGTTCAAAGCCATTGGAATGTGTTGAGAAAGGCCGGTCATGCTGCGGATGCGATAGGCATAGCCAAGCAACGCCAATAGCGCGATGAAGGCCGCTGTCGTGGCGAGATAGTCGCTTGGCCTGCGACCACGCGCACAGGTGGTATCGAGGAACAAGACCGCGGAGCCCAGAAATACGAAATTCACAGCCGTGTTGGGGGCCATCCGGTTTGGAAGCGGCTGCAGGGTGGTTGCAAGGTCTTTGCTGAAAAGCCAGGTATCAATACCTAGATGCATACCGCTCAGTAGTTCGAAAATTTTCAGCGCGGCTGCGACTACCACGGTTACGCCAAGCAGAGTCGCCAATGTGTTCATGCGCGCGCCGCGCTGTGACTCTTTCCCGATCAGGGACACCCCTAGCAGTACGAAAAGCACCGACGTCATCGGGTTCATCGCCACCATGCCAGGAAATACGCGCTTGATCGACTCAATGCCGAACGCCCAGCCGATCAGGACCAACAAGCCGAATACGACAGAAAACCAGGCCGTCGACGAGCGAAGTACGCTCAAATCGCCGGATTTTCGGGTAACACTCCTGTCAGGCATGGGCATCATTCCTCGATCGCCATTCAGTTCCCCATGAAGGGGTGGGTAATCCATTCCAAACTACAGTAGCCAACTTAAACGATAACGATAACGATACCGCCGCCATCGACGATGAACTTTTAACTTTCCAGGCCGAAACCTTCACATCCGCACCGCTTGAGGAGGTCGTCCGCATTCAAGCCAGTCTACTCACAAGGGTACTTTGCCATGCAAAGCGTCATCGTTGCACCCGGCCGTCGGCGTCAGTATTGACGGTATCGGGGCCATTTGGAGGCAAGTGAGAGACTGCGATGGGACTCGCCGAGGCCAGTTCACGCTTGGGATGCGCTTGTCCGGGCGTCAGACTCGTAGATACTCGACGTACATCCTGTGATCGGATAACGTCATCGATTCCGGATAGCTCGATGGAGAATTGCCGTGTCGTCCCAGGATCCAGCCGATGATGCGCAACTTTTTGTCCTCGGCAACACCATCGCTGAGCTACTGATTGCGCACGGACAGACCATTGTTGCGGCGGAATCCTGCACGGGCGGCTGGATTTCCAAGGTTCTGACCGATATCCCCGGTAGTTCAACGTGGTTCGAGTGCGGGGTGGTTGCCTACAGTTACGAGGCCAAGGAGGCCTTGCTTGGGGTGCAGTCACTGACCCTGGAGCGAACCGGCGCGGTCAGTCAGGAAACTGTGGTTGAAATGGTTTCAGGCGCCTTGGCACGCTATGGCGCTGGCGTCGCGGTTGCGGTTACCGGGATTGCCGGACCCGGAGGGGATACGCCCGGCAAGCCGGTTGGAACGGTCTGGATCGGCTGGAAACGGCGCGGCGGCTATGCCCATTCCGAGCAATTTCAATTCGATGGCGACCGGGAATCGGTGCGCCGGCAGACCGTGCATGCCGCTCTCGAAGGCGTGCGGCGAATTCTTACAAACTGACGCGACATTTGGCGCTTCCCAAGCGTCCCCAACATGAAATAATCAGGGCCGGAATCGGATGTCTCAGCTTTTGAGATACCAGATCGGCACGCTCCACTCATTCGCAAGCCCCAAGGAACCTCCAATGGATGACAACAAGCGCAAGGCGCTTTCTTCCGCACTGAGCCAGATCGAGAAGCAATTCGGCAAAGGCGCGGTCATGCGCATGGGCGATCGCGTCAACGAGGCGATCCCGACCATTTCCACCGGCTCGCTCGGACTGGATGTCGCCCTCGGCATCGGCGGTCTGCCGAAAGGCCGCGTGGTCGAGATTTACGGCCCGGAATCGTCCGGCAAGACCACGATGACCTTGCAGGTCATCGCCGCCTGCCAAAAGGCTGGCGGAACCGCGGCATTCGTCGATGCCGAGCACGCGCTTGATCCGACCTATGCGGAGAAGCTTGGCGTCGATGTTGACAACCTGCTGGTTTCGCAGCCCGATACCGGTGAGCAAGCGCTTGAGATCGCCGACATGCTGGTGCGCTCGAATGCCGTTGATGTGGTCGTCATCGACTCGGTCGCAGCACTTACGCCGAAGGCTGAAATCGAGGGCGAGATGGGTGATACCCACGTCGGCCTGCAGGCGCGCTTGATGAGTCAGGCCTTGCGCAAGCTGACAGCAAACATAAAGAAATCAGGATGTTTGGTCATCTTTATCAACCAGATTCGCATGAAGATCGGCGTGATGTTTGGTAGTCCGGAGACCACCTCGGGCGGCAACGCGCTGAAGTTCTATGCCTCGGTTCGCCTGGATATCCGGCGCATCGGCGCGGTCAAGCGTGGCGACGAGATCATCGGCTCGGAAACTCGCGTCAAGGTGGTCAAGAACAAGGTCGCGCCGCCGTTCCGTCAGACCGAATTCGAGATTCTGTACGGCGAGGGCACTTCTCGCGAAGGCGAGCTGATCGAGCTCGGCGTGCTGCATAACCTGGTCGAGAAATCCGGCGCCTGGTACAGCTACAAGGGCGATCGCATTGGCCAAGGCAAGGACAACGTGCGTATGTATCTCAAAGAGCACAAGGATATGGCCAACGAGATCGACGCGGCGCTGCGCGAGAAGCTTCTGGTCAAGCCTGGCAAAGCGCCGGTCGTTGAGGCTGAAACCGAAGCTGAAGAGGCTTGATCCATCACCACGGCGCAACGATACAAGGTGCCCGCAAGTGTTGAATCCATTGTGCTAGCCAGCTGTGGCTCGCAAGAAGACCACTGAAAGCGATTCACCCCGAGACAAGCCCAGCGCTTACAACAAGGCGCTGGGCTTGCTGGTTCGACGCGAGCAATCCGAGCGCGAACTGAAAACAAAGCTCGAACGCGCAGGCTTTCCTGCTGAGGTATCGGCAAGCGCCATCGACGCGCTGAAATCCCAGAATTATCAGAGCGATGAACGTTTCGCCGAGCTGCTAGCGCGTTCGCGTGCGGCCAACGGCTATGGACCGCGACGGATTTCCGCTGAATTGAAATCGCACGGCGTTAGCGATGGCGAAATCAGCGAGGCGATCAATGGGCTGGATTGCGACTGGCGCGATCTGGCTCGACGCCAATTACAGCGGCACTACGGCCGCAAACCCTGTGCAGACATCAAGGAGCGCAGCCGTCGAGCGGCGTTTCTCTTGCGCCGTGGCTTCGATGCCGCCACAGTAGGCGCTCTCACACGCGCCGACATCGGCGATCCTGGTGACGAGTTCGATTGAGAGCTCGGGCCGAGGACGTTCATCGGCGTGTCCGCACTCCGGATTGAACCGATTAGATGAAAACCAGCGCCGACATCCGTTCCGACTTTCTCGAATTCTTCCGCGCCAAAGGGCATACCGTGGTGCCTTCAGCTTCGTTGGTTCCATACAGCGACACGACCCTGATGTTCACCAACTCAGGCATGGTGCCGTTCAAGAATGCGTTTCTCGGCAGTGAAAAGCCGCCCAGTCCTCGCGTTGTTGACGTGCAGCGCTGCCTGCGCGCGGGCGGCAAGCACAACGATCTTGATCAGGTGGGTTACACCGCGCGCCATCACACGTTCTTCGAGATGCTCGGCAACTGGTCGTTTGGCGACTACTTCAAGCGCGAGGCGATTCATTGGGCTTACGAGTTGCTGACCGTCGTCTGGAAGCTGCCGAAAGATCGCCTGCTGGTCACGGTTTATCAGACCGATGATGAGGCTTACGCGATCTGGAAGGATGAAATCGGCATTCCGCCCGAGCGCATCGTGCGCATCGGTGACAACAAGGGCGCGCCGTTCGCTTCGGATAATTTTTGGCAGATGGCGGATACCGGTCCTTGCGGCCCGTCGTCGGAAATCTTCTACGATCATGGTGCGCATATTCCCGGTGGTCCGCCTGGATCGCCCGATGAAGACGGCGATCGCTTCATCGAGATCTGGAATCTGGTTTTCATGCAGTTCGATCGCGCTGAAGATGGCAGCTTGTCCCCGCTACCCGCACCTTGTGTCGACACCGGTATGGGCCTTGAGCGCTTGGCGGCGATCCTGCAGAACGCCCACAGCAACTACGAGATTGATCTGTTTCAGAGCTTGATCAAGGCGGCGGCTGAGTTCACCTCAACGTCGGATCTGGAAAACAAATCCTTGCGCGTGATCGCCGATCATATTCGCGCCTGCTCGTTCCTGATTGTCGATGGCGTGCTGCCGTCCAACGAGGGCAGGGGATACGTGCTGCGCCGGATCATCCGCCGCGCCTTGCGGCATGGCTGGATGCTCGGTGTGCGCGGTGATTTTTTCTGGAAAATGGTTGCACCGCTGGATGCCGAGATGGGCCAGGCCTATCCCGAACTCGCCGCCAAGCGCGAGTTCATCGAGCGGGCGCTTAAAGCCGAGGAAGATCGTTTTGGTGAAACCCTTGAGCAGGGCATGAAAGTATTTGAGGAAGTCGCCGGGAAGTCGTCCTCAATCATTCCCGGTGTCGATGCTTTCCGCCTTTATGATACCTACGGGTTTCCTGTGGATCTCACCGCCGACATAGCGCGTGAACGCGGCCTCACGATTGACATGCCGGGTTTTGAGGCGGCCATGAACGAGCAGCGTGAGCGGGCCCGCGCGGCAAGTCATTTCGGATCCAAGGATCAGTTGCCGGCCGAGTTGGCAAGCTCGTTGCCGGCAACCGCGTTCTCGGGTTATGACACCTGCGAAGAAATCGGAGGTCAGGTGCTGGCGATCGTGCGCGCTGGTCGCAAGCTTGACTCCATCGCCGAGGGCGAAGAAGGCATCGTCATACTTGATCGCACACCGTTCTATGCCGAGTCCGGTGGTCAGCAGGGTGACGTCGGTGCATTGGAGCTGTCGAGTGGGCAATTTTTGGTCAGCGACACGATCAAGCTCGCGGGTGCGTTCCACGGTCACGTCGGTCGTTGGCAGGGCTCGCTGCCTCTCGCGGTTGGAAATGAGGTCAAGGCCGTAGTCGAGGATTCACGGCGCAAGGCGATCGTACTCAATCACTCTGCCACGCATCTGCTGCACGCGGCTTTGCGCAAAACACTTGGCAAGCACGTTGCGCAGAAGGGATCACTGGTTGCGCCCGATCGATTGCGCTTCGATTTCTCGCATTTCCAGCCTGTCTCCGTCGAGGAATTACGCAGGATCGAGGATCTGGTCAACGATGAGATTCGAGCCAACTCCGAAGCCGAGATTCGTAACATGGCCTACGACGATGCCATCGAGTTCGGCGCCATGGCGCTGTTCGGCGAAAAGTATGGCGATGAAGTCCGCGTACTGCGCATGGGCGATTTCTCCACAGAATTGTGTGGCGGCACACATGTCTCGCGCACCGGTGATATCGGCTTGTTCAAGATCCTCAGTGAGGGCGGTGTCGCCTCGGGTATTCGGCGTATTGAAGCCGTCACGGGTTCGACGGCTACCGCGCATGTCGTTGAGGAGGAGGTGCGTCTGAACGAGATTGGGCATCTGCTATCTGCACAAGGCAGCGAAGTCATCGACAAGCTGCGTCACCTGCTCGATCGCCAGAAGAAACTCGAGCGCGAACTGGAGTCGTTCAAGGCAAAGGCAGCCATTGCGGCAACCGCTGACCTGACTGTTCAGGCGGTCGATGTCGGAGGAATCAAGGTGCTCGCGGTGCGCGTTGATGGCCTGGATGCGAAATCCCTGCGCGAAGGGGTCGATTCGCTCAAACCCAAGCTCGGTGACTGCGTGATTGTTCTAGCCGCAGGTGCCGATGGAAAGATCGCGCTTGTTGGCGCCGTCGGCGGAGCTGCACTTGGGCGCATCAAGGCCGGTGACGTGATTGCGCATGTTGCCGCCGCTATCGGTGGCAAAGGCGGCGGACGACCCGACATGGCCCAAGGCGGGGGCGTCGATTCACCGAAGCTGGCCTCCACTCTTGAGGAATTGCCAAAGTGGATCGAAAGTCGCCTATGACGAATGGCCATTGCGTGTGCTGGCGATAGCTGGATGAATGGCAGTCTAAGGATGTTGATGAATCGATTGATCGGCCGAAACATTTTTCAAGATGGTTTCGTTGCGTACAACCGACGCCATCGCTTAGTATCGCTGCGTCCTCTAATCGTTTGCCCGCCTCAATCGAAAGGCGCGGAAATCGTTTCGTGGATTAAGGCTGTGAACTGGGGGAACGGGCCGCGAGTCCAGCTACGGATGCTGGATTTGGTCCCCGGACCTGACGCCGGATCGCGTGCGGAGAAGTGCGTGACTGGCAGCCAGACCGGATAGACAAAAAAGCTTCAAGGAGCAGACATTATGTTGATTTTGACCCGCCGAGTCGGGGAAACCCTGATGATTGGCGACGAGGTAACCGTTACGGTACTCGGCGTGAAAGGCAATCAGGTGCGTATTGGTATCAATGCACCCAAGGATGTATCGGTTCATCGCGAGGAAATCTATCAGCGCATCAAGCGCGAGCAGGAACCTGGTGATGATTCGACTGAGAAAGAAAGCGAATCCTGAGCTTTACCAGATGACCTGCTGCGGGTATCCTTCGCGTCCCGTTGACGCCCGGTAGTCAACGAGCAAGCAACAAACACAAAGAAATCCGGAGAGATGGCCGAGTGGTCGAAGGCGCGCCCCTGCTAAGGGTGTATAGGGTCAAAAGCTCTATCGAGGGTTCGAATCCCTCTCTCTCCGCCAGATTCGAAACGAGCCCCGAAAGGGGCTTTTTTCGTATCTGGCGGAGAGAGAGTTCGTCTCTGAATCGGATCGTTC
>JBBSVJ010000092.1:0-12723 GCA_038233665.1 Lysobacterales bacterium
AGGCATGTGCGCAGGATGCCGAGCGACAATCCGGTCGCGCGCTTCGGCAGGCGATTCGCAGGCGATCTTCCGGACTTGCAGGACAAGGGCCTTGCCCACTATCACGCCTGGGCATTCGCCAGCGTGCGCCAACTCGGTGCCAGCTGCGAACTGTTGGCCATCTATCTGCGCTGGCTGGCAGTCCAACCGGGCACCTCAGCGGCAGATGCCGGCAGCATGCTCGAGATTTCGCACGCCTACGAGAGCTTGTCGAGCGGAGCCAAGGTCTTCATTTTGAAAGCAGCACGCGCGGTGAACAGCCGACGCGCGCTAGACGCCGCGCCGATGTTCGAGGAATGGAGCGCGCTCTGGGAAGCGGGTCGCGTCGGCCTGCTTGGACTCGACCTATGCGCGCTGCGATCGGCAACGCGATGAAGATCGATTGGAAAAGCTTGGCCATTGCCGGATGCAGGCTGCCAACCCTGGCCGCGCCCGAGCTGGAGTCCAATGCCCCAGTTGTTAGATCATAGTCACAAATTTCACGCTACCCGGTAACCGACCCATGAGCATTGCCAGCAAGATTCGAATGATCCTGAAGGAGCACGGCCGCCTCGGCACGGATGCCGAGAGCATTGCCGAAGGTGCCGATCTCTATCAGGCCGGCATGACCTCGCATGCGAGTGTCAACGTCATGCTCGCGCTGGAAGGCGAATTCGATATCGAATTTCCCGACCATATGCTCAAGCGCAGCGTGTTCGAAAGCATCGCGGCGATCAGCGACGCCATTACCGAGTTGACCGCGGCCAGCGCATGACCTGTGTTCGCAGTGTTGCCGGCAACGATCGCGCCGAACTGCGCGATGGCTGGCAGTTTGCGGCAGCCCCGGCCGGTTCCACGCCGGAGCAAAAGGAACAATGGACATGGTTGTCAGCCAGCTTGCCTGGCACCGCGGCCAGTGCGCTTCGCGATGCGGGTGACTGGAACTGGGACGACACGCGTAATCTCGATGCCGAAGACTTCTGGTGGCGCGTGTCGATCGAAGCCTCGGGCGCGGTCGTGCTGGGATTCGATGGTCTCGCCACCCTTGCCGATGTCTGGCTGGACGGCCAGCTCTTGCTCAGCAGCGAGAACATGTTTGTCGGCCACGAAGTGCCGGTTGAACTGCACGGGAACCATGAGCTGCTGATCCGCTGCCGGGCGCTCGCTCCCGAGTTGGCCAAACGCCGTCCACGCCCACGTTGGCGCGTGCCGATGCTGCGTGAGCAGCAACTTCGCTGGTTCCGCACCAGCCTGCTTGGGCGCACTCCGGGATGGTCGCCGGCCTGCCCGCCGATCGGACCCTGGCGACCGGTCTGGATCGAACGCCGACACCTGGACCTTGGCGTTCCTGATCTGCGCGTCAGCGTTGATGACGGCGCTGGCGTCCTCGAGCTTGGTTTCGACGCCGACGTCAAAATCCAGTCCGCCAATTTGATGGTTTCTCGCAATGGCCGATGTATTCAAGCGCCGCTGGCACGGACAGGGAATCAATGGCGTGCATGCATGAAGGTCGAATCGCCGGACCTTTGGTGGCCGCATACGCATGGCGAGCCCGCCTTGTACGACGTATCGATCGAGGCGCTGGTCGACGGTGCAATGGTGGTGATCGATCTCGGCAAACGCGGTTTTCGCAGCGTGACCGTTGATCGAGAGAACGGCGATTTCGTCGTGCGCGTCAACGAGGTGATCGTGTTTTGCCGCGGCGCATGCTGGACGCCGCTGGATGTAGTGTCGTTGAATTCGCCCGCTCAAAGCTACGACGCCGCGGTTATCCAGGCGCGGGATGCCGGCATGAACATGTTGCGCATTGCCGGGCCGCTGGTTTACGAAGCCGATGCGCTGTTCGACGCCATGGACCGCTACGGCATCCTGCTCTGGCAGGATCTCATGTTCGCGAACATGGATTATCCGGAAGAGGCAGCGTTTGTCGGCGACGTCATGGTCGAAGTCCGCCAGCAACTGGCACGCTTGTGCGCGCGCCCCTGCCTCGCCCTGGTCTGCGGCAACAGCGAAGGCGAACAGCAGGCAGCGATGGGCAGCGCACCGGTTGAGCGCTGGTCGCCGCCATTGTTCCACGACAGTCTGGCCAGCCTGGTGCAATCGTTTGGCGTTGCCTACACGCCGTCCAGTGCCCACGGAGGTGCTTTTCCGCATGCAGCCAATGCAGGCGCATCGTCTTACTACGGTGTCGGTGCTTATCTGCGCCCGCTGGAAGACGCACGTCGGGCCGAGGTTCGCTTTGCCTCGGAATGCCTGGCCTTTGCGAATATCCCGGAAGACTCGGGATTGCCCGGCGGACCAGCGGCGCGCGTCCATCATCCGGCCTGGAAATCACGCTCTCCGCGCGATCTCGGCGCGGGCTGGGATTTCGATGATGTGCGCGACCACTATGTGCAGCGCTTGTTCGGTGTCGATCCGACGTCGCTGCGGGTCAGCGACCATGAACGTTATATCGCCCTCGGTCGAATCGCGACCGGCGAAGTGATGGCCCAGGTGTTCGCGGAATGGCGACGTGGGCGATCACCCACGCGCGGCGGACTGATCTGGTTTTTGCGTGATCTCTGGCCCGGCGCCGGCTGGGGTGTCATTGACGCCAACGGCCTGCCAAAGCCGTGCTTCTACGTGTTGCGCCGTGCGCTTGCACCGGTGGCGATATCGATCAGCGACGAAGGCGTCAACGGACTCGCCATCCATGTGCTCAACGAGCGCGCGATCGCGCTGGATGCGCGCGTTGAACTCTCGCTGTTTCGCGATGGCTGCATCGAGGTCGGGCGGGGTAGCTTGGACGTCCGTGTCGATGCACGCTCGGCAGTGGAATTGCCCGCAACCTCGTTGCTGGACGGTTTCTTCGATCTATCCTTCGCCTATCGCTTTGGTCCACCGATGGCGCATGTGGTGCGGGTCGCGTTGGTGGATCGCACGACAGATGCAGGGATCGCCGAGGCGTTCTGGTTTCCCGCCGGCATTCCGGTAACGCGCGATTCGGCCATCGAGATGAACGCGCTGGCCGAGGCTACTGCTGAGGGCAACGGCTATCTGCTGAGTATCCGGAGCGATCGCTTTGCGCAGTCTGTCTTCATCGATGTTCCGGGCTATCGGCCTGATGATAATTATTTCCATCTTGCACCGGGGCAGAGCCGTGAGATTGTGTTGATGCCTGAGGCGCAGGTACGGCCCGGCAGACTGCGCGGCTCCGCTTTGGCTTTGAACTCGACGATACCCGCGCGTATCGAATTCGCATGACGGATTCCCCCTCGACCAAAGTGGTGGATTCGCGCAACGTCATCGCGCGTGCCGAAGCCGGTTTCCTCGACGAGAACGGGCGACCGCTATTCGTATGGCTGCATCGGCCGGTACGCAGTAACGCACCGGTAGCGCTCGTGATTGTTCCGCCATTCGGTTACGAAGCAATCTGTTCGAGACGAGCGCTGCGTCATCTCGCTGAGGACGCGGCTCGGGCCGGGCTGCTGGCGCTGCGTGTCGATCTGGACGGAACCGGCAACAGTGCAGGCCGTGACCTCGACGATGATCGGCTGCGTGCATGGTTGGACAGCGTGCATCGGGCTTGCGAGCTTGCCCTCGGTGAAGGCGCGCAGCAGATTGTCCTCGCTGGCGTGCGTTTCGGCGCAATGCTGGCGACCCTTGCCGCCGCCGAGCGCAACGACGTCGCCGGTCTTATCGCGATTGCCGGCGTGACCAGCGGAAAGTCGTACGTTCGCGAATGCCGGATGTTGCAGATGTCGCTTGATCTGTCGCCGGCGCCCGCGACGCAAACCGAATCGGCCGGGATCGGCGGGCAAGAGGTCGTCGGATTTGCGCTGACCGAGGAAACCCGCGCAGCGCTGAACAGCATTGACCTCTGCGCAATGAATGCGCGGCCCGCGCAACGCGTCCTTCTGATTGAACGCGACGACATGTCGCCAAACAAGGCGTGGGCTGAACAGCTCACCCGCTTGGGCGTTGTTGTCGAATCCAAGCCGTTGCCCGGCTATGCCGAGATGATGCTCGATCCGCATCTGGCAAAGATTCCACAAGCAATGTTGGATGCAGCGGTTGCGTTCGCCGTCGCCGGTTCGCCAGCAACCCAAGCATCACCGGTAGCGCTGCCCGCATCGGCCTCCTGGTGCACGCGTGTCGAGATGCCGTTTGAGGGAGAGACGCTCATCGAGGAGGTGGTGAATCTCGATCAGAACATGATCGGCGTCGCGACCTATCCGCGATCGACGATCGAAAATGCGGTCATCTTTCTCAATGCCGGTGCGATTGGCATGGAGGGCCCCAATCGGCTGTCCGTTGAGCTCGCACGTCGTCTGGCTGGCAAAGGCGATCTCGTCCTGCGCTTCGATCTGTCGGGAATCGCCGACAGTACGACTCGCTCGGGTGAGACCGAAAATGCCGTGTATGCGCCGCAGGCCATTGCGGACGTCGGTAAGGCGGTGGCCTGGGTGCGACAAGCCGGTGCGAGACACGTCTCGGTCGGTGGGCTTTGTTCGGGCGCCTATCACGCGCTCAAGGCCGCCTTGGCCGGGCAGCCGATCGACCGCCTCGTCATGATCAATCCGCTGACCTTCCACTATCGGCCTGGCACGCCGCTCGATTACAGCCCCTCGCGGGTGACCAATGAAGTCAGCCGCTACGCGCGTTCCGTGAAGAGCTCGCAGTCGTGGAAGAAGCTTTTGCGCGGTGAGGTCAACGTGCTTCGTTTGACCCGCAATCTGTTGTACCGCGGTCGCATGTACCTTGGGCACAAAGTGAGGGACATGCTGCGCGGCCTGCCGTTTCGACTCGGTGAGGATCTCGGACGCGATCTGCTGGATCTGGCGCAACGCGGAGTCGTGATCCGATTTGTCTTTTCCGGCAGCGACCCCGGTCAATCGATGTTGCGAGAGCAGGGCGGCTCCGCTGTCGAGCAGCTGATTGCTCAAGGCCAACTCAAGATCACGATCGTTGATGGGGCCGATCACACGTTTACCGCACGCTGGACTCATGAGCCCATGGTCTCAGCGGTGACTGGAGCCGTCGATCGGTGAATCAGATCGCCAAGGCGTTACGCGCCCATGTTCCTGCGCTCGATGGCTTGCGCGGGATCGCCATCCTGCTTGTGCTCGCGCATGGATTCGATGTGATCGCGACGGACGGAACCGCGTCAGCTGTCGCCGACCTGTTCCTAAATAGTGGCTGGATCGGCGTGCAGCTCTTCTTTGTGCTGTCCGGGTTTTTGATCACCGGCATTCTGCTGGATACGTCGGGTACGCCAGGCTACTACCGCAATTTCATGGCGCGCCGGATTCTGCGCATCTTTCCGCTGTACTACGGCGTTTTGATCGTCGCCTTTGTGGTTATTCCGCTGCTCGTGTCGGTTCCTCCCGGGCATGGCGAAAATCAGATTTGGCTATGGCTGTATGTGGAAAATTTCACTGCTCCTTTCGGCGGTTCCGAGGCGTTGTTCCCGCATTTCTGGTCCTTGTGCGTCGAGGAGCAGTTCTATCTGCTCTGGCCACTGTTGGTCTGGCTCGGGGGGCGCCGTGGCGTACTCGCAATCGGCGCTGTGCTGGTCGCGCTGGCGGTTGTCGCGCGCGTCTGGGTACGCCATCGATATCCTGGCGACGTTGGCGCCGACGCGGCCTATGTCTTTACATTCTGTCGCATGGATGCGTTGGCTATTGGCGCGATGACTGCCGCCTTGTTGCGCGACTCGCGCGTGCAAGAGTGGCTGCAGCGTCGCAATGGAATGCGCATGGAAATCGTAGCCGTGGTCGCTCTCATCGGCGGTTGCCTGATCGGCAAGTTCCAGCGCACCGGTGCCTCAATGCAATGGTTAGGTTACACGATCATCGCTCTCGGGTTCGCCGGGATGATCGTTGCAATCCTTCAGTCATCGTCTTTCAGCAGCCGCCTGCTGGCTTGGAGGCCGTTGCGCAGCGTTGGCACCTACAGCTACGCGATGTACGTCTTTTATGCGCCCCTGCACCTGCTGATTGGATTGCCCTTGCTTGGGCGCCTGCCGTTCAGCCCGGGAATTCTGGTCACTCTGATTTATACCCTGATCATGACTGCACTCACCTATGCGCTCGGTGCGCTTTCCTATCATTTGTACGAACGGCGTTTCCTCGTATTGAAAAGCCGGTTTTCCCGCCATGCCGGGGCGCAGCCTTCGTGATCGAACGGCGGATCAAATGCACGGGGCTTTCGGTGCGGGCAATCGCAGCGGGTAATGATCTTCTTGCATGGGCGCTCGATGCAAGCCTTCGATCTGGCGAAATTTGCACGCTCGCTCGGCGTTGATGCATCTTTTCGTTTTGCTGATGTACTTCTGTGGATGACTCCGCGCGGACATTTCTGGGGGCTCATGGATCGTGAACTACGCGCGAGGTGACTGGCCGCAGGGCTCTCTGATCTTGACTTCGATCCTCCCGAGCGAGCGCTCCCGCGTGCGGCCATGGTTTTGCTGTCAATCTCGCACATCGTTCTCGACGATTGGATTCACGAGATCCCGTTACTCAAAGGTCTACCGAATTTCGTCAGTCAGGGCAGGGCCGGACAGAGCTAGGCTTTGCTGCGGATGAAGCGGCATGCGAGTCAGTCGGCGCCGATGTAAGCTCGCTTTATTACTGCGAAGGCGCACCAGATGCTCCTGCGTATCCGGCGAGCCTAGAAGCGCATCATCGTTGCCAATTTGGTTATTCGATAACCGAGGGGCGAGGTAACGTCACCCAGTGATCGTCGGCAAGCGGAGACAGCGCGCGATACGCAAATCGGACACCGCAAGTCCCGTCGCATTCAACTCAGGACACGCGTCTTTCCCATGTAGAAAGACGCGTCATGGCCGGCTACCTACTATTCAACGGTGACCGATTTGGCCAGATTGCGAGGTTGATCGACATCGGTTCCGCGCAGTACAGCCACGTGATAGGCGAGCAGTTGCAGGGGAATGGTGAATACGATCGGGGCCACGAGTTCTGCGCCGGAATCGATCTTTATCACGGCGCCGCGTGAGTCATCATTCGAGATATCGACGGCGTTGTCGGCAAATACGAACAACTCGCCACCGCGTGCGCGAACCTCTTCAAGATTCGATTTGAGTTTTTCGAGTAGCTCGTTGTTCGGCGCGACGGCGATCACCGGCATGGCCTCGTCAACGAGCGCGAGCGGACCATGCTTGAGTTCACCGGCGGGATAAGCCTCGGCGTGGATGTAAGAAATTTCCTTGAGCTTGAGCGCGCCTTCGAGGGCGACCGGATAATTTGCGCCGCGACCGAGAAACAAGGCGTGATTCTTTTGCACGAAGCGTTCAGCCAACGCGGCGATCGCGGGTGCCTGCTCCAGCGCGTCGGCCACTCGACGCGGCAAGCTCGCCAGATCGTTTACCAAGGCTTTGCAGCGCGCCTCATCGAGTCCATTCATTCGAGCCAATTCGAGTACCAGCAACGCCAGCGCACTGAGCTGAGTGGTAAAGGCCTTGGTCGAAGCAACACCGATTTCAGGCCCGGCACGTGTCATCAAGACCAGGTCGGATTCGCGCACCAAGCTCGATTCGGGAACGTTACAAATCGCAAATGAGCCGAGATAGCCGCGCTGTTTGCCCTCACGCAAGGCCGCCAGCGTGTCCGCGGTTTCGCCCGATTGCGAGATGGCCAGAAACAGGCTGTCGGCCGGAACCACGCTTTTACGATAACGATATTCGCTGGCGACCTCGACGCTGCAGGGGATGCCGGCCAGTGCTTCCATCCAGTAGCGAGCAACGAGACCCGCGTGATAGCTGGTGCCGCAGGCAATGATTTGCACGTGGCGAACGCGCGCGAGCAAGGCGTCGGAATCCACGCCAAAAATGTTCGGAAGAATGTGGTCACCCAGGATGCGACCTTCCAGCGTGTCGGCGATCGCACGCGGCTGCTCGAAGATTTCCTTGAGCATGTAATGGCGATACTCGCCGCGCTCGACCGCATCGGCGGAAAGCTCGCTGGTAACCGCCTTTCTTTCAACCGGGTTTCCCTCCGCATCCTCAACGGCGACCGAGGTGCGGGTGATTTCAACCAGATCGCCCTCTTCCAGATAGCAGAACTGGTTGGTGACCTTGATCAGGGCTTGCACGTCGGAGCCGAGAAAGTTCTCGCCAATGCCCAGACCGACGACAAGCGGACTTCCGCGTCGCGCGCCGATCACGTGGCCCGGTTCGTCGCGGGAAATCACCGCAATGGCGAAGGCGCCATGTAGCCGCTTTATCGACTCGCGAACGGCTGCTCGAAGACTGCCGGCTTGTTTGCCAAGATGATGGACCAGATGGGCAATGACTTCGGTATCGGTATCGGACTCGAAACGATAGCCTAGCTCCTTCAGTTCCGTGCGAAGCGCGACGTGATTCTCGATGATGCCGTTGTGCACCACGCAGATCGAATCGATAGAGGAATGTGGGTGTGCGTTGGCCTCGTTGGGAACGCCATGCGTGGCCCAGCGCGTGTGCGCGATACCGGTCACGCCGGATACGGGTTCGGCTTCAAGCCGGGCTACCAGCTCACGGACCTTGCCAACGGTGCGCGTTCGTTTGACCTCATGACCATCGAACACGGCTACCCCGGCCGAATCGTAGCCACGATATTCCAGCGCCTGAAGTCCGGCAATCAGGATGGCAACAACATCACGCTCGGCCGCAGCGGCTACGATTCCACACATGTTTCATTCCCCTGTTTGAATGATTTGGCCGCAACAGCTCCGCTGCGGTTTCGCCCCGAATCATAAACCGTTGGCGGCATTCACGGCAGAGCCGGGGTGAACCAGATCGCAAGGGCGAGCGCGTGCGCGTCGTTGCTGAGTGGTGCTGGATGGGCAACCCAACAATTTGGATGCACTTTCGCTCCGGTTTCTGACAGGAGCCGAAGGAGCACGTAACATATTCGGATAATGTCTTCAGTGTTGGCGGCGAAGTGCCAGCCGATCAAGGGTCTCGACACCGTTGTGGATCCTTGGTCTGCGAAAGGGATCGTTTGCATCGACTGGCGGATGGATGGAGAGGGGAATGCTTCAAACTCTGCGCGAACAAGGCGCGCGCTGGCTATTGCTGCTGGCGATCGTCGAGCTGCTGATCCTGATCGGGTCGCTGATGATTTCCATGCCTTTGCGCTACTGGAACGATGGCGAGAGCTTGGCGTTGTACTCGTCAGGGATCGAGTTGCGCGCGCCGATTTTCGGTGTCGTCATGGTGACGGCCATGGCCTCGGTCGGTTTGTATCACCCGAACCTTCGGCAGAACTGGTTGGGCTGGCTTGCGCGCCAGATCGTCGGTTTCGTGATGGGTGGTATCTCGGTTGCCATCGTCTTCTACCTTTTTCCTGCGGCGTACGTGGGACGCAGTGTGATCGCCATCGCGTTGCTCATCAGTTTTCCGCTGATTTCGCTGATTCGCGGTCTGTTCGTGCGCTTGCTGGACATTGAAGATCTCAAGCGACGCGTTCTGGTTTACGGATCCGGAAAACGCGCAGCCAAAATTGTTCACGGCATGCGACGCCGAGTGGACCGCCGGGGTTTCAAGGTGGTGGGATTTGTCGGATTACCGGACGAAGAGTCGGCCGTACCCAAGGACAGCGTGGTTCAGCACAGTGGATCCCTTGCAGAGATCGCAAGACAGATGCAGATCAATGAAATTGTCATTGCGCCCGAGGATCGACGCGGCAGAATGCCGATGCACGACCTGCTGATCTGCAAGCAGCGCGGGATCCGGATCACCAGCCTGATCGAATTTTTCGAACGCGAGCAAGGCAAGGTCCAGCTCAGCTTGATTGATCCTTCCTGGCTTATTTTCTCCAGTGGATTTGATGCCTCACCGCTGCGCAAGGTAACCAAGCGGCTGTTTGACTGCGCTCTGACCCTGATTATCCTGGCCGTCACCTGGCCGCTGATTCTGATGACCATGCTTGCTGTGCGTCTGGAGTCTGGTGCAGGCGCGCCGATACTTTATCGACAGGAACGGGTGGGTGAGGGCGGTCGCGGATTCATGCTGTTCAAATTCCGCAGCATGCGAACCGATGCCGAGCAGGATGGTGTCGCACGCTGGGCCAGTGCGAACGACGATCGGATAACCCGTGTGGGGCGTTTCATACGCAAGGTTCGGCTGGATGAGTTGCCCCAGCTGTGGAACGTCTTGCGCGGCGACATGAGCCTGATCGGGCCAAGGCCGGAGCGCCCAGAATTTGTTGTCGAGCTGGAGAAGACGATCAAATATTACGATCTTCGCCACTGCGTGCGGCCGGGACTGGCCGGATGGGCTCAACTGAATTATCCGTATGGTTCTGGTGAAAAAGATGCCGCGGAGAAGCTCAAGTACGATTTGTTCTATGTCAAAAACCATACCACCACACTGGATTTGATCATCCTGATCCAGACCGTCGAAGTGGTGCTGTTTCGACGCGGAGCGCGTTGATCCGATCGATCCGCTGCCCGTCATTGCGCAGCCGCTGGGACGGCGGGATTTATACTTCCGAGATCAATACCCGATCGTGATTGGATCAATGACGCTCAGGACCGGCTTGGCATCGCGCCAAGCGGTCCCGGAACCTGCCAATCAGTCGAAGCCGGCGCGAAATATCGCATCGGCATTGACCCGCCAGTAGTCGAGCAGTTCTTTCAGTGCCAGCGGCATGTTCTCCGCAGGCGCTTGTCCCGCCTGGTCTGTCGTATTGACTCCATGACAGCCACCGCAGGCACGCACCTCGCCGGGTTTCACCGTGAGCCAGTAGCGTTCGCGCACGACCGGGGTTCCGTTGGCGTCGGTAGACTGCCAGACCATGGCGCGCTGTGCCGGGACGATGGCCGCAATCGATCCGTCGGTAGCGATTTTTACTGATCCCGGCGGGGCGCCAGGCCCGGCTGAGGGCATGAATTGCAGCGCGGCCGCGTCGTGGAGCGGTTGCGCGAGCACACGACGGCCGGCATCCGGATTGGCGGTGCCGCCGATGCCTCGAATCTGATCGCCCTGAAGGAATTGCACGTAGCTGATGTCGTAGCGGATGCCGTTGTTGCCGATGGTCTGGACGCCGCCGGGCACTCTCAGGTTGTAGGGCTGCTGTTTGTCGTGGCCATCACGGGTCGTGACATCGCGGCTGACCAGCACACCGAGTCCACGCGCCGCGAGAAACGCCTTGAAGGCTGCAAAATTCACGTTGGCGGCAGCGAAGGCCTGTGCTTCCGGGGACAGCGCGGCGCCTTCGACTGTATTTGGAGGGACGGCGCGCGAACGCACCTCGACGGCGGAGAGTTCCCATAGCGGCCCGTTGTAACTGACCCGCATATCCGGATCCCACCATGACACTGATTTGGTAATGCCAGCGGTCAGCGCCCCATTCGGGTCGGTTTTCAGATAGCCATTGCTTCCGGTGATCAAGCCATAAAGGCGAAACTTGTAACGTGCAATCGGATTGGTGCGCGTGCCATCGTTATTTGCCTGGCGCGACTCGGCCGACCAAGACGCCACCAGATTCCCGTTCGAAAGTGGAAGCGGGCTGCGGAAATGTCCGTTGAAATCCGCAGGTGGAGTTCCAGCATGGGCGACGCTTGTGCTGAACGGCGTTTCATAGCGGACCAGCATGTTGGACGCGTTGGTGCTTGGCGATCCGTTGATCGATAGGATCTGACCGGAGGCGTGTGTGGCGAATTCTGGCGCATTGACCGCAAAGTAGCGCCCTGGCGTGGTCGGATCTTCGGTGATCTGCAGCCAGTTTTCGGCGACGTTGCCATTCGCACGCAATGGCGCAGCGCCGTCACTGAAATCAACCAGGCTCGAATCGTTCTTCAGGCTGCGATTGAAATAGCCGAACAGCTCGTGGCGACCCACGTGGTTGAGCGTTTCTTCGCCACTGCCGTCCTGGTTGATCATCCATGGAAAGAAGTGATTGAAGCGGAGGCCGTAAGAGGTGCTCGTATCACTGCGCGGCTCGGGAAATACATCGACCGACGCGGACGTCGATGCTGTCGCGGATTCCGAGTTCCAGTTGAAGGTGCCGTAGCTCGGACTGTCGGCTTGCTGATCGCGTTGCAGATGGTCCCAGCGCGTGAAAATGATACGACCGAAACTGTCGACGCTCGGATTGAATGATCCCGACGGCGCATGTTGAAGCAAGCTCAGCGCGCCGGTCGCCGGATAGAGTTTCCACAATCCGCTCGGGGTCGGCGTGGATTCGTATTCATCAAGCTGCGGATACAACTGCCGTTGCCCGTTGCGTGAGCGATCGCTCACGAAGATGATGCTGCCGTCGCTGGCATAAGTCGCCTCGACGTTGTTTGTGTCGGTCGGCTGGTTGGCCACCTTGGTGATTGCCACGGTTTGGCCGCTGCCGAGGCCGGTGATTTCGTAGAGCTGCCAGTACGCCGTGATTTGCTGGTATTGCACGGGCGGCGCACCGATCACCATGCTGAAAATCGCTTTGCTGCCGTTGAAATGAACTGCCGGATCACGCACGGCGATGGCGTTGGCTCCTTGCAGTCCCGCGTTGCCGTAACCGGCTTCGGCAGTCAGGTTGCGCAAGCTGCCGTTTGGGTAGCGAATCCAGAGATCGCCACCGCGCGCCACGCTCTGGATCCCGGCCATATGGTTGGCGAAGACAGAGCCGATCGCGGCAAAATCCTCAGGTACGGGTACTTGAGTGACAAACAGGATGGGATTCGGCAGGTTGGGAGCCGCCAACGTCGATGTCGTTGCGAGCACAAGACCGAGCA
>JBBSVJ010000093.1:0-12723 GCA_038233665.1 Lysobacterales bacterium
ATTGTTGCGACTGCTCGGCGAAGGCGGCATGGGCGTGGTCTGGTTGGCCGAGCGCGCCGATGGCGCTTACGAACAACAAGTCGCCATCAAGGTGCTCAAGCGCGGCATGGATACCCACGCGATCCTGCGTCGTTTCCTGCAAGAGCGGCGCATTCTCGCGCGGCTGAATCACCCGAACATTGTGCGCCTGGTCGATGGCGGCATGACCTCGGACGGTCGACCGTTCTATGTCATGGATTACGTCGACGGCGAGGCGATCACCACTTTTGCACGCGAACACGCGCTTGATGTGCGGGCGCGGACTGCGCTGCTCGCTGTGGTCGCTGACGCGGCTGCCTACGCGCACACGCAACTCATCGTGCACCGCGATCTCAAGCCCTCCAACGTCCTGGTCGACACGCAAGGATCACCGCGCGTGCTTGATTTCGGCATCGCCAAGCTGATCGAGCAGAGCGGCGAACAGACCATGACCGGCACCGGCTTGCGCGTATTGTCGCCCGCCTATGCCGCACCCGAGCAAATTCTTGGCGAGGCGATCGGCACGGCCACCGATGTCTACGCACTGGGCTTGATGCTCTGCGAGTTGCTGACCGGGCAATTGCCCCGTCAACGCCGTGGCTCGACCTCCGCACAATTGGCTCTCGATGCCAGTCAGGAGGTTGTGGATCGAGCGAGCATCCTTGCCGCGAAGCTTGATGCCAATCAAATTCTTGAGACCTATGGAAATCAAGGTGACGCACGGCAGCTTGCGCGCAATCTGTCGGGCGATCTCGATCTCATCATTGCCACCGCGCTGCAGCGTGAACCGGCGCGCCGTTATGCAACAGCAACTGCGTTCGCTGAAGACTTGCGCCGATGGCTTGAAGGGCGTCCGATTGCGGCGCGTGCTGATTCAACGACGTACCGATTCAATCGTTTCGTGCGCCGACACCGGATCGGGGTGGCGGCGACCGCGTTGGTGTTGCTGGCTCTCATTGCTGGCCTGAGTGGCGCGTTGTGGCAGGCGGAAAAGGCACGCCATCAGGCACAGCTCGCCGAAAAACAAGCGCAGCGTGCGGATCTACAAGCGCAACGCGCCGATAAAGAAGCTGTTTCCGCCCGGAAGAGCGCGGAACGCTCGAAGCGTGTGACCAAATTCCTTATTTCAATCTTCACGCAGGAGGATCCGCTACGCCATACCGAGGGTGGTGCCACCACGCTCGCACAGTCGTTCGACGCAACGCTAAAGCGCATCGATACCGAGTTCGCCGACGATCCTGCGCTGCAAGGTGAGCTGCTCGACGACTTTGGCGAGATCACCACGACCAAGGGCGACTTCGCACAGTCTCAAGCATTGTTGGAGCGCGCGCTGGCGCTGGCCGAGCAAACCCACGCTGCGGACGATCCGGCGATCGCCGAAACACTGGTCAATCTTGGTGTGCTGGAAGCCTATCGTGGCGACATGCCGGCGGCAAAGCCTTACCTGCAGCGTGCAGTAGCGATACTCGAGCAGCACGCGCATGAAGTTCCCTCAGATTATGCCGTTGCCCTTGGCTCATTTGCGCAGGTTATGATCAACGAGGGCAACATGCCCGAGGCCAGACGCATGCAGAGTCGAGCACTCGAAATCCAGCGCGACGGCAATGCCGCGCCCGAATTGATGATCCCGACCCTCAGCAACCTTGCGTCCACGGAGGTGAGTCTCGGAAATTTCACCGAAGCGGAATCACTGGCCAAGGAAGCGCTCGGCGTCGCAGAACGCGTTTTCGGCAAGGACTCAGCGAACATCATTCCGCCGCTGTGGACACTGGAAGCGGTTGCAGATCAGCGGGGTGATCTAAGTCTGGAGCAGCGTCTGGTCGAGCGGCGACTGACGGTGGCTCGATCCGCCTTGGCACCCGATCATCCGTGGCTGGCAATCTCATTGGGTAAATCCGGATTTGTGTTGATGCGCCTTGGACAGGCGAAGCAAGGTGAGGCGCGCCTGCGCGAGGCGCTGCAACTGCTTGAACAGGCGGGCAACCGCGGCGAAGATTGGCAAATGCTCCAGCGCCAATTGTGGATTGGCCTGCGTCAGAACGGCGATGCCCGAGCTGCGCGTGTGGCGATTGAAGCAGCGTGGAAGAGCTGTCGCGTGCAGCACAGTGAACAATTCAAATTGTGCTTGAACGTGCGCGTCAGCCGCGCGCAATCGCTGGCCGAATTGGGCCAGGGTGCATTGGCACTCGCTGAAACCGAGGCGGCGGCGCAGGAGTTGAAAAAACAGTTGGGTCAGCGCAGCGCCGAACTGGCCCTGGCATTGGAAGCCCGAGCGAGCGCGCTGTTGGCACTGAAGCGCCGAGACGAGGCGCTGACTGCGCAGCGCGAAGCCGGCGATATGTTCGAGGCGGTGAATGGTGCTCAGCACGATTCTACCCTGCGCGCCCGAAAAGCATTGGCACAGATGTAGCACCTCTGAGATCTTGACCAATGCGTACGGTTTTTCGTGTTGCTCCTTAGTATAAAAAGACTGGACCTGTAAACAATGATAACCCCCTCTGATCGCTGGTCACAGCTCTCATCCCTGTTCGACGAACTTATCGACCTCGATGCTGACCAGCGTGAACAACGATTGGTGCAACTCGCGGCAACCGATGCCGCGCTGGCCGACGAGGTTCGCGCCTTGCTGATGGCGGATGAGGATGTCAGCGGCTTGCTTGATGGCGATGCCGCAGCGGCTGTGCCCGGCGTGCTCAATCGCGACATGGATGGCATGCCCGCCGATGGTTTAGCGGGCCCCTATCGATTGCTGCGACTCTTGGGCGAGGGTGGCATGGGCGTGGTCTGGTTGGCCGAGCGCACCGATGGTGCCTACGAACAACAGGTCGCGGTGAAGGTGCTCAAACGCGGCATGGATACTCACGCAATCTTGCGTCGCTTTCTTCAGGAGCGACGCATCCTCGCGCGGCTGAACCACCCGCACATCGTGCGCCTGGTCGATGGGGGCATGACCTCCGACGGCCGACCGTTCTATGTCATGGATTACGTGGATGGCGAGGCGATCACCACGTATTCGCGCGAACATGCGCTCGATGTTCGGGCACGGATTTTTTTACTCGCGGCGGTCTCGGATGCGGTCGCCTACGCGCACACGCAACTGATCGTGCACCGCGATCTCAAACCGTCCAACGTACTAGTCGACAAAAAGGGCTCACCACGCGTGCTTGATTTCGGCATTGCCAAGCTGATCGAGCAGAGCGGCGAGCAGACCATGACTGGCACTGGCATGCGCGTGTTGTCGCCCGCGTATGCCGCACCCGAACAGATCCTCGGCGAGGCGATTGGAACAGCGACTGATGTCTACGCACTGGGCTTGATGCTGTGTGAGCTGCTGACCGGGCAGTTGCCTCGCCAGCGGCGCGGTACAAGCGCTGCGCAACTGGCACTCGATGCGAGTCAGGAAGTCGTCGATCGGGCCAGCGCGCTGGCAGCAAAACTCGATAGCGCACAGTTGCGAGAGCTCTATGGCAATGGCCCGGATGCGGATCACCTATCGCGCACGCTTATCGGAGACCTCGATCTGATCATCAGCACCTCGCTGCAACGCGACCCGACCAGGCGCTACGCGACCGCCGTTGCTTTCGCGAATGAATTGCGCCGCTGGCTTGATGGGCGACCGATCGCTGCGAGAGCCGATTCTGCTGCCTACAGAACGCGTAAATTCGTTCGCCGCCATCGCGTTGGCGTGGCGGCTTCGACGGTCATCGTCATTGCGTTGATTGCAGGCCTTGGCGCCGCGTTGTGGCAAGCGAACATCGCCCGCAATGAAGCCAAGCGCGCAGACAGCGAACGCGCCAACGCCGAGCGCCAACTGGCGCGCAGTGAGCGCGTCAAGGATTTCATCTTGACCCTGTTTCGCGAGCAGGATCCGATCAGCCGTGCGAGTAGCACAGCGCGCTCACCGACGGACATGATCCGCAACGGTATCAACGTGGTCGACACGAGTCTCGCCAACGAACCCGAGTTGCAAGCCCAGTTGTTCAAGGACCTCGGTGAGATCCAGGTCAGTCTTGATGATCGTGAAGCGGCACAGACAACCCTCAAGCGCGCTTGGGAAATGCAATCGACGCTAACGGGCGCAAACAGCATCGCAGCGGCGGAGGCGATGGCCGGCTATGCTGATGCGGTCTACTTGGTTGGTGATGTGGCGAATGCGGAGCAGATGGTTCGTAACGCGTTGAAGATATTGCGCGACGCGGGTGCCGGAGATTCCCCCCCCGCTGCGCTCGCCGAATCAACGCTTGCGAACATCGAATTGGCTGCTGGTCACAATGCCGAGGCCGAGTTGCTTGCGCGCCACGGAGTCGGCGTTTTTCGTGCCGCCTTTGGCGAATCGAATGTAAAAGTTGCCGCGCGCCTCGGTGTACTTGGAAAAATTCAACAAGAGGCGGGGCGCTATCCCGATGCACTGGAAAGCTATGCAAAGGCGCTTGCGATCGTCGTACAAAACAATGGCCAGGACCACGTCCGTACGGCGATATTGCGTACAAGCATCGGTGATGTCCTGCGGGTCCAGCGCAAGTATGCGGAGGCAAAGGACCATTACGAGACCGCCCTGCGCATCGAGCGTGAGTCGCTGCCGGCCGATCATCTTTTTGTCGGCAGCACACTGCTTCGGCTCGGCGACCTGCAGCGCCGCATGGGCCAATTCGATGCGGCCGAGCGCAGCTTCGCGGAATCGCTGACGATTCTCGGCAAGACTCCCTCAGGGCAATACGCGCAGGCATTGCAAACTTATGGCAACCTTGCTCGAGCCCAAGGCAAGTTCGATCTGGCCGTGGAGCGCTATCGCAAATCGTTCGAGGTGTTCCGGGAGGCGACCGGCGACAGCGTCTACACCTGGCTCACTGCCATGACCGAAGTCGCTGCCCTGACCGATTCTGAGCGCTATGCCGAGGCCGATGCGCGTGGAACCGAAGCCTTGGCTGCCTTGGAGCGTATTTCTCCGGACGACGTTTACAACAACATGTACACCGCATCGGTACTTGGCAGCTTGCGCCAGGCTGAAGGTCGCCATCCCGAAGCAATTCTGAATTTCCGCCGAGCGCTTGAAGCTGTGCAGACGATCTACGAGGGCGATCATGTCGAGATCGCGCAGCTTCGCATTGCGCTGGCCTCGAGTCTCCTGGCGAGCGATGATCCCGCGTCGATTGACGAAGCCGAATCATTAATCGAAGTCGCATTCGGCGCGTTGAATCGCAACTCACAGGTCGAGAACGAGACAACGTTGGGAGTGGCTTATCTCGAACGCGGACGTCTGCATATCGCGCGCAACGATCGAAATGCTGCGCGCACCGACATCGAGGAAGCACTGAAAAGACTCGATACGCCAGAAACGGCACCGAAGCGACGCCAGGCTGAAGTCCTCGCGGGGAAGTTGGCCGCGCGTTGAGCGTTGTTTGATAGCTGGCCGAAGCATCCATGCACTGCGTTCACTAGAAAAACCACGCACAAATATCAGCTCAATCTGGACGATCACCTGCGCCGCACCGGAATCTGATTCGTCACCGTCGTCGTAACTCAGACGCCATTGGCAAGAACCTCGCGGTATTTGCTATCCAATTTGCCATTAGCAAGTGATTTGCTAAACATTTCGTTGATGCGGCATACGAACTTCGTTCCGATCGCTGCTCTACCGCAGACGCGCCGACGCTGTATTGTCGGCGCGTTCCGTCAGTCTTACTGCAAGCGAGCTTCGAGTGCATCAAGGCGTGCCCTCAGCGCTCCATTTTCTGTTTCGAGTTTTGCGTTCAGTCCCTGGATTGCGGCCAGCGCGATGCCGTCTGCATCCACGGTGCTGATCGACTTGCCATCGCCGGCCAGACCGAAGCTCTCTTTGAAGTCCTCGGCGACCGGGCCCATGTGCAGCCCTTCGGCTGAGCCAATGTAATCCCAGGTCATGATTGGCAACGCGACTAGGCGACTCAAAACATCCGACCCGTCGACCGCCGTGAAGTTTTCTTTGTAGCTGCGGCTGGAGGCGTTGGTCCACGTGCCACCGTTGCTGAGACTTGCTATTCCGCCACTGCCGCCGATGACCGTCAAGCGTGGCTGGCCAGTGCCTGGTAAGCCGGCGATTGACAGAGTGCCGGTGTTGCTGTTGACATTGAAGTTGGCAAATAAACCACCAATGGAGCGTAGTCGCAAATTTGCATCATCATCGCCCGAAACCCGCGCTTGGATCACCATGTCGTCATTGGGGAAAATGGACAAGCCATTGGTATTCACAAGAAATCCGCCATCGGCGCGGACAGCGAACTGGTTCGCCCCACTCGGAACGAACTCCGCGCTCGACGACTGATCTGCCCAGACAAAGCTGCCTTCATCGCCATCGGAGTCCCCTGAACTAGGCGCGCAGGTGCCATCACCCGCCCCGGTTCCAACGCGTGTTTTTGCAAACTCTCCGCCGACCCAAGAGTAGTCGCCGCCAGCGCAGTTATCGGTTCCGCCACTTACCGAGCTGCGAAAGCCAGCTGCTTGATTTACGGATCCGCCACTGACCGTGCTGTACGAAGCGCTAGCGACGTTTCCTTGACCACCACTGACAACGCTGCCAAACCCGGTCGCCTCATTTTGGCGACCACCGCCGACAGTGGCAAAAGCGCCATCCGTCGCACTGGCGGTCTGGCTACCAGCCTGATTGTCGAAGCCACCACCAATGGTGCCGTAGTGGTCGTCCACCCGATTTGAACCGCCTGTTGTGTAAGTCGGATCCGCATCATTAACCGACCCACCGCCTGAAATAGTGGCGCCGCGAGCGGGTGCTATAACGCCGTTGGCGCGGCTTCCAGCAATGATGTTGTGCGTGATGGGTCGGCCGGACGACAGCTCGACGCTGGGTTGAATCTGAATGGCGCTGGCGCTATTGGCCCTGATTGACAAGGGCTGATTGTCCTTGGTTCCAATAAAGTCCACAGCCGTGGTGCCCGCGTTGCCCGAGGTATCCCAGCACACACCGGCAAGCGTAGCTTTGGGATCAACCTGCGTGGGCTCGCCCAGGCTCACGAATCCAGATCCGCCTTGCTGTACTTCTGTCTTTAATGCCATCAACGGCGCTGTCGCCAGGTCGATGCCGAAATCGACGTCGACCGAAAAATTGCCGTCAACCACGTCAACGGAATAGAACGTGATCGGGCTACTCATACTCGCTGTTTTTGTTTTATCAAGCAGCGTGACGCGCAGGTCATACTTGCCGTTCGCCAGCTTGCCGGCGTCGTTCAATGTGCCTTGGTAGGTCCATGGACCCGCGTACACGACATTGGTGGCTGCGAGCAGCGCCAGGGTCAGAAGAGTTCTTTTCATGAGTGTTCTCCAAGCTAATGAGATTATTGGTTTTCAAAACCGTCGAAAAAGATGAGGTCACTACCGCACGCGACGGCAATCGACTTGCCATCCGGAAGCAACGCTGATTTAAGCGTGAATCGTCCGTCGTCTGAGCTCAGAGTGGCGGGCTTCAACTTGGCCGCAAGCGAAAACCGGCCGTCGTCGCTTGCCGTATCCGGCGGCCTCAATTGAGCCTCTCCCGTGAAGCGAGGCGCGGCAGCGCTGGCTGCCGCTGTGGCTGTTCCCAATAGCAGTATCAATACACATCTAGACATGGCCCTCTCCAATCCACCCCATTCGGATGGGTTTATTGATTCAAGCGGTGAACACATCACCGCCGCCCGGTAACCCCCTGTTTTTGCGTTAGCGAAAGCCCGCTACGTCGCGGGATTTTCGCTATAGCCAATGCGCCAGCACTAAAGTCAGAGCAGAATGTATGCATCGCAATCTCCACAAAGCACTTACATTCGGTGGCTATATGGGTAAACACGTGAAATCGCGAAACGAGGGGCCACGTGATTGAGTTTTTTCGCAACGAGAGGCCATCGGCACGCCATGGCTATCCAAATTTGTTGGAAGTCAGCAACCAGTCGCACTGAGTTGCCTCGCATAGCTATGCTGCGGACGACCGTCTAAAGACGCGCCGTCAGAGATGTCAGCCAAAACTGGGCTGCCATCCAGAAAGACACTACGGCTCGATCAGTTTGGCCTCGAGCGCATCCAGACGAGCTTGGAATTCGGCGCCTTGAAGAGTCAGTCGCTGCTTTTGGGCAGCGATCTTGGCTTCCAGGGCGCCACTGTCAGTAGCGAGCTTCGCCCGCAGCAACTCGTTCTGCGCGCTTAATTCCTGAATCGCTCGCACCGCAACGGCTTCAAAACCACGCATTGACAGCATCAGATAGCCATCCTCGCCTTCACTCACCCATTCGGGGAACACTTGCTGAACTTCTTGGGCGAGAAACCCCAAGTGCATGCCTTCGGCTTGGAACGCGGCTTTTCCCGCATCGCGGTAGTGGTAGCGCACCGGCCTCAGCGCACTGATCTGATCCAGCGCGTGGGTGTAGTCCTCGACTTCGTCTTTGAGCCGCGCATCCGACAGCGTACTGATGGTGCCGGTGGTGGTTTGCAGCTGGCCGGTGGTGCTCAAGCGCATGTGCAGGGTGCCGCCAGCACCGGGGTCGTCTGTGGTATCGCTGTGGGCGCCGTCTTCGAACCAACTGAAGCCACTATTGGTGCGGAAATACAGTCGATTGGTTTGCACACCTATGCCGAAATCGCTGTTGTAAAGATTCAGCATTTGCTGACTTTGCGCGCCAAAGCTCATGTTGCCGTTGACGGTTAAGGCAGATCCAGGTGTAGGCACGTTGGTATTGATCGCCATGCCGCCTTGCGCGCGAACGAGGAACTGGTTCGGCCCAGTGGACGTGACACCCTCGCCGTTGTACAGGTTTCCAGCCCAAATGAAGGTGCCAGAGTCCCCACGGGAGGTGCCAGAACTGTAGCCACAATCGGGATCTGCATTTGCTGTTCCTGGACGAGTTCTGGCGCCGGCTCCACCTACCCAGCTGTAATCGCCACCCGCGCAATTGGCTTCTCCACCGCTAACGGCACTGTAACTGCCCAGAGCTTTACTATATCGACCGCCGCTGATCGTGCTGTACTGCCCTTCAGCGCGATGGAAATATCCACCGCTGATCGTGCTGCGATAGCCGCTTGCAGCATTTGCATCACCTCCTCCTATAGTACTGAACGTTCCACTTGCGGTGTTACCCCTGCCCCCACTGATCGTTGCAAAGCTATTCGTCGCAGAATTTTTGTAACCGCTGGTCAGTGACCCCAGTACCCGCGTCGCACCACCTCCACCAACCGTCGCGCCTATCGCTGTGGCCTCATTGGCCGATGAGCCCAGTGCAACGCTAGGCGCATCACCCAAGTCATCGATGGTTCCGCGCGGCGTGAATTCGCCTATCCTGAAATTATTGGCGCGAAGTACAAGCGCTTGTCCGTCCGTGGTGCCGATGAAATTGCTCGCCGCGCTGGTGCCCGAGTTGCCCAATCGGCCCCAAGCATCGGCAGAACCCGGAGCGCCGGTTGGCCCCGTAGCGCCCGTCGGGCCTGCAGCACCCGCCGGCCCCGTTGGTCCCACGGGTCCTTGCGGTCCCACTGGGCCGGAACCGGCCGACTCGCACGCCACCGAGCCATTCGCATTGACCGCTCGAATCGACTGCCCAGCCGGGCAACTTGAAGCGACCCGCACCTGCACTTGGTTGGCGTTGATTTGTGCGCTGCCAATCGAGTTGTCCAACACCGTGGTCGCTACTTGCGCCAACTCCGCAATTTGCGCCTGCGGGGCAGGCGTGATTTTGGTGGCCGGACTCAAACCGGTAAATGCACCGCTGGATGCGCCTGCGCGCACGCCGATTTGCAACTGGTAATCGTCAACGGCGATGACCGGCCCGAAATCCAGTTCGACGCTGAAAACACCGTCGCTGACGAGAACGTCGTCTTTGACAATGGCCGCGCCGATCGGACTGCCAGCGCTCGTTTGCAGAGTGAACTGAAAGTCATAGCTGCCATCAGCCGGGGCGCTGGCATCGGCCAGCTTGCCTTGATACGTAAAGCTATTGCCGAACGCGAATACCGCCGGGCTGATCAAGATGGTGAGCAGGGCGGCGAATAGAGCTTGAGCTTTCATCAGCAAGGTTCCTTGAAAAGGGTAATCAGTTTTCAAATCCATCACGAAAAATCAGGTCCGACGAATCGCTGGCGATGGCTGGGCCATGAAACCCGCCGAACAGCTCATAGGGGCCGCCTGTTACGAGCTGCACGGCACTTTGGCCGACCGTACCGGTCACACTCCAACCCGACGCACTCGCCGTCGCGCCGCCGCTGGCGATCACTTGCTTTGGCAAGCGGTAAGGCCCACCGCTGGGCGGCGCTTGCGCCAGCACGATCGCTGGCAGCAGCAAAAGAACCAAAGATAAATTCCGCATTGAAGTCTCAATGACGCGCCTCGATTGGCGGGTTCGAAATGAAACACGTAATTTGCTGAGATCGGGGGCCAGGCACGACGCAACCTGGTGCGCTTTTTTGTTACCCCCCCTCGCATTGCGTTCGCGGCAGCTGACTAGACCCTTCGACGGGGCTCCGTCGTATGGGTGCCAGAGCGCAAATGGTCAAACACTCACTCAGGTCTGAGCCACTCTTATCTGACGCGTTATTTGGACGAAATATCTTCTGTCATCCGCACTTGGCCCCTTCCCGCCCGATTCTCCGTTCTCTTGATTGGATCGTTGTTGAAAACCACTACCGGGGACACGTCATGGCCTATTACGCAATCCGCTTGTTTCACCTTACCCTCTGCCTTGCGTTGATCCTGAGCGCGCCCGCGTTTGCGGCCTCTGCGGCTAGTGGCCAGTTCATCGTCAAGCGCAAGGCTTACGCGGTTGCTGACGCCATCGCTTGGCAAGGACAAAATGGGATCGAAGTATTGTTCGGAGAAAAAAAGCTCGATGCGCCTCAGTTGCTGAGCGACTACGCCCTCGACGTGAACGATCAATTCAACCTCGACGGCGCGAGCATGCGGATCACAATCTACAAAATCGACGGCTCGAGCTATGCGCTGAATTTCCGTAGCCCGGACGGCAGTGACGGTGATCCGCTCTGCGAACGAGGCAATCACCTAAAGATTTCACGCCTGGACAAGACTTCGGTCGCCGGGCGCTTCATTTGCGAGGCCTATGACGTCACCTTCGATCTGCCCTTGATCACGCAGCCGCCCGGCAGCCAACTCGGCAAAGGCGGTGGGGAACCTGGCAAGGTTTTGTTTGCGCGTGCAGCGGCACTTGCCGCCAACGACTTCGACGCCTTCCTCGAAACATGTTCACCAAGAGAAGCAAAGAAGGCACTTCAATCGCAGGCGGCTGGCAAGGAAGAACTCGCTTCCAGGTTCCGCTTCTTAAGCCATGTCACCCCTGCCGACGTGAAGATACTCGCAGGCACCCAGGTCGATGATCGAGCCTGGTTGAATTTCGCTAACCCAGATCAGAGCGTGATGGGCACTACATTTTTGGTGCGTCAGGACGGACGCTGGCTGATCGACGGCACCACGATGCGCCAGTGAGAGGCGAGCGCTTGCTGCGGACAGGCGTCCAGTCCGCAGTTTGCGATGTTGTTGACGCTTGCGGATGCCGAAGCTCGTAGCGATTGCCTCACGATCGGCGGCAAGCTCCTCACGTGCGAGTTGCTTGGTGGCGATCACAAACTGGCAGGGGGCCGACGGTGCTGCAAAAGAATTCTCGGTTCCAGCCAAGGTCAGGGCGCGTTGCACCGTGTTGCCACGTGTCAGCGCGCAAAAGCCTGACCTTTTCCACGTGCTCCAGCACATTCATGCAAATAGGTCTCCTATCCCGAGTCTCAGGCATTCCGCACCAAGCCCTTCGCGCGCTGGGTCCGCGTTGGCCATCCGCGCTCGCTTTATTGCTGGCGAACCTTGCGCCGCTGTACGGCGTCATCGCTCTGGGCTGGCCTGTCTATCCTCTGATCATGGTGTTCTGGGTTGAGAACGTGGTCATCGGCGTCATCAACGTGATGCGCATGGTGATGGCTGATCCCGCAAGTGTGGTGTCTTGGATAGCAAAGCTGACGATGGTGCCCTTCTTCTGCGTGCACTACGGCATCTTCACCGCCGCGCATGGCGCCTTCATCTACCAAACCTTCGGCGGTGGTCCAACGGGTGCCATCACCGAGATCTTCACGCCCGAGTTGTGGGTAACGAGAATCACCGAACTCGGGCTCTGGATTCCAGTGGCTGTGCTGGCATCGAGTCATCTTTTTTCCTTCGCCTGGAATTACATCCGCCGTGGCGAGTATCGAATAGCACTGCTGGAAAAGCTGATGTTGCAACCCTATGCACGCGTGGTGGCGCTTCACGCCGTTGTGTGGATAGGTGGCCTGGCAATACTGCGGTTCGGTTCGCGTTTGTGGGCACTCCTTCTGCTCACCGCGGTCAAGATCATCCTCGACCTCCATGCGCACTTGCGCGAGCAGCGCAAACTCGGAGACGAGACCGCGGCGGATTGATTTGCTCATCGTTTTTCGAGCGCGACTTATCCCAGACTACGTACCAACGGTTGCACGAAGATGCAAGCCTATTACTATTCTATTATTTTAATACGAATAAATCGCAGCATAGCCGAATAGAGATCGACAAGAGAGCAAAAGTGATCGGTAGATCTAACAATTCCTCAAGAGACTTCCCGTCAACCCCGGGCGAGTGATGCCGTTGCCCTGAGCTTTTGGGCTTCTGCTGGTCATTGAATTGTTCCTTTGTTGCTTGCTGCGTTGTCAGTGCGATGCGGCGACGGTACGGATGTCAGACTG
>JBBSVJ010000094.1:0-12695 GCA_038233665.1 Lysobacterales bacterium
AAACTCAGTGAATCTTTCCCGCTCACTGGAGCCCATGCGACGCATCGTCAGCGATAAGTCGCCTGGATTGTTCCGCAGTAGCGGATCTGCACGTCGGCAATGGAGGTGTTGACCGTGTAGGCCGTATTGGCGTGGTAGAGCCAGATCGCATCCAGGGTTACGTTGCTGGCGTTGATTACACCGTTGCTACTGCCGGCCCATGCACTCCACTGTGCGGAATCAGACAAATTCCACTCAACATAAGTCCACTGATTAGCCGTTAGCGAGCGCGAAGCCGAGCGCTCGGTGCCATCGCTATCATCGATGCCAACTCCGACCTGCATGCCCGTACCGGCCGCGAAGACCCAGAAGCCGATTCGGCCATTGCGGGCCAGCTGGGTGTTGCTGCCCGGAGAGCCGCTACCGGCCAATAAGCGGACTGCCCAATTCGCACTGCTACTGGCGTTGTCGACCAACTGCACATGCAGTGAGCAATTGCCGACCTTGCGGAGGTTGCAATCACGCGCGGCGCTGGAGCTCGTTGACACACCGACCGTGCTGCCCGAATAGGCTGGACTGGTGCTGAAGTGGCCGACGCTTGATTCAAACGTATCAAGGATCTTGGTTCCGACTCCACCACCGCTGCCGGGATTGATCAATCCGTAATACCTGGACCAGTTCCAGTAGATGCCCGGATCGTTGTGGTCGTTGTCGCTGAGGTGCTGATGCCCCTTGATGTCAACGCTATCGCCCACGACGAAATGTCCGCTGCTGGACGCGCCCTTGTAAGCGGATGCGCAGGTGATGCCCGAATAGCGAGCGCAGAACGAACGCACGATGCCGGCCGAAGCGATGTACATCGCGGTCGTGTACCAGCTGCTGTTGTCTACAAATCCTTCATGCTCAATGCCCAGCGAGTAAGGATTGTGCGAGCGCGCGTGCCAGGCCTTGTTGCTTTCACGGACCAGCTGGGTGATCTGACCATCGGAACTGCGGACCACATAGTGCGCGCTGGCTTGGCTGGCGGGATTGCGCAACCATGAGACGGCACCTGAGTAGCCACCCTGGGTGGTATGGATCACCGCCTCGCGAATGGCGCTGCCGCCGCGTGAAGAGTAGTTGGGCGAGGACAGCCATATCGCCGGACCATAGTCCGTACTCTGGACGCTGTTGACTCCCTCCCCACCTGACATCGTGCCGTTACCCGCCCCCGGCTTGAGTTGCAGGTGCTCAGTAATCGGATCGACTCGATATTCATCGGTTTCGATGGTATCTCCCTGCACGTCGAGGCGCAGGAACGGCGCATTCAGCTTGACCAGCATGGCCGGCTCGAACGCCTTTTCCCATTCCACCGCACGCTCGGGAACCACAATGCCACGGTCGTTGACACCCCGATCCAGTGTGAGCAAAACATCGAATGCGAAGCTCGCGCGTGCGTAGGAGACTACCGCCCCGTTATCGGCAGATTCCTTGTTGGCAGAGAACCCCGCGTAACGCTCCAATGCGCCTGCGATCGACGCGATCTCATCGTCGGCCGAGCCTGACAACTCTCGGTCGAGCAGAGCAGCAGCGGCGAGCACATTGAGTGCCGGGTCCCTCATCACATCGTATTCGGACCGATTCAACAATGCGGCCGCATCGGCCACCTGATCGGCAAATCCCTCACCGTGGTAGAGACCCATCAGACCCCATGCGCGAGGCATGGTCTGGTGCTGAGTATCCGAATCCAGTGACATCGGATTCAGATTCTGCCAACGGCTCTGTGTGTAGGCGATCGCCTCCAGCGTGCCGTTGGGGATGCGTGGATAGTGCGCGTACGCGTCGGCGAAATAATTGCCGTAGCTCGCACGTTCCGCACGCATGCCCACTTCTTCCGCGTCCAACGCTGCTTGCAACGCGTCAGCGGCGGCGTCCATTGAAACGGCGGGCGACATCCTCGACGTATCGGCGGCCTGCGTCTCCCCCGCAGCCAGCGCACCCAGCAACCCGCTGCAAAGCAACGCGGCGACCAATCGCCGCTTATCATTCCCCATCATTATCTTGATTCCCCGGTGTTGCAATTGCCCCTGCTCAGCCAGCTTATGCTGTTTATTATTTTGAGTGCAATCCTGCAGTGCAGCACTTGTCGAGGACGGCTGGATCTATAGCTCTATCCTCTTGAACATCCAGCTCTTTCGAGCACAGAATGAGGTCCTGAAGCGTGAATCAGTGCCCATCGACGACCTATTCAGTTGTGCTAGCGATGTAGAGCTCGCTTGCATCGAGGCACCCGATTTCCATCATTTTTCTCAGGTGCGAACACCTTGGCCGATACTGTGAATCTTGCACCCAATCGCTCAATCCAAGCCGTCAGTCGCTTGCAAGCGCTCCCCACAGCGATGACAAAACCGCGCTTTTTCAAGGTGCTCTTGCTCCCCGCAGCGCACACACGCCTCACCCTTGCTGGCGATGAGATCGGCACGCTTCTGGATATTTGCCTGGATGAGTTGGGCACCGAAAATTCCGGTTGGAACCGCAATAATGCCGTAACCGATCAATATCATGATCGAGGTGATGAACTGGCCGAATGGTGTTTGCGGGGTAATGTCCCCGAAGCCGACCGTAGCCATGGTCACGATCGCCCAATACATCGCATGCGGGATGCTGGTGAAACCGTGCTCGGGGCCTTCAACGAGATACATGACCGCGCCGAAAACGACGGTGATCAGCAGCACGAACAACACAAACATGCCGATCTTGCGGCGGCTCGCGTAGAGCGCTCGCATCAACTCGGAACCTTCGTTCGAATACTCGACCATTTCGAGGATGCGGAATACGCGAAGAATGCGCAGCACACGGATGACCAGCAGATGGTTGGCGCCGACGATGAACAGGCTGATGTAGGTCGGCAGTGCCGCCGCCAGATCGATCAGCCCATAGAAACTCAAGACATAACGCAAAGGGCGGCGAACGAGGCTCAGGCGCAACAGGTACTCGATCGAAAACGTGATCGTGAATATCCATTCGATGACGTAGAACATGTCGCCGTAGTGCACATGCAGAAGCGCGACACTATCAAGCAGGGCCACGATCACGCTGATCAGGATCACGCCGAGCAGAATGATGTCGAAACGGCGCTCGTCGGGCTCGTGATGATGGAAAATCACGCGGAACCAGTAGCCACGCCAACCCTTGGTCGTCGCGGGGCGGAAGCGGGGCTCCATCCATTCTTCGGTCGACATACGTGCGTGCTCTCCTCATCACATCAACATGACGTACGCCGAGGTGGCGCAGGATCAAGGCGGAGCAAGACTAACAGCAGCGGGCGAACGCATGAAACGGCGGTTCTACGCGTGGCGCCGATGCATCTTCAGCGCAGCAACAACACCGGCACCAGACACGTACGCAGGATCTGCGTGGTCGTGCTGCCCAGAATCAGGCTGCGGATGCGCGAATGGCCGTAGGCACCCATCACGATCAGATCAATCGCGTGATCCTGCACATGCCGTGCGATGACCGCATCGGCGGTACCCGCAATGACGTGCACATTGATCGCGAATCCTGCGTCGCTGAGCGTTTCGCGCGCCCAGTCGAGATCGCCGGTTTCAGCACTGGATTCGCCGACCATGAGCAGGTCGCAGTCGATACCCTTGAGCAAGGGGCTCGCGCTGACCATTTCGATGCAGCGTTTTGTGGTTGCACTGCCATCGAAGGCGATTAGAAATTTCTGCACCGGGCTGAACGCACGCGCAGCAACCAGCACCGGTCGATGCACAGCGCGCACAACACGTTCAAGATTGCTGCCCAGATGACCCTTCGAAAAATCGGCGTGCTCGCCACGCTTGCCGATCACGAACAAGCGAGCGTCGACTTCGAGTTCAAGCAAGGTATCGAGCAGACCGCCGTGACGCAGACGAGTCTCGGCATCGATACCCGCGCTTTCATGCGCGAGCATGCGCGCCTGATCGAGCAAACGACGCCCGCTTTCCTGGGCGATGCGTGAGCGGGTTTCATCAAGCGCGCTGAGTTCGGCGAGCAGATCCTCGCGATCGCCAAGGATCAGGTTGCCACTGAGATCCTGCTTTTCCGGTTGCGCACTGGGGCGATCAATCGCGTGGACAAACTCCAGCGGCGCGCCGAGACGTGCAGCGGCCCAAGCCGCGATTCCAGCCACGCTGGCCGCGTAGTTCGAAACGTCGATTGCGGCGAGCACGCGCCCGCTGGCGTGAATCAAAGTCGATGATGTCATCTGTGTGTCCTCAGTGGCCCATCAAGTTTTCGGCATCCGGCTTGTCATGTACGCCAAGCCGATCCACCAGGGTGCTGCTGGCCTCGTTGAGGCCGATCATTTCGACGACCGTGCCTTCACGGCGAAACTTGATCACTACCTTGTCCAGCGCGCCGACCGCCGAGAGATCCCAAAAATGTGCGTGCGAAACATCGATGACCACCGATTGGAGTACCTCACGGAAATCAAAGCGCGCAACAAACGCATCGGCCGAGGCAAAGAATACCTGTCCGGTGACCGTGTATCGGCGTGTGCGGCCCTCATCGGCCGAGCTCGATTCGACATGCAGCACCTGACCGACCTTGCGTGCAAAGAACAGCGCTGAGAGCAGCACGCCCACCAGCACGCCCTTGGCCAGATCATGCGTGGCGACCACCACCACAACCGTCGAAATCATGACCAGACTTGATGATTTCGGATAGCTGCGCAGGTTGACGATCGAGCTCCAACTGAAGGTGCCGATCGAGACCATGATCATCACCGCGACCAGAGCAGCCATCGGAATACGCGCGACCAGCGGACCGGCGAACACGACCATTATCAGCAGCACGACGCCAGCGGTCAGCGTCGACAAGCGTGTGCGTCCGCCGGATTTCACGTTGATCACCGACTGGCCGATCATCGCGCAACCGGCCATGCCGCCGAGCAGGCCGGAGGCGATATTCGCGATACCCTGCCCGGTCGCTTCGCGATTCTTGTTGCTGGAGGTGTCGGTCAGATCATCGACGATCGCCGCGGTCATCATCGATTCGAGCAGGCCAACCACGGCCAGTGTGCAGGCGTACGGCAGGATGATCTTCAGCGTTTCAAACGTCAGCGGCACATCGGGCCAGAGAAAACTCGGCAGGCTGTCGGGCAGTTCGCCCATATCACCCACCGTGCGCACATCAATCTTGAAATACACCGCGATCGCGGTGAGTACAGCAATGCAAATCAGTGGTGATGGCACGGCACGAGTAATGCGCGGAAATAGATAGATGATGCCGAGACCGCCCGCGACCATCACATAGACTGGCCAGCGCACGCCGATCAGTTCGGGCAGTTGGGCCATGAAGATCAGGATCGCCAGCGCGTTGACGAACCCCGTGATCACCGAGCGCGAGACAAAGCGCATCATGACGGGAAGACGAAAGATGCCGGCGAGCATCTGCAATACGCCGGTCAGCAAGGTCGCGGCAAACAGGTACTGCAGGCCGTGATCCTTGACCAGGCTGACCATGACCAAAGCCATCGCGCCGGTGGCCGCCGAGATCATGCCCGGTCGCCCGCCTGCGAACGAGATCACTACGGCAATGCAGAACGATGCATACAAGCCGACTTTCGGATCGACACCGGCGATGATCGAGAACGCGATCGCCTCGGGAATGAGAGCCAGCGCCACAACCAGCCCGGCCAGCACATCGGCACGCGGATTGGACAGCCATTGCTGGCGGATGGAATTGAACACGACGATTTCCAGCTCACCGGCGGCGAGGGTTGAGAAAGGAGAGTGAATCGGCGCATCGGGCCTGACCACAGGTCGACCGAAGCCGTCGACGGTGAAGCGGCCGAATCATGCGGGTCGAGGCGCGCGAGGTGGGCATTCTAGACGACTAAGCAGGTCATTGCCCGACAAACAGCCTGCTGATGCCTTGCTCATGATCCCTGAGGTCTCTTCATTGCGTACGTGCATTCAACGGAGGCAATCGCCTCCATCTGGAGTACACCTGATGATTCGTAAACTTCTCATCGCCACGTTGCTTGCCGCAGCTGGACCCGCCTTGGCCGTCGATGGCCTGCCTGATTCGACATTCGGCCTGTTTTCGTCGGGTCGCAATTTTGTCGGCGTTGATCTCGGCGGCACCAACAACGACCAACTGGCCAAAACCCTTGTCAGCGCAGACGGCTCGATTTTTCTCGTCGGAACCAGCAGCACCGGCGGATTGGATGCGCGTTTCTCGGTCACCAAGATGACTCCCGACGGGATCCTCGATACCTCGTTCGGTAGTGGCGGCACGGTGCTTTCACTGTTATCAAGGTGGTTCGCCACCTCGGCCACGTTTGATAACGCCGGAAATATCCTCGTCGCCGGATACTCCATCGGTCAAGGAACGGATCGCGACTTCGCCATTTGTCGATTCAACCAGCAGGGACAGCCTGTCAATTTCAGTAGCGTGGCTTTTCCTTGCCGAACCATTGCATTTGACTATGTGGGAACAGACAAGCGTGACATGGCCTACGACGTTCTCGTCGAACCCAACGGAAAGATTGTTCTGGTTGGGGTGGCCGGCCTCTTCAACCCCGATGAAAACACCGCCGCAGTGGCGCGACTCAATCCCGATGGAAGCCTCGATAATACCTTCGGTGGCTTTGGCAACGGCAAAGACAATTACAACCTTACCGAAAACAAGCGCAACGTCTTTCACGCCATTGCCAGGAGGCCCGACGGATCATTCGTGGTCGTTGGCGAATCAGGTGATGTGAACACACCGGGTGGCACCGATGCCGCAGTCGTTTTGTTGAACAACTCGGGTTTCAAGCAGGGCGATTACGGTCGTTTTTCCATCGACAATGGCGATGCTTTCAACCGCAATGATGTCGCGACAGCGGTTCGGGTGCTCGGCGATGGAAGCACACTGATCGGTGGCTCCGCGCAACGAGGCGCCCAGAGTGAGCGCAACCTCGCTTTCGTCATCAAGATTTTGCCGGGAAGTGTAAGCGCCACTGATCCGGCGTTTGCCAGCAGCGGGCGGCGTGATATCGACGACGGCTACAGCCTCACCCTGGGCGACATGCTGGTTCAAAGCGACGGAAAGATAGTCGTCATCGGATCGAATCGCGCCAGCGCGGCGTCGACATCCAGGGTTGAGGTCGTTCGCCTCAATACCCAAGGAATCTACAACACCAGCACGTTCGGAACGTCGGGGCGCACCTATATCGACTACAACTTCGTTCCCGGCATCGATTACGGCGTCAGTGGCGCGTTCCAGTACGGGCATATTCTGGTCGGCGGCACGTCGTTGAAAGCCGGACCGGCCAATTTCGATCTGACCATTGCGCGGCTGCAAAACGACTTGATCTTCGCCAACGGCGTCGACTGACACACACTTTTCCGATTTGGCACGCGAACATCGTGCACGGCCATCGACCCAAGGACTATGATCGGGTCGATGGCCGACCTTTCTCCCGCAATCACCTCCGCACTTTCCGATGCCGATGAGCCGGCCGGCCGCGAGCGGCTTTTTGCACTGGTCTACGAGGACATGCTACGCATCGCTCGCGCGCAGCTCTCACGCAACCAGCGCGGCAATACCCTCGATACGCGCGCGCTGGTCAACGAGGCTTACCTCAAGCTTGAACGAGCGGGTTTCGACTACAGCAACCGCAAGCACTTCTACGCAACCGTCGCCGTTGCCATGCGCCAGGTAGCCATCGACTACGCACGCTCACGACTTGCCGAGCGGCGCGGCGGCAACGTGGTCTTCGTGGACATCGATGCATTGGCCGATCATCCGTTGCCAGTTGATGCACAGGCCGAGCAACTGATTGCGATCGATGCCGCCTTGACCAAGCTCGCAGCGCTCGATGAGCGCCTTGCGAAGGTCGTCGAACTGCGTTTCTTTGCCGGACTGGAAATCCGCGAAATCGCCGAATTACTCGATATCTCCGAACCCACGATCAAACGTGACACGCGCGCAGCCAAGGCATTCCTGCACCGTGAGTTGGCACGTTCGACAGGTCACGAGCCAGCGATTGAATGACGCAATGCGTATTCTTTGATCTGTCGGATCGCCAGATTACGTATGTAGCGACATCGTTGAAGGATTAAAAACACGGTTTACTTGCGCCTACACGGGTTGGCCAGCGAGCCATATCATTCAACACTCAAGCACACTTGATCAGGGCAACGGAAACCATTATGCAAACCGAAAATTGGCGACGGGTCCGCGCCCTTTTCGATGCCCTCGTCGATCAGCCACCGCAAAAGTGGAAAGCCGAGCTTGACGCGCAGGAGATCGATGATCAGGAAATTCGCGAAGAAGTACTTGCCTTGCTCTGGGCAGATCGCGACGACATCGTGCGCACGGGTATCGACGCGCAAGCGCCTGAGATTTTGTCGGGCCTCTCCGAGCGCGAAAACAAGATCGAGAGCCAACGCCTGACGGGCCGGACGATTGGCGCTTTTCGCCTGATTGAGGAAATCGGTCGCGGCGGAATGGGCACCGTTTGGCGTGCCGAACGCATCGACGGGCAGTTCGAACAGACGGTTGCAATCAAGCTGATTCGACCGGGCTGGGATGCCGCCGGAATGATTGCCCGATTCCGCGCCGAGCGGCAGATTCTCGCCAATCTCAGCCACCCCAACATCGCTCATCTCATCGACGGCGGTGTCACCGATGACGAGCGCCCGTGGCTCGCGCTCGAGTACGTGGAAGGCACTAATTTACGCAGCTTTTGCGATGAACAACAGCTCGGCATCGAAGCGCGTCTGAAATTATTCCTGACCGTCTGCGCCGCCGTCAGCCATGCACACTCACATCTCGTTGTTCACCGTGATCTGAAGCCTTCAAACCTGTTGGTCAACCGTGAGGGTGAGGTGAAATTGCTCGATTTCGGTATCGCCAAGCTGGTCGATCACGACGTCACCCACGCCAGTGTGCAACGTATTTTCACACCAGAGTATGCCGCCCCCGAGCAAGTCCGTGGCGAGGTGATCACGACGTCGGTTGATGTCTACGCACTCGGTTTGCTGTTGTACGAACTATTGACCGGTCGCCGACCTTACAAGGTGAGTAATTCCACTCCGGCAGCCTACGAGCGGGCGATCCTTGATCAGGAACCGACGAAACCAAGCATGGCATTCGGCGAGGCCGATGATGTAGGCGATCTCGACGAGCGCGCGGCGCGCTTGGAAATGTCGCCGCAGCGGATGCGCAAAGAACTGCGCGGCGATCTCGATGCCATCATTCTCAAAGCGTTGCGTAAACAACCCGAGCATCGCTACGCAAGCGTCGACGCATTCGCTGCCGACATCGAAAATCACCTTTACAAACGCCCGGTATCGGCACGCCGTGGCGGTTGGCGATATCGTTCATCGCGTTTCCTGCACCGACACGCGCTGGCAGCCGTGCTCGCGTCGACTGCCGTCGTCGCGCTGGTTATCGGACTCGCGGCAGCACTTTGGCAAGCCAACGAAGCGCGATTGCAACGGGATGTCGCACGCAGCGAAATCGACAAGTCCCAACAGACCGTGCAATTCCTTCTGGACATTTTTCGCAGCGCCGATCCCGCTGAGACGAGTGGCGAGAAAATTACGGCAGAGGAATTGCTCAAGAGCGGGGCGGAGCGCGCCGAGCGCTATCGATTCAACGACCCAACCGTGCATTTCGATTTGCTCATCGCGATGGGCGAAGCCTATCTCGGTATTGGCTCGGCCAAAAAAGCGTTGCCCTTGCTCGAACGCGCGCTTGAGGTGCAAAAAAATCGATTGCCCGCTGCGGTTGCACGGCGCGTGCATGCGTTGACCCTGAGCTCGCGTGCGCGCGGCGCCATCGGAGACGAAAAAGGCGAGCTGCTCGATCTTGATGAAGCCGCGCAACTGCTACCCGCCGAATTGAATCATTCCAAGTTGGCTGCCGATCTGCTGGTGGCGCGCGCGGTCGTCGACATGTCGCGTGGGGACGCACCCGATGCGATAGAGAATTTCTCACGCGGCGTTGCCCTGCTTCTCAAAATTCGCGGCGCTACCGATAGCGACGCTACCAACGCAGCGATCATGTTGAGCTGGGCCTTGGTCGATCAGGACAAGTACGAGGAAGCGCGTGCCCTGTTGGAACCGATCGTCACTGCGCTGCATGCCTCAAACGACAATCCTGCGCTCCTGGCCGATACCTTGAGCGCGTTGGCCAACACCTATACAACCAGCGCCGACGCGGTGTTGGCCGCCAAAATGCTCATGGAATCGCTGGCCATCAATCGACGTCTATACGGTGACTCGCATGCTTATGTTGCTGTCAACCTGAATAATCTGGCCTACAGCCTGATGCGCTCGCACGATTACCTCGGTGCCAACACGGCGATGAAGGAAGCCCTCGAAATCCGCCGCAAGCTGGTTCCACCCGGCTCGCAAAAGCTTGCCAACAGTCTTTATACGCTGGCGCTGACTGAATACGCACTGGGGCATTGGGCCGACGCCGAAAGGGGTTGGACGCAAACACTCGAGATTCGGCGAAAGGGAAGTGACACGCCCGGCATGGTCAATACGCTACTCGGCTTGGCAAGCACTGCGCGCGAGCAAGGCAAGCTGGCGCAAGCGCGCGCAAACATAGACGAATCTCTGGCATTGATCCGGGCACAAGCTTCCCCCCGACCGACCCATCTTGCTCGCATCCTGATCGAACACACCGAGGTTGATCTGGCGTTCGGCATCGTCGACTGCAGCGACGCCGACGAAGCGGTCGCACTGATGACGAAACATTCAAGCGCAGAAGATCCGCAACGGCTTTACACCGACGCAGTGGCTGCCGGTTGCGCGTTGCGAGCCGCCGATAACGACACCAATCGGCAACGTGTGATCGCCGCACAAAAAGCCATGCGTGACGAATATCCAGCGGACGCGGCGCACCTCAAACAGGCACAGCGCTACGCCAACACCAAATCCTGAACATTAGATTCTATTCAATGTTCGTTGACTTGGCAGTACGTCTCTCGCGCAGGTGTTTCTGCTGAGATTCGCTGAACGCGCGGTAGCGCTGCTGCCATTCCGAAGGCTCATTTACCCGCGTAATTTCGACCGCAGTGACCTTGTACTCGGGGCAGTTGGTCGCCCAATCCGAATTCTCGGTGGTGATCACGTTGGCGCCCGAAAAGGGATGATGAAATGTTGTGTAAACGACGCCAGGCTGCATCCGATCACTGAGTTTTGCACGCAACACGGTTTCACCCGCGCGACTGGCAATGCCGACCCAATCGCCTTCGTTGACTCCACGCTGCTCGGCATCGTGCGGGTGTATTTCCAGAAGATCCTGACCATGCCAGATGCTGTTCGGCGTGCGACGCGTCTGCGCACCAACGTTGTACTGACTCAAGATGCGCCCGGTTGTAAGTATCAGCGGAAATTTCGCGTTTACCTTTTCGGTTGTCGGCACGTATTCGGTTTGCATGAAGCGGCCTTTGCCACGCACGAATTCGCCGACATGCATGGTCGGCGTTCCATCAGGTGCTTGCGAATTGCACGGCCACTGGATACTGCCGAGCTCGTCGAGGCGGGCGAAGCTGACACCGGCGAAGGTTGGCGTCAGCCGCGCGATTTCATCCATGATCTCGGAGGGGTGCGTGTAATTCATTGGATAGCCGAGCGCGTTGGATATCAGCTGGGTGATTTCCCAGTCCGCATAGCCGGCCACCGGCGGCATGACGCGACGCACACGCGAGATACGCCGCTCGGCATTGGTGAAGGTGCCGTCCTTTTCGAGGAAGGTCGAGCCGGGCAGAAACACATGGGCGAATTTGGCCGTCTCGTTGAGAAAAAGGTCCTGCACGACGATGCATTCCATCGCCGACAGCGCGGCGGTGACATGCTGCGTGTTCGGATCTGATTGGGCGATATCCTCACCCTCGACATACAGGCCCTTGAACTCGCCATCGAGTGCGGCCTCGAACATGTTCGGGATGCGCAAACCAGGCTCGGCAAGCAGCGTCACCCCCCAAGCATGCTCGAAGGTCCCACGCACTGCGGAATCCGATACATGCCGATAGCCCGGCAGCTCGTGCGGGAATGAACCCATGTCGCAGGAACCCTGCACGTTGTTTTGTCCGCGCAATGGATTCACGCCCACGCCGCGTCGGCCAATATTGCCGGTCGCCATGGCCAAGTTCGCGATCGCCATGACCGCGGTCGATCCCTGCGAGTGTTCGGTCACGCCAAGGCCATAGTAGATCGCCGCATTGCCGCCGGTCGCAAACAAGCGCGCCGCGCCACGCATTTGCGCGGAAGGCACGCCAGTTTCGGATTCTGTGGCTTCGGGTGAATTTCGCTCGTCGCCGACGAACGCCTTCCATCGGACAAACGCTTCCGGCTCGCAGCGCAGCGCAACGAAAGCCTCGTCGATCAAGCCTTCGGTGACCATCACATGCGCGAGCGCGTTGAGCAGAGCAACGTTGGTGCCGGGCTTCAGCTTGAGCAAATAGTCGGCCTCGACATGCGGCGAGCGCACCAGATCGATGCTGCGTGGATCAGCGATGATCAGTTTCGCGCCTTCGCGCAGGCGCCGTTTCATCTGCGAGGCGAACACCGGATGTGCATCGGTCGGATTCGCGCCGATGACAAAAATCACATCGGCTTCATCGACCGAATCAAAATCCTGGGTGCCCGCGGATTCGCCGAGCGTGGCCTTCAAGCCATAGCCGGTTGGCGAATGGCAGACGCGCGCGCAGGTATCGACATTGTTGTTGCCGAAAGCCGCTCGCA
>JBBSVJ010000095.1:0-12676 GCA_038233665.1 Lysobacterales bacterium
GAGGCTGTCGGAAAGCATGGTCTGCTTGCCGAGCTTCTCGACCACGACCAGTATTCGCTCACCGCGGCCACCGGCAACTGGCACAGCCTGATCGATTGATCCTTCGACCCCTTCGAGCGGCAGATAGATTTCGAACGTAGTCCCTTGGCCGTGCTCGCTGATGACGCGCAAATAGCCGCGATGATTTCCGACGATGCGCTTGCAGGAAACCAGGCCGAGGCCGGTTCCAGTCTCCTTGGTGGTGAAGAACGGCCTGAACAGATTGGCACGCACGTCCTCGGGCATGCCCATGCCGGTGTCAGTGACCAGCAGTTTGAGGTACGCCCCCGGCGTTTTCAGCTCGCCGTCGCTGAAAAAGCTCTCATCGATCGCCGAAGGCTCAGCGGAAAGACAGAGCTTCCCACCCTCGGGCATCGCCTGCAGGGCGTTCAGACAGAGATTGAGCAGACATTGCTGCAGCTCCGTGTGGTTACCCTCAATGACGACATCATCGGCCGGGGTTTCGAGCTCGAGCTCGATGTTGCGTGGCACGCTGCCGCGCAACAACATGGCCAATGCGTCGAACAAAGCCGACAACTTGACCCGCTCGGTCTTGACCTTGGCGCCGCTCGCGAATGACAGCATCGAGGCGACCATTTCGAGGCCGCGCTTGGCGCAATTGCCGACTAGTTCGCCATGTTTGCGCAGTTCTTCGTCGTCGTTGTCCTTCATCGCGTCTGCGGTCAGCAGCAGCGGTTGCAGGATGTTGCGCAGGTCGTGGCTGAGACCACCCGCAAGCATGGCCAGGCTTTCGAAACGCTGCGCGCGCATGAGTTCCTTTTCGGCATGTTCGCGCGCCATCGCCGCACGCGCCTCCTGTACCGCTCGCGACACGGCAGAAGGCAAACGAACCAGACGCTCCTTGAGCAGGTAATCGGTGGCGCCGGCCTTGAGCGCCTTGACCGCAGCCTCATCGCCCATCGTGCCGGAGACAAAAATAAACGGGATCAACGATGAGCGCGCGCGCAGGATCTCAAGTGCCCGATAGCCACTGAAATCGGGCATGCTCAAGTCGGAGATAACAACATCCGGGTCAAACTGGTCGAGAGCAGCGCAAAACTCGGCCTCCGCATCGACCAGCCGGGTTTCCAGTTGCAAGCCATCGTTGTGCAGCTCATCGATCAGCAACTCAGCATCGATCGGCTCGTCTTCGACGAGCAGAATGCGCAGTGTGCCCAAAGACTCCGGCGTCGACATCGGGCCTATTCCTGTTGCGGAAATTCGTTGAGTACGGCCCAGAACTGGCCCAGCGTCTGCACGGCAGTGAAAAATTGACTGACATTGACGGGCTTGACCACGTAGGCGTTGACGCCGAGATTCCAGCTATGCACAAGATCACTTTCTTCGCGTGATGAAGAAAGTATCACCACCGGTACTCGTTTGAAATTATCACAGCCGCGCATTTGCTTGAGCACTTCAAGACCATCCAGGCGTGGCATCTTGATGTCGAGCAGAACGACGGCCGGATTACCCCTGCCACGGCCCTCAAATGCGCCTCGGCAAAAAAGATAGTCGAGCGCCTCCACCCCATCCTCCACGTGCACAACGGGATTGGCGAGTTTGGCTTCACGCAACGCATCGATTGCCATTTCGGCATCGGCTGCGCTGTCTTCCGCGAGCAAGATGGTGCGGATTTCCCGATTCATGCGTGGATTCCCAATTTCTTAATAGCTTCTGCCGAAACCGGCAGGGAGAAGTAAATGGTTGCGCCCTTGTCCTGCTCAGCCTCAGCCCAGGTACGCCCGCCGTGGCGAAGAATGATTCGGCGCACATTGGCCAGGCCGATGCCGGTACCGGCGAATTCGCTGGGCTTGTGCAGGCGCTGGAACACGCCAAACAATTTGCCAGCATAAGCCATATTGAAGCCGACCCCATTATCGCGCACATAAAACACGTTTTCACCGGCTGCAGAATCTGCAAGTCCGATCTCGATCACCGCGTGCTCGCGTCTTTCGGTGTACTTGATGGCGTTGCCGATCAAGTTCTGCCAAACGCGCCGAAGCATCGACTCATCGCCGATGACATTTGGAAGATCGGCAAGCTGCCAATCGATCGAGCGCTCTTCGCAGCTCGATCGCAGCATTTCGCAAACCTCGCTTACCAGCGCGTTCATGTTGACCGGCTCGATGTGGAACGCGTTGCGCCCGAGCCGCGAATACTCGAGGAGATCCTCGATCAGTGCAGACATGCGCCGCGCGGCACCGCCGATGACATCGAGATAGTGGCGCGATTTCTCATCTCGATGATCACCCAATTCCGCGTCAAGCTTGTCCGAAAAGCCCGCGATATGGCGCAGCGGTGCGCGCAGATCGTGGGAAACCGAATAGCTGAATGACTCGAGCTCACGATTGATCTCGGAGACCTGTTTGATCTTGATTTCCAGATCGTCATTGAGCTCGGTGATGCGCTCTTCGTAACGTCTGCGTGCGGTGACGTCACTGACGGTGAGCAGGATGGAAGGCTTGACCTCCACGTCGGCATCGGAAGAAACATCCATGCGTCGCGCATTGACCAACACAATGCGTTCAATGCCATCGCTGCTGCGCTGTTCCAGCTCGAAATCCCAAATTTCGCGTCCGCGAGCACCGACATCAAGTAGACGCTGACGCAGTTCAGGCTCGTTCCATGCACCCTCGCCGAGCTCGCTGAGGTCGATATCGTCTTGTTCCTCCACCGAGCGACCGTAAAATTCGCTGAAGGCTTGATTGGTCATCAACACATTCAATTGCTGATCGAGTACAGCAATCGGCTCGCGCAAGGTTTTTACAATCAGCCTGGATCGCTCAACTGCCAGCCGGGCGAGTGACTCGGCTTTTCGCCGGTAAATGGCTTGGCGCTCGGAGATGTAGAGCACGCCACCAAGCAGGAGCAACTGGGCAATCATCGCGCCCGTCATGGCCCAGCGGCTGGTACGCTGCAGCGACGCCAAGCGTTCGGTTCGCTGTGCGTAGAGATCATCCTCGAATGCCATTATTTCCAACGAGTATCCCCGTGAACCGAACAGTTGAGCGGCTTGCCGAATGCTGGTGGCCGCCGCGTCATAGTTGTTTTCTTTAATGTTTTGTATCGCCTCGTCATACATTTTAAGACGGCCGGTTAGCACCGCACCAAGCGCACCTACCCGATTCTGCTGTTCTAAGTTGTCCTCGGTTCCTTTCGACAACGTGGCAAGGAGAGGCGCAATTCTGCCTCTCAAGGTCTGATAGTCGGGAGTATCGGGCGCTTGCTGGACTTGAGCGAATCGAGTGATGACCAGGCTCTCAATTTCCCTTAACGCCAATCGCAGCTGAAACAATTTCTGTTTGACTCCCGCCGTCTTTACTACCTGATCCGACGCGGCGTCGGTTGCTTCAGCATTGCTCCGAACCACCGCGTAGGGCAGAGCCACACAAACCAGCACCGCGATCGCGAGCAAGGCGATTCGGATGCGATACTCGACATCGGGTGTCCATGAAGGCCAGCGCATCGTATCTCCGGGTTGATTTGCAGTGACAAGTCTGCAGGCATAAAAGGACCGCCGCCTGAAAACGCGCCGAAAACTGGCGTCGAAGAAAGTTTACGTGACCCGTACGGGCGAGGTATAGCGATGGATTCCCAACGACGCGTTTTGATTACCGGCGCAGGTAGCGGGCTTGGGCGCGCCCTGGCCTTTCGCTATGCCGAGGCTGGCTGGCGCGTGGCGTGTGCTGATATTCGCCTCGATCGGGCCGAGAAGACAGTCGAGCTGATTACCGGTTTCGGCATCGGCGCGATGGCCTTGCAAGTCGATATCGGCGATGACGAATCCTTTGAAGGGTTGCGTGACATGGTGCTGGCCGCCTGGGAGGGTGTTGATCTCGTCATCAACAATGCTGGCGTCAGCGGCGGCGGCTCGGTGCTTACCGCGTCGATGGATGATTGGCAGTGGATGCTCAACATCAATCTGCTCGGCGTAGTTCGCGGCTGCCGCTTGTTCGGGCCGGTGCTGATCGAACAAGGCGCGGGGCATATCGTCAATATCGCCTCGTTCGCGGCCTTGGCCGGTGGTCCCGGCATGGCCACTTATGCCACCGCAAAGGCCGGCGTGGTGACGGTGTCGGAGGGTCTGCGCGCGGATCTGCATGGAAGCGGCGTACACGTATCCGTGGTCTGCCCGAGTTTCTTCCAGACCAATCTGCTGGAAGGTTTCCGCGCTCCCGATAACGCCTCCTTGAAGATCGCGACCGCACTGATGGACGAAGCCAAGGAGACGGCCGCGGATATCGCCGAAATCATCTACAAGGGCGTCGAACGCGAGCAGTTTTTGATTCTCACCAGTGCCATCGTGCGCAACAGTTGGCGACTCAAGCGCTGGTTTCCGGAGCTCTATTTCCGCAAGCTCATGCAGCTGGTTCGCGCGCGGGATGTCGGCTGATGGATCCTCTGATGATCTACGGCGCCAACGGCTACACCGGCCAACTGATCACCGCGGACGCAGTCAAGCGTGGAATCAAGCCGGTGCTGGCGGGGCGCAATCGTGATGCGCTGGATGCCTTGGCCGCTCCGCACAAGCTGACCCGGCGTACGTTCGAGTTGAATGACGCGACCGAAATTGATCGTCATCTCGATGGCGTGCGCGTTCTACTGAACTGTGCAGGGCCATTCTCGCGCACTTGCGCACCGTTGCTCGCGGCGTGCTTGCGCAGAAAAATCCACTACCTCGACATCACCGGCGAGATTGATGTTTTCGCTCATTGTCATCGCACCCACAAGCAGGCGCAGCATGCCGGCATCGTGGTGGCTCCCGGAGTGGGTTTCGATGTTGTGCCTACCGATTGTCTCGCGGCGATGGTCAAGCAGCGCCTGCCCGATGCCACGTATCTGGTGCTCGCTTTCGAGGCGACTGGCGGCCCAAGCCCCGGTACGGCGAAAACCAGTGTTGAAGGGCTGGCGAAAGGTGGCCGCGCTCGCATTGATGGTGAAGTACGCGAAGTTCCGCTGGCCTGGAAATCGCGCGAGTTCACCCGCAAGGATGGCAGTCACCGAACCGCGATGACGATTCCGTGGGGCGATGTCTTCACTGCCTATATTTCGACCGCTATTCCAAACATAGAAACCTATATGGCGGTTTCGGCGAAAACGGTTTCGCGCGTACGCCTGCTGCGTCACTTGCGCTGGTTTCTCGGCATGCCAATGCTGCAGCGCTACTTGCAGGGCAAGGCCGGTCAAACCCCGGGGCCGGATAAGAAGCGCCGCGATGACACCTTTTGCGAGATCTGGGCTGAAGCGCGCAATGCGCAGGACAAGCAGGTTGCAGCGTCGATGCGAACGCCGAACGGCTACGATCTCACGGTCAGCGCAAGTCTCGGTATCGTCGAGCATCTGCTGGTCAACAGTCCACCAGGCGGTTACTACACGCCTTCGATGTTGATGGGCGCCGACTACGTGCTGGGCTTGCCCGGCGTGGCTTTGCTCGACCAGGGGAAAGCCCAGACGTTCTGAGCCACCAGCCAAGTTTTGGCCTCGCTCGCGTCGATTCTGCTTGCGGATCTTGTCTTGGCGGGGTCGATCTGTGATCGAACGCTCTTGATCGGCAGGGGAGGAAAAGCGTCAGAGCGCAGCACTGGCCCACCGCATCAAGGCATCGTCTTCCCTATCTGGCACACGCATTGCTGCTTAGTTCGTCGCTTCGGTCTGTGCTCGAACGCGCCCGCCTCGCACTCGAAACGGTTGTGTGCGCAGTACCTATCTGCCAAAGCCAATTTCAGCGCTTGGTGGCACGGCCCGGCAGGCTGCTAAAATCTGCAGCCAAAAATTCCTGATCGAGTGCACGTATGTCGGCAGTCAAACCACCGTTGAGCTTTTTCCCCGCTTTGATCTTCTCGTCGCGTTGGCTACAGCTTCCGCTGTACCTCGGATTGATCGTCGCGCAGGGCGTTTACGTGATTCTGTTCGTCAAGGAGTTGCTGCACCTGATCCTGCATGCAACCTCGTTCGGCGAGCAACAGATCATGCTGATCGTGCTCGGCCTGATCGATGTGGTGATGATTTCCAACCTGTTGATCATGGTCATCGTTGGCGGATACGAAACCTTTGTCTCGCGGCTTGGCTTGCAGGGTCATCCGGATCAGCCGGAATGGCTCAGCCATGTGAATGCTTCGGTGCTCAAGGTCAAGCTGGCCATGGCCATCATCGGTATCTCCTCGATCCACCTGCTGAAAACCTTCATTGCCGCCGGCACTCTGGAGGGTTTGCCGTTGTGCACCGGCGATCAGCTGTTGAGCGCAACCCAGGCGGCCATCAACGGTACCCTGCAAACCTGCACCACGTTAACCACGGTCGGAGTCATGTGGCAGACCATCATCCACTGCGTGTTCATCCTTTCGGCGATTGGAATTGCCTATACCGATCGGCTGATGCAATCGATTCCGCGTGGCAAACCGGCCGGCGCCCATTGACCCCAGTCACGACTCCATGTCGATGAGTTTAGGCTCCGCATTTAGCTGCGATGCAGGCTTCCGTTGCCATTCTTCGCGTTCACTTTAAATGTCAGGGGAATACGACGATGCGCATGGGTCTGATCATTGCGGGAATTCTATTGATTGCTGTGGGCGCGGCCGCCTTCACCGGCAATCTCAATTTCACCAAGGACAAGGAAGTGCTGAAGGTCGGCGAGTTTTCGGCCTCGGTGAAACAAGAGAAAAGCGTGCCGCAGTGGCTCGGTGGAATCGGCGCCTTGGTGGGCCTCGGCTTGGTCGCAGCGGGCGCCATGAGCAAGCGTTGATTTCCAACGCCTCAACGTTTGCCACAAGCGGGATCGTCCTTATCGGCGATCCCGTTTTGCATCGCGTCATCGGTTAATCTGGCGGCATGGATGTCTCTTATTTGCTGGACGATCTCAATCCGGCCCAACGCGAAGCGATCACAGCACCACGCGGCCATTATCTGGTTCTCGCCGGTGCCGGTTCGGGGAAAACCCGCGTACTCACCCATCGCATCGGTTGGCTGCTCGAGGTCGATCGCGTGTCGCCGTGGTCAATACTCGCCGTCACGTTCACCAACAAGGCGGCGGCCGAGATGCGCGCGCGCACGCAGAATCTGATCGGTGATGGGCCGCGCGGTCTCACCATTGGCACGTTTCACGGCATTGCGCACCGCCTGCTGCGTCGACACTGGCGCGAAGCGCGCTTGCCGGAAACCTTTCAGATTCTCGATTCCGATGATCAGCAACGCCTGATCAAGCGCACCATCCAGGGACTGGGAATCGACGAGGCGCGCTTCCCGCCGCGTCAGGCGATGTGGTTCATCAATTCGGCCAAGGATGAGGGCAAACGCCCCGAAGCGATCGACGCCGCCGGCAATCCGCTGGCCAGTACGATGATCGACATCTATGTCGCTTACGAGCGCGCCTGCCAGCGCGCCGGTCTGGTCGATTTCGCCGAACTGCTGCTGCGCGCGCATGAGCTGTGGCTGCACGATGACACGTTGCTCGCCCACTACCGCGAACGCTATCAGCATCTGTTGATCGACGAATTTCAGGATACTAACACCCTGCAATACGCCTGGATCCGCGTGCTCGCCGGCACTACCGGTCAGGTATTTGTTGTCGGCGATGATGATCAGGCGATCTACGGCTGGCGCGGCGCACGGGTCGAAAACGTGCAGCACTTTCTGCGCGATTTTCCGAACGCAAAGACAATCCGCCTTGAACAGAACTATCGCTCGACTGCCAACATCCTTGGCGCGGCAAACGCGGTCATCGCACACAATCCTAATCGCCTCGGCAAGGAGCTGTGGACAGCCGATGGCAGCGGCGATCCGATCGAGGTGTACGCCGCCTACAACGAACAAGATGAGGCGCGTTACGTCATCGAGCGTATCGCCGAGTATCTGCGCGATCACCGCGCAAGTGATGTCGCGATCCTTTATCGCTCGAATGCGCAATCACGCAATTTCGAGGAACACCTGGTTCAGAACAAGATCGCCTACCGTGTTTACGGCGGCCAGCGCTTTTTCGATCGGGCCGAAATCAAGGATGCACTGGCCTATCTGCGTTTGCTCGCGAATCGGCATGACGACGCAGCGTTTGAGCGCGTGGTCAACACGCCGACCCGCGGCATCGGTGGTCGCACGATCGACCTCGTGCGCGCGCGTGCACGCCGCGAAGACACTTCAATGTGGGAGGCTGTGCTGGCCGAATTGACCGACAGCACGCTGGCCGGTCGGGCAAAGAATGCGCTCAGAAGCTTCCTCACCCTGATTGATGAAATGGCGCGGGATTGTCTGGTCCCGCACGCTCGTTATCCCGCTGAGGGAGAGGCTGCCTCCGTGTTCGCAGCTGAGCTGGCTTCAAGCCGCGCCGAGCAGGATAAAGATTACGCGGTTGATGAACCGCTGCCGCTCGCCGAGCAGATGGATCACGTCATCGTGCACACCGGCTTGCGTGACCACCATGAGAAGGACAAGTCCAGCGCCGAATCGCGGTTGGAAAATCTGGACGAACTGGTCAATGTTGCGAGTCGTTTCGAGCGCACGCCTGAAGACACCGAGGCCGGCCTGTCTGATCTTTCAGCGTTTCTTTCGCATGCCGCGCTTGAGGCCGGTGAAGCTCAGGCTGAAGCCGGCCAGGAATGCGTGCAGCTGATGACTTTGCACTCGGCCAAGGGTCTCGAATTTCCGCTGGTGTTTCTGGTGGGTCTTGAAGACGGTCTGTTTCCAAACAACAAATCAATCGAGGAACCCGGACGCCTCGAAGAAGAGCGCCGGCTTGCGTATGTGGGGATCACCCGCGCACGCGAACAGCTGATTCTCTGCTACGCGGAAACCCGGCGCATCTACGGCATGGAGATGTATGGGCGTCCATCCCGATTCCTCAACGAAATACCGCGAGAGTTGCTGCATGAAATCCGACCGCGCGTCCAGGTCAGTCGACCGCAACGCGAAACGGGTCATGCCATGTTTGAAAGTGAGGCGCGCAATTTCAAGCTGGGTCAGCGCGTCAATCACGCCAGTTTCGGCGAAGGTGTGGTCGTGGATTTCGAAGGCAGTGGCGCGCACACACGGATTCAAATCAACTTCGAGAGTGCCGGACAGAAATGGCTGGTTTTGGGTTTCGCGAAATTGACTGAAATCTGAAGGCGTTAGGCGGCTGGCAATCTGCGCGGAGAGCAACCCCAAGCGATTCAGAGAATTGTCAACAAAATGAAATCGGTAGGATCCCGTTGACGGGCGAGCTTACGTTTTGAAATATTCCAGGCTCTCTTCCAAAGTAGCTCCTACGCAAGCCAGGACGTTCGAGTTATTTCATTTAAGAAATGGTCCAGACCAGCTGCAAGTTGAGCGTAAAACCAAAAAAATCATTGACCGCACGAGGCTTGTCGCGTTGCATCTACCATTTCCACCACTCATTAGCCAATGATCACCAACATCCCGATTCCACTCGCCCTCACCGGCATCGTCGTTCTTGGCGTGCTTGCGCAATGGGTTGCCTGGCGCGTGCGTCTGCCCGCGATTGTGTTGTTGCTGGCGGTTGGCATCATCGTAGGGCCGGTGTTGCATGTGCTGGATCCGGACAAGGTTTTTGGCGAACTGCTGTTTCCGCTGACCTCCCTGTCGGTCGCCATCATCCTGTTTGAAGGCAGTCTGACATTGCGTTTTCGAGAAATTCACGGCCTGCGCGGGCCGATTCTCAACTTGGTAACCCTGGGCGCGGTGATCAATATTTTCGTCCTCACAGCGGCGGCGCTCTATTTGCTTCGGGCGCCGATCGGTGTCGCTTTGCTGATTGGCACCATCGGCTGCGTGACCGGCCCCACCGTGGTCTCACCGATGCTACGGGCAATTCGGCCGACGCCGGTGATCGACAAGGTGTTGCGCTGGGAAGGCATCATCATTGATCCGATCGGCGCGATCCTCGCTGTCATCGCGCTCGAATTCGCGATGAAAGGCGAAAACAACGGGACCTGGTGGGTGCTAGGCAAGCTGCTCTTGTCCGGCAGCCTGATCGGTATCTGCGCCGCACTCCTCCTTGGCGGCCTGCTAAAGCGTCATCTGGTGCCATGGTATCTACGCAACGTGGTCACCCTGGCGGTGTTATTCACCGCATTTACGGCCAGCAACACGATCGCGCATGAGGCTGGCTTGCTGGCGGTGACGGTGATGGGCGTGATGCTGGCGAATACGCGCGGTCTGGATATGGAAGACGTACTCAACTTCAAGGAGAGCCTGACGGTTCTATTGGTCTCGCTGCTTTTCATCATCCTCGCCGCGCGCCTGGATCTGAACAGCTTCCACGCCCTCGGCTGGGGCTTTCCGCTGTTTCTGATCGTGGTGTTTTTTATTGCCCGACCGATGGCCGTATTCGCCAGCGCAACCGGATCGAAATTGTCGATGCGCGAACGCGGCCTGATCGCATGGATCGGGCCACGCGGTATCGTCGCAGCGGCGGTCGCCTCCTTGTTCGCCCTGCGTCTCGAAGCGGAAAACATACCCGGTGGCGAGCTGCTGGTGCCGGCGATTTTCAGCATCATCATCGCCAGTGTGCTGGTGCAGAGCTTTACCGCGCGACGCCTCGCGCTGCACTGGAAGCTGGCCGAGGAGCAGCCGCTCGGGGTGATCATCGTCGGCTCGGGTCTGGTCCCGGTGACGATCGGCCAATCGCTTAAAAAGGCCGGCTACAACGTGACCCTCGCGGACAGTAATTGGGATGCGCTCAAGCGTGCGCGCATGGCCGATCTGAAAACCTATTTTGGCAGTGTCGTCTCCGACCATGCCGAGCACCATCTCGATACCACCGGCGTCGCTCGACTGCTGGCGATGAGTAATCGCCCGGGTCAAAACACCCTCGCTTGCCTGCATTTTCGATCAGAGCTCGGCACTGATGGAGTGTTCGCGTTGCGCACCGGCGAGGATCACGACAAGGCCAAACTGACCTTGACCGGCAGTCTCAAGATGCCTTGGTTGTTCGATGACCGCATCGATGATGTCACGCTGGAGAGAGCAATCGAAAGTGGTGCCGTCATCAAGACCAGCAAAATCAAGGACAACTACACGCTTGCCGATCTGAAGCTGCGAAGCGCCGGGCTTGCAATTCCGTTGTTTGCCATTGATCCGAAGCGCCGGCTGTTTCCGTTCACCTCGAATGAAGAGCCGTCGGTGAAGAGCGGCTGGGAGATCATGGCCCTGCATATGAAGCCCGAGCATCCTGTCAGCGTCGTGGCCGGAACCGAGTTGCCCGAGCCGGATCTCCCCGCCTGATTCATCAAGACAGGAAAGGGCGCATCAAGACGTTCAGCAACCAGCACATAGACTGATCCGATCCGGCGCGTGGACCGAATCCACGCATCGATGAGGAGCAAATCATGTCGGAAGACACCCCCAAGACAGCGGCAGACCATCTCAATGACACTCTGGCCCAGCTCAAGGAGATGCGCCACTACTCAAAGGCCAACGTTGAGCATCTCACCGCGTCATGGATTCTCTTCCAGGGCGAACTCAAAGAGCTCAAGCAAACCGAAAAATTCGAAGACCTGATGAACCGTCAAAGTCAGTTCTATGATGCGCTTGAAAGCACCATCGAATCGCTGGAAGAGCAGCATAAGGAGATGACTGCGGTCCCCGAACAAGCGGAGGAATGATAAGGCGGCCCACCCTCGACGCGAGGACGTTGAATTTGCACTAATATCGGGCAATGACAATTTCTCGCACCACAATGACGCAAACTGAAGCGGCATCAAGCGATATTCTGCTTCAATGCGTCACGCCAATGGCTCGTGTCGATCGTGATTTGCGTGTTTGCTGGCTGAATCCGGCGCTCGCGGAACTGCTCGGTACCGGAACAATGCGCTGGCTGGGCGCGTCCCTGGCGGCAATCGATCCCGGAGAGTCGGGCATCGTCGATGCCGCACAGCGCTCTGTGAATGATCAGCAGATCGTGTTGTTGCGTCAGGTTGCCGTGCGCAATGGCCGGGATGAGCGCCTGATCAGCGATATCGCATTTTCACCGCTGGCCGCAGACCAGCTTCTGCTCGAATTTCATACCTTGAACGAAACGCCGGCGGGGGCCACGCCGGCGTTGTCGGAGTCGTTGCGCGGTTTTGCGCACGAGGTCAAGAATCCGCTTGCGGGCGTGCGCGGCGCGGCGCAATTGCTTGCCCGTCGAGTTGAATCCGCCGATTTGCGCGAGCTTGCCGAGCTCATCATAGATGAGAGCGATCGCTTGACCACGCTGGCCGACCGCTTGCTGGGTGTGCGTGGCAAGCCGCGCCTCGGCCGCGTGAATGTGCATGAGCTGCTGGAGCGGGTGGCGTTGTTGATCGCGGCCGAGGCGGGAGCGCCAGCGCTGCGCCGCGACTACGACCCGAGCCTGCCAGCGGCCATCGGTGATGCCGACCGCCTTCAGCAACTGCTGCTTAACCTCGCTCGAAACGCCGTCGAAGCTGGCGCACGCACGCTGACCTTGCGAACGCGCGTCGAGTTTGGAATTCGCCTCAACGAGCAATTGCAACGAGTCGTCCTGCGCATTGACGTCATCGATGACGGCTGTGGCGTGCCAGCGGAACTGGCCGCCTCCATCTATCAGCCGCTCGTTTCAGGACGTCCGAATGGAACCGGTCTGGGATTGGCACTGGCGCGCGAAATTGCTCACGAGCACGGCGGCGAGCTGCGCCACACGTCTCGA
>JBBSVJ010000096.1:0-12596 GCA_038233665.1 Lysobacterales bacterium
ATTCGGAAGCGATAACCGCTGAAAGCATCTAAGCGGGAAGCGCGCCTCAAGATGAGACCTCCCGAGCCATAAGGCTCCTAAAGGAACCATGAAGACTACGTGGTTGATAGGGTGGGTGTGTATAGCAGTAATGCCGAGCTAACCACTACTAATGATCCGTGCGGCTTGACCATATAACTCCAAGTTATTTTGGATGGTGTGATCTGAAGAAGATGCACCGCTACGCCTCAGCAACACTGAAAACTCTCGAGCCAAAACGACTTATTACGTCCCAAGACCCCACGCGAGACCGGCGCTCTAGAAGCGCTGTCTCCACCGATTGTTCAGCGAACATAGCGCTGTGGAACCACCCGATCCCATCCCGAACTCGGAAGTGAAACGCAGCTGCGCCGATGGTAGTGTGGCTTAAGCCATGCAAGAGTAGGTCATCGCTGAGCATTTATTACCCAGCCCCGCCAGAGCAATCCGGCGGGGCTTTTTATTGCCCTCCTTGGCAGGCTTGCCTGCCTTGCACGCGCCATTGCCGACAATGGTGCTGCGTGCGTACCGCGCACCCGAGCTGCAAACGGTCAGTTCCGAGCATCAATTACCCGCCCCAGCTTCCAATCGCCGCTGGCGCTTTTTGCTGGAAATTGACTCGGGCGAGATACTACGGGTCGACGTCTTACCGACAAATCGGACCGTGTGTGGAGTGAGCGTGCTGCCCTTTCCCGAGAGGTGCAGTAGCACTGCGCGCAAGCTCCGCCAAGACCCCGCGAAACGTGTTGAGCAATAGGCCGGCACGCAACAATCTTGTCGGATGCAAAGTGTCTTCATGCTTGAAGCGATTCGCGGGATCCGCGTATCGCCTCGAGCGTTTCTAACTGAACCCTATTCCAGAAATCACGCCCAGGCCCGTGAGCTTCAACAGGTGAATACAGGCCAACTTTTATCAGTTCAGGAGGAAAAGTCTCGCCACATTGGGCAAAAAAAATCCCCGCTATTCACGGGGTTTTTTGTTCCAGCGAATCTTCTTCCAACCGCTGCATAGTTGGCCCTGCCGCGCACTCACTCGAGGGCGTAGCCGAACTGCTGGCGGAACTGATCGCTGAATTGGCGATAGTCGAAACGCTGATTTTGTGTGCCCGGGTGTTCCACCTTGAGCGCACCCATCAAGTTGCCAATGCGGCCGATAGTCATCCAGTCATAGCCTTTCATGATGCCGTGGATCAAGCCGGCGCGGAATGCGTCGCCACACCCGGTCGGGTCGGTTATGCGACGCTCGTGCGCCGGAGGGATGTCCAGAGTTTCGCCATCGGCGTAAATCTTCGCGCCTTTCGGGCCGCAGGTGGTGATGTAGGCTTTCACCCGCTTGGCGATTTCAGATTCATCCCAGCCGGTACGCTCCTGCAGAAGATTTGATTCGTAGTCATTGACGGTGACGTAATCGGCCTGATCGACAAAGTGGCGCAATTCTTCGCCATTGAATAATGGCATTGCCTGTCCAGGGTCGAAGATGAAGGGGATGGCGCTTTCGCGGAATTCCCGGGCATTTTGCAGCATGCCGTCGCGGCCATCCGGACTGACGATGCCGAACTCAACGCCTTCGACGTCCTTCACGTGATTTTCATACGAGCGCATCATCGCGCCGGGATGAAATGCTGTGATCTGATTATTGTCGAGATCGGTCGTGATGAAGGCTTGTGGTGTAAACAGATCGTTCAATTCCTTGACTTGGTCGAGGCGAATTTCATATTCCTCAAAGTGTTCGCGATAAGGGCCGAAGTCTTGTCCCACTGTTGCCATCGGAATGGGGTCGCCACCGAGAAGCTTGAGGTTGTAGGCGATATTTCCTGCGCACCCCCCAAACTCCCTGCGCATCCTCGGAACCAGGAACGACACATTAAGAATGTGCACCTTGTCAGGCAGGATGTGATTCTTGAATTGGTCCGGGAAAACCATGATGGTGTCGTAGGCGAGCGAACCGCAAATGAGTGCCGACATCGATAGAACCCTTTTGATTGCAAGATGGTGCCGGCGTCGCGATCGGGATCGCGGCGCGGTCGGCAATGAACGAGGGCTGCGATCTTGCCCGAGTTTGGCGTCGGGTGCACCCCGCAGCGAAGACTTTCCACCGTTAGGCGCGATTGACATGCTGCTCTCGATGCTCGGCGTGACACGCACTCAGGCCATCGACGAGTCAGCGAATATAATCTGCGTAACTCACGGCTGTTCGATTCGCAGGCGCAGGCTCACATATGAGCGATGAAGAGATCATCCAACGTTGGAAGCAGAACCACGAGCCGTGGACGATTGCCGTTCGTGAAGGTCGCATCCGCAGCCGAGTGCTTGCAACGGATGCCGCCATTGTTGCTGCCATTATCAAGCGTGCGCCAAGGAAGGTGCTTGATATCGGCTGTGGTGAAGGCTGGTTGGTGCGCCGATTGGCTGAGCACGGCGTTGACGCCCTCGGTGTCGATGTCGTGCCCGAACTGATTGGCAATGCGCGAATCGGAAACTCTGGTCGCTATCAACTCCTTTCCCATGAGGAGTTGGCTGCGAATGGTCACCCTGAAACGTTCGATCTGTGCGTAAGCAATTTTTCATTGCTGGGCGATGCGGCGACGAGCAATCTCGTCGAGTCGGTGCCAAAAATGCTCAACACCGGTGGTGCGTTGATTGTACAAACCCTGCATCCCTGGGTGTCTTGTGGGCAGAAGCACTATTGTGATGGTTGGCGTCCAGGATCCTGGCAGGGAATCGACGCAGCTTTTGCTGAGCCCTCGCCCTGGTTCTTCAGAACCTTGCAATCCTGGGTTCACTTGTTTTCAAAGGCCGGACTGAGGCTTGAGGAGATTCTGGAGCCATCCAATCCGGACACCTGCGAGCCGGCTTCGATAATCCTTGTAGGCATCAAAAGCGCCTGACGTTGGCCAAGGTTTTAGCCAAGAGAGGCCTGGCCATCCCTGCGAGCGGCGTCGAAAACAACTTTTACTAGCGGTGTTCAGCGTGCCGATCGCGAAGATTTCGGCGTGTCTGGAACATGTCGGCTGAACCCCATAGTCCGGCAAGTGATTTCGCATCTTCCTGAACCCGGAAAATCGCGCAAATTTCCTTGACAGTCCATGACTTGCGGCATAAGGTGGGTTTTGGTGGGTTTTAGTGGTGCAGGGTGGTTATGTTCCAAGGCGAAGCCGCAGTTACGCTGGACGACAAGGGTCGGGTTTCCATCCCCGCAACCCATCGCGAAGCCGTGGCCACGCTCGGTGGAAACCACCTGGTAATCACCTACAACCCGTTCGAACACGGTTGTTTGTGGTTGTTTCCTGTGCACGAGTGGGAGCAGCTTCGTGATGAGGTCAACGCCTTGAGCAAGGCCAAGACCGTTCATCGCAATCTGCAGATGAAGCTGGTGGGCGCTGCCGCGCATGTCGAGCCGGATGGCAACGGACGAGTGTTGTTGCCGGCCAGTCAACGCAGTGCGGCAGGTATCGAGAAGAAAGCGATATTGCTCGGAATGGGCAACAAATTAGAGTTGTGGAGCGAGCAGGCGCATCTGGCCAAGATCCGCGAAACGATTGACGAGGAGCAAATCACGGAGGACATGCTCGATCTCAAGTTCTAGTCGGGAAGAAACCATGGCGAAAGCGGAATTCACGCATGCGCCGGTCATGCTCAACGAGGTGATCGAAGCGCTGCAGATTCAGCCACAGGGAATCTATCTCGATGGCACGTTTGGCCGAGGTGGGCATGCGCGTGAAGTGTTGAAGCATCTGGATGAGCGGGGTCGGTTGTTGTTGATGGATCGTGATCCGACTGCGGTTACCCAGGCGCAAAGAGAGTTTGGAAAGGATGAGCGCGTACGGATACGGCAGTCGAATTTCGCCGAAATGGCGGAATGGACGGAAACCCATCAGGCGCTCGATGGCGTGTTTCTCGATCTCGGCGTGTCCTCGCCGCAGCTTGATGATGCAAGCCGGGGTTTCAGTTTTCAGGCGGATGGTCCTCTCGACATGCGCATGGATCCGGAATCGGGTAGCAGCGCCGCCGACTGGCTGGCTGCAGCGACCGAAGTCGAAATTGCCGATGTTTTGTGGCGCTATGGAGAAGAACGTCTGAGCCGAAGGATTGCCAAGGTGATTGTCGAGAAGCGCGCCGAACAGGCGTTGCAGACGACGACACAATTGGCCGACCTGGTGACAAAGACGATCGGTCATCGTGAACGCAACAAGCACCCAGCGACGCGCACATTCCAGGCTTTACGTATCCATCTCAATGACGAGTTGGGTGCGTTGGAGGCGGGACTTGCGGCGGCGCTGGAGCGACTCAAGCCAGGCGGGCGCCTGGTGGTAATCAGCTTCCACTCGCTGGAGGATCGTGTGGTCAAGCAGTTCATGCGGGGACAGGCATCGCGACCGATCAATCGGCGCAATCTGCCTCCCGTCGAAGTGCCGCCATCACCGCTCCATGCGCTGGGTAAGCAGTTTGCCAGTGCCGCCGAGCTCAAGATAAATCCACGTTCGCGCAGCGCGGTTTTGCGGGTGGCGGAGAAACGCACATGAGCTTGCGCATCATCACCATGTTGGTGCTGGTCGCTGCAGTCATTGTCAGCGCCATTGGGGTTGTCTATGCGCGCCACGAAAGTCGTCACCACTTCGTCGAGCTCAATCGACTGACGAATGAACGCGACAACCTGAATTTTGAGTTTGGGCGTCTGGAAATCGAACAGGCGACCTGGGCCGAAAATAATCGAATAGAACAGATTGCACGTGGTCGTCTCGGCATGGTTTCGCCGGGACCCGCGGAGATGATCGTCACGCCACGTTGATCCGACAGTGAGGGGGAACTCACAGTCATGAATGAAAGCATCATCGCAAGGATTGCGAGCCACATTCCGATTTCGGTCGGCCTTCAAACTGCCTGCGAATGCCGGCACGTAGTCGGCCGCCTGTTATTTGCGGAGCGTCGTCGATGAAGCCACGCGCTAAACCGGCGAACCTGCGAGCGCGCTTGTATCTCGTGATGATGGTGCTTGCTCTCGCCTCGACCGCACTGGTTGTCCGAGCGGTCGACCTTCAGGTAGTGCGCAAGGATTTCTATCAGGGCGAAGGGGATGCGCGCTATCTGCGTGATATTCCGATCGCCGTGTCGCGTGGCACGATATTCGATCGCAATGGCGAGCCGCTCGCGGTTTCGACGCCAGTCGAGTCGATTTGGGGCAACCCACAGGAACTACTCGCCAATCCCGAGCAATTGCCGATACTGGCGAAAGCGCTTGAGGTGACCACGGCCGATTTGACCGAGCGCCTCGTGCAACGCAAGGACAAGGAATTTCTCTATCTCAAGCGACAGCTTGATCCCGACGCGGCGGCGGAAATCCTTGCCCTGAAAATTCCCGGTGTGGCTAGCGAACGGGCGTTTCGTCGCTATTACCCCAGTGGTGAAATCCTCGCCCATGCGCTGGGCGTGACGAATATCGATGATCGCGGTCAAGAAGGTCTTGAGCTGGCGTTTGATGACTGGCTGGCCGGCAAGCCGGGACTCAAGCGGGTCATTCGTGATCGGCTTGGCCACGTTGTGGAAAATGTCGAGCTGCTGAAAGAGGCGCAACCGGGTCGAGATCTCACCGTGTCGATCGATCGGCGCATTCAATACCTTGCGTATCGGGAGCTGAAATCCGCGATTCTCGAACATCGAGCCTCATCCGGTTCGATGGTGATTCTCGATGTCAGCAACGGTGAAGTGCTGGCCATGGTCAATCAGCCCTCCTTCAATCCAAACTCGCGCGCTGCCATCAACCCCGCGTATCGGCGCAATCGTGCAGTCACCGACGTTGTTGAGCCGGGCTCGACGATGAAGCCGTTCACGATTGCCGCTGCGCTTGAAAGTGGGCAATGGACGGCGGATACGAAAATCGACACCACGCCGGGTACCTTGATGCTGCCAGGTGGTTACACGATCAGGGACCATCGTAATTACGGCGTCATCAACGTTACCCGAGTGATCACGAAATCGAGCAACGTGGGTGCGGCAAAAATCGCATCGACCTTGAGCAGCGACCACATGTACGACGTGCTACACCGCTTTGGTTTCGGTGAGGTCAGTGGCTGCGGATTCCCCGGCGAATCGCCGGGCTACCTGCCGATATCGAAAAGCTGGGGACCCGTCGAGAAGGCAACCATAGCCTACGGTTACGGCCTCAGCGTAACCACCATGCAGATCGCCCAAGCGTACGCCGCATTGGCCAACGGCGGACGTCTACGTCAGCCAGGCTTCGTCAAGGGTGCGATCAACCCGGACAGCGCGGTTATCGATCCGCAGATTGCAGCGAGCGTTCGCGCCATGCTCGAGACCGTGATCACGCCGGAAGGGTCGGGTCTCGCTGCAGCCGTGCCCAATTACCTGGTAGCCGGTAAGACCGGAACTTCACGCAAAGCCGTCGCCGGCGGATACGAAAAACGCTATATCTCACTGTTTTCCGGCATGGTGCCAGCGAGCAATCCCAGGCTTGTCGGCGTTGTCGTGATCAACGATCCTGGCCAAGGGCAGGGCGTCTACTTTGGTGGCCTGGTCTCCGCGCCGGTGTTCAGCAAAGTCATGGCGAATGCCCTGCGCCTGCTCGATGTGCCGCCGGACAACGTCCAACACTGGTACGCGGGATCACCCGATATTGGACACCCGATTGGTTCGGCCAGCGCGCGGCCAGAGTATCCCGCTGACGAGCCGAACTATGAGGAGGCGGTGCCATGAGTATCGCCATGCGCCTTGATCAATTGCTTGCGGGTCAGGCCGATGCGGGAGCGTTCGCGGACATTATTGTCACCGGTTTGAATCTTGACTCGCGTCAGATTCGCCCGGGAGATGCCTTCATTGCGTTGCAGGGAACCGTTGAGAACGGTATCCGGTTCGCCAGCTCGGCGCTTGCGAATGGCGCGAGTATCGTGCTCGCAGAAGGCGCCACCTGCACTGATAAAGCCAACCTTGAAGGAACGCTGTGGATTAATGGGTTGCGCGAAAAGCTGGGACCGATTGCCGCCCGATTCCACGGTGATCCATCCGCTGACTTGCGCATCACCGGCGTTACCGGCACCAACGGAAAAACCTCGGTCGTGCAACTCCTCGCCCAGGCGCTGACTACGCTGGGTCACTCGGCGGCAACGATTGGAACGCTCGGCTCCGGGTTGTACGGGCATCTGAATGCCGGCGAGCGAACGACGCCGGATGCTATCAACCAGCAGCGCCTTCTTGCGTCATTTCTCGACGCCAACGCGACCCATGTCGCGATGGAAGTTTCATCGCACGCGCTTGCGCAAGGCCGGGTCAACGGAATCCATTTTGACGTCGCCGTGTTCACCAATCTGAGCCGCGACCATCTCGACTATCACGGCGATATGGATGCCTACGCCGCGGCAAAGCAGCGTTTGTTCGAGATGCCTGGACTCAAATCCGCCGTAATCAATATCGATGATCCGACCGGCTTTCGAATGGCCACAAACCTGCCGCAAGCGATCAACACGTTCAGCTACGCGATCGAGCGCTTCGATGCCGGAACGCGAGCCTCCGATATCGAGACGCACGCCAATGGTCTTCGTTTCAGGCTGATTAACGCCGATGCGGAAGGCATGATCGAATCGAGGCTGCTTGGACGATTCAACGTGTCCAATCTTCTCGCGGTTGCAGCAAGCCTGATCGCGTTAGGTCACGAATTCAAAGACGTCTGTGTAGCGCTCAATCAGCTTGAGCCGGTTCATGGGCGCATGAGTCGGCTCGGTGGCGGGATGCAACAACCGCTGGTCGTTGTCGATTACGCGCATACCCCGGATGCCTTGGAACAATCGTTGACGAGTTTGCGCGCGCACTGCATTGGAAACCTGATTTGTGTTTTCGGTTGTGGTGGCGAGCGCGATGTCGGTAAGCGTCCGCAGATGGCGGAAATCGCAGAGCGCCTTGCCGATACCGTGATCGTCACCGATGACAATCCGCGCGGTGAAGATGGCGACACAATTGTGGCCGGAATCTTGTCCGGATTTGTGCGGCCCGATGGAGTAAGCATCGAGCGCAATCGTGGCAAAGCCATCCAAAGCGCAATTACCGACGCACGCGACAACGACATCATCCTGATTGCGGGCAAAGGTCACGAGTCATATCAGGAGATCAACGACATTCGCCATCCGTTTGATGATCTCGACGTCGCCCAGCGCGCGCTGGGAGCGCGGCCATGTTGAATCTCGATCTCGCCACCGTTGCCGAGGCTACTGCAGGACGCCTATGCGGGGCCAATGTTCCTATTGGCGAAGTGTCAATCGATAGCCGCAAGGCGAGTCTTGGCGCTCTGTTTGTTGCCCTGCGTGGAGAGCATCACGACGCGCATGATTTTGTCGAAGCGGCAAAATCTAAAGGCACCTGTGCGGCGTTGGTTGACCGTTATCTGGAGATTGATCTGCCGCAGGTCGTTGTCGCTGATACCCAGATCGCGCTTGGCCAATTGGCGGGCTTCGTGCGTCGTCAGCGTGAGCTCTGCGTTATCGGCATTACCGGCTCGAACGGGAAGACCACGGTCAAGACGCTACTCGCCAGTATCCTCGCGCGGCATGCGCCCACCCATTTCAGTGTCGGTAGTTTCAACAATGAAATCGGCCTACCACTGACCTTGCTGGCAACCCCTGAGGACGCGCGTTTCGTCATCCTTGAAATGGGTGCTGGCAAGCCCGGGGATATCGCCTATCTGATGCGCATTGCGCAGCCGCAGATTGGCCTCGTCAACAACATCGCACCTGCACATCTCGAACGATTGGGCTCACTGGAAGGCGTCGCGCTTGCAAAAGGCGCGCTCTACTCGGATCTGCCTGAACACGGTATCGCGGTGATCAATTCAGATGACGCATTTGCTGATTATTTCGTCGACCTTTCCAAAGGAAGAACGCTGATTCGTTTCGGACTGGGAAACGATGCCGACATCACTGCGCGTTTCTCGAAAGCCAAAGCCGATTCAGAGTTCACCCTGGTAACGCCCATCGGTGAAATCGATGTGTCGATACCTTTGCTTGGCATGCACAACGTGCTCAATGCGTTGGCGGCAAGCAGCCTCGCTCTTGCCGTTGAGGTTCCTCTGGAGAAAATCAAAGCCGGTCTGGAAGCAGCAATCGCGGTGCCGGGTCGAAGCTCGCGGTGTCCGCACCAAAGCGGCGCCATCCTCATAGACGATACATACAACGCGAATCCTGCGTCGTTCGCCGCGGCCATTAATACCTTGGCCGCGTGCGCAGGAGAACGAATTCTGGTCGTTGGCGACATGCTTGAACTCGGTGCCGACGCTACACGTCTGCACGAGGAGGTGGGTTTGCTGGCGGCGGAAAAAGGCATCGATCGGCTCTACGCCATCGGCACGCTGAGCGTTGCCGCCGCGCAGGGTTTCGGAAGTCAAGGACGTCATTTCGACAGTCAGCAAACTCTGATCACGGCCTTGCAAGAAGTGATGCGCAGCGGCGTCACGGCCTTGGTCAAGGGCTCGCGAGGATCGGCCATGGATCGTGTTGTCAACGCCTTGCTGAAACACGAAGACGCGCAAGGAGACCGCCATGTTGCTTGAGCTCGCCGATTTTTTGCGCACTTGGTACAGCGGATTTCATCTGTTTCAGTACCTCACGTTCCGCGCGATCATGAGCACTTTGACCGCGCTCGCGGTTTCTCTTTTGATTGGGCCGGCCGTTATTCGGAAGCTGGGCGATCTCAAGGCCGGTCAGGTTGTTCGTTCGGATGGCCCGCAGAGTCATTTGGTCAAAGCTGGTACGCCGACCATGGGCGGTTTGCTGATTATCCTTGCGGTAGTCATCGCAACGCTGTTGTGGATGGATCTGCACAACCGCTATGTGTGGATGGTGCTAGGCGTCACAATCGCATTTGGTGGAGTTGGCTTCTACGACGACTACAAAAAGCTGGTGCTGCGTGACAGTCGTGGCCTGGCCTCGCGCTGGAAATATTTCTGGCAATCGGTCTTCGGACTGGCCGTTGCCGTGATTCTCTATACCCAGGCAGATCTACCCGCGCATACGGCGCTCTATCTGCCGGTATTCAAGACCATTGCCATCCCGCTGGGCATACTTTTCGTGCCGCTTGCCTACTTGATGATTGTGGGCTTCTCAAACGCAGTCAATCTGACCGACGGACTTGACGGTCTCGCCATCATGCCGAGCGTGCTCGTGGTCACCGCGCTCGGCGCGTTCGCCTATCTGGCCGGTAACGTCGTATTTTCTAATTATCTACAGATTCCCTCGATTCCCGGCGCCGGTGAATTGGTTATTTTTTGCGGTGCCCTTGCCGGCGCCGGCTTGGGTTTCCTCTGGTTCAACACCTATCCGGCCCAAGTCTTCATGGGCGACATTGGAGCGCTCGCCGTTGGTGCCGCGATCGGAACCATCGCAGTAATTGTGCGACAGGAAATTGTGCTGTTGATCATGGGCGGCGTGTTTGTCATGGAAACCGCCTCGGTGATTCTGCAGGTGGCGAGCTTCAAGCTCACCGGCAAGCGGATATTCCGTATGGCACCAATCCACCATCACTTTGAACTCAAGGGTTGGCCGGAGCCACGCGTGATTGTGCGTTTCTGGATCATCAGCGTTGTTCTGGTGCTGGTCGGTCTCGCGACCCTGAAGGTGCGTTGATGTTTGGAATGACTGCCAATTTACAAGCGAAACGACGTGGATCGCCGCAAGGCCGCTACGATCGAGGTGTTGTCCTGTCTGCGATTGGCCTGGCCAGCCTCGGCCTGATCATGGTTGCTTCCAGTTCGATCTCGATCGCTGACAGCCAACACGTCGGGCCACTCCATTATCTGTACCGCCATCTCGCCTTCCTTGGACTGGGTGTCAGCCTGGCCTGTGCCGTTGCACGTATCGAATTGGCAAGAATAGAAAAGCACGCTGTTTTGCTTTTGTTGATTGCATTTATCCTGTTGCTGCTCGTATTCGTGCCGGGAATCGGCATGCGCATCAACGGAGCGCGGCGATGGATAAATCTGGGAGTCTCCGGGTTTCAATCCGTCGAGATGGTCAAGTTGATCCTGATTGTCTATCTCGCCAGTTATCTGGTGCGGCATCGAGAAAGTGTCCACGCCAGCATGCTCGGCGTGCTCAAGCCTATCGGCATTGCTGGCATGCTTGTCGTCTTGCTGCTCGCGCAACCGGATTTTGGCAGTGCGACCTTGCTCGCTGCGGTCACGCTCGGCATGGTCTGGCTCGGCGGAGCGCGTCTGCGTAATCTCAGTTTGCTGGCTGCCATCGCGACGCCCGCGTTGGCCTGGGCGGCGATGTTCGAAGACTATCGCTTGAAGCGTCTGAAGTCGTTTCTGGATCCTTGGGCAGATCCATTCAACGAAGGATTTCAGTTGACCCAGGCGTTGATCGCCGTGGGTCGCGGAGAATGGTTCGGCGTTGGTCTTGGCGCCAGTGTTCAGAAGCTTTTCTATTTGCCTGAGGCACATACCGACTTCATTCTCGCAGTGATCGCCGAGGAGCTTGGCTTCTTTGGCATCATTCTGGTTCTTGGACTCTTTGCCGGCCTGGTCGGTAGCGGCATGCGCGTCGGTTTGCGAGCCATGGAGCGAGGTCAGCGATTTGGCGGCTATTGCGCATTCGGCGTTTCGTTGATGATCGCTTTTCAGGCATTGGTCTCGATTGGCGTCAATCTCGGTGTCTTGCCCACCAAGGGCTTGACCCTGCCGCTGATCAGCTCCGGCGGATCCAGCGTAATGATGACCTGCGTTGCCATCGGCCTGCTCGCACGGGTCAGTTACGAGTTGTCGCGCGCAGAAAACGCTGCGGCACAGGCCGTCTCGACCACCGGCGACGATCACGCCATCAACGAAGCTCAGCCGGCATGAACGGGCCAATCCTGATCATGGCCGGCGGCACCGGTGGACACATTTTCCCTGGCATTGCGGTCGGCCAGGAATTGCGCGAGCGCGGTGTCGCCGTCGTGTGGCTTGGCGGCAAGGTTGGTCTGGAAAGTCGGCTGGTGCCTGAAGCGGGTTTCGAGCTACATACACTGGACTTCAGCGGCATTCGCGGAAAGGGCTTACTTACTTTTGCGCTCGCGCCGCTTCGTTTGATTCGCGCCATTCTTGCGGCCTATCGCATCCTGCGTCGACTTCATCCGATCAGCGTGCTGTCGATGGGTGGCTATGCCGCAGCCCCTGGCGGAATCGCCGCCTGGCTGGCGCAAGTTCCAATGGTTGTGCATGAGCAGAATCGTGTGCCAGGAATGACCAATCGGTTGCTTGCACATTTCGCCAAGCGAACGCTTTCAGGATTTGCAAATAGCCTGCCTGCGGCGGAATGGGTCGGTAATCCGGTGCGCAACTCAATCTCCAGCCTGCCCACGCCACAGCAACGGCTCAGCGGACGCGAAGGCGTGGTTCACATTCTCGTGCTTGGCGGTAGCCAGGGCGCGCAAAGTCTCAATACGATGCTTCCCGATGTAATCCAGCGCCGAGGTGATCGGGTGGTGTTGAAGGTTCGGCATCAATGTGGTGCCCGCCATCTGGAAAAAACGCGCGCCGCGTATGCGAAGGTGAACTTCGAGGTCAGTGTTGAAGCATTTGTCGATGACATGGCGACAGC
>JBBSVJ010000097.1:0-12526 GCA_038233665.1 Lysobacterales bacterium
AGTTGTGCTTGATTGGCATCAACAACTCCTGAGGATTTGGGTTCAACCGAAAGTAAGGTGTCAGACCGTCTCGGTTGAGGAACTTCGATGACCGAACGAATTGAGCGGCCACCTGCGGCCACGTGGATTGCATTGTTGCGCGCAGTCAACGTGGGTGGTACGGGAAAGTTGCCGATGGCCGACCTTCGCGCGCTGTGCGAAGACGCGGGGTTCGCTAAGGTACGTACCTATATCGCCAGCGGCAACGTGGTTTTTGATAGTCCGTTTGATGCCGCGACAATCAAATCGCTTCTTCAATCATCCTTGATTGACTATGCCGGCAAGGCGGTCGGAGTCGTGCTGCGCACTGCCGCCGAGATGGCTGATGTGCTGAGCCGCAATCCGTTTCCGCACGCGGCGCCGAATCGCGCGGTGGTCATTTTTCTTGATGATGACTCTCGATACAATGCGCTGGCAGATATCAGTGGCGCTAAAAATGAGGCTTTCGCGTTGGGGGCGCGCGAAATTTATGTTCATTACGGCGAAGGCATGCGTGATTCACGCTTGAAGATCCCCGCGGCGAAACAGGGCACTGCGCGCAATTTGAACACGGTTGCCAAACTGGTCGAGATGTCTAGCGGAAGGTCAACTTAAATCCATCCGCGACGACGGAACAGAACCAGCAAGCTGATCGCGACCGTGGCCATTGATCCGAGCACGATGAAGTAACTCCAGCGCCATCTAAGCTCCGGCATGAACTCGAAATTCATGCCGTAGATGCCTGCGATGAAGGTGAGCGGTACAAACAGGACGGTGACCACGGTCAATACGCGCATGACATTGTTGAGTCGGTGTGCGGAGACGGACAGATAGCCGTTGGTCAAATCGGCCGTTGTTTCGTATTGCAAGCTCGCCAGGCTGTGCAGGCGTTCGGCTTGTTCGAACAGGTCGGTCAACTGACCCACATTGATGCCGCGTGCTTTCGGATCGTGCGTACGCAAGCTGATGAAGCATTTCTCATGATAGCCGCCGATTCGGCGCAAGCGTTTGAGCTGGCTGCTGAATTCCATCAGCTCGGCCAGCAAGCGGTCGCTCGGGCGTTTGAGGATCAGTTCCTCGATCTCTTCCAGCCTGGCTTCAATCTTGAGCAGGATCGGCAGATAGCGATCGAGCAACCGACGCAAAATGGTGTAGATCAGTTGCCACGCATCGCCCGGCGCGGATTGATCGGCGCTAGACAGCAGGTTTTCGACCTCGACGATGCTTGCCGAGGGTTTGGCATGACGCGTGACGACCAGATTTTCGCGCCAGAACAAGGCGAGCTGGATGGTGCCAAATTTGACACTGGTACTGGCGGCGTCGAAACCGCGCATGAGCAGGAAATTCCAGCCTTCATCGAGGATCTCGAACTTCGGTGGATGGCGGTGACGCATGGCGTCATCGACCGCCAGTTTGTCGAGTCCCAGCCGACTGTGCAGAAACTCGCTATGTTCAAGCGTTTCGTCACCGATCAGATCGACCCAGACCAGCCGACTTGCGGAAACCGATTCGAGCGAGAACTTGGCTGCTTCGAGCTGCGTTATCCGGTCATCGGTGTCGTTCCACGAACGTATCGTGATCATTGGCTTCTGCCAGCTCGGGATGGATCGCTCAGAACTCTATCTGCAGCACACTCATCATGGCCCCGGTTGCGCCAGCAAGCAGAAGGACAAAGATCGGCAGAATGGTCAAAAGGAAGCCCAATGAGCGTTTTTTAGGATCCTTGATATAGGTTGCGAAGTAGATCTGGCGGCCTACAAGATAGACGACCAGCATGGCGGCGACGAACCAGGGATGCCAGTACGAGGCTGCAATCCAGACCGAAGGGATCAGCAGGATCAGCATTTCCAGGGTATTGGTTTGCACCCGATAATGGCGCTCGAAAATCGGATTTCCTGTGGTGGCGGGTGCGGAAATTCCGTAGGTTCCGCGGGCCCGGCCGACCATGACCGCGAAAAATATGTACTGGAACAAGGCCAGTATGACGAGCAAATCGACAATGGACATGGGTTACCTCATTGGGGTGTTCGGGCGCCGCGTTGGCAAGCGCGCGGCCTGATGTTGGATTCCATTGCAGCATACGTGTTCGACGTCGCCGACGTATGGTTCGATGATGGAGTGACGGATCCCGGTGGATGCGGTCCGATGAAAACGACGGCCTAAAGCGTAGGCGATTCGCTCGATGACCTGAGCTCGGTCTGCACTGATTGAGCCGCTCCACCCGATGATTGATCCGGACCAAAGCCTGCTTGGGTTTTTGCAAACACCTTTCAGCCACCCGAGAAACAGATTGCCGCCGGTCGCGAGGCCATTGCGCTTTTGCAACCTGCCAAAGAGCATCGGGCGGGATGCTGCCGTGAAGGACCATTTCAACGACGCTCTGTAGCCATATCCAGATGCAAATTCTCCTTGATCATGGCCTCCCATGCCGGAGCGACAGCCGCGCTAGCCGCAAATTCAGACCAACGGCTCACCACTTCTGTCACCTCATCGACGATGCTCTCGGCGCGCCCGCGTTTCATCGATGCCGATTTTGCACACTCGCGGAAATCTTCCAGAATGAAGCCATCGCGTTTACCGTTCATCGTCATTTGATGTCGCGAGGTCCAAATTCCATCCGGGTTGAAGCTGTAGGTCACATCAAATGCCGGCGATAACGACCAGCGACCTGTCTTGTCCATCAGGAACGCGATGTTTTTGACGTGGTCATCCTGATTGCGCGCAATGATATTGAAGACCATGCGCCGGAATTGTTGCTCGATGGCATTCATGCCGAGCTCCAGCTTGCGGATCAGCAACAGCGCTTGTTCGTAACTATAGGCGCCGGCCAAATTGAAATCGAAATGGGCGAGGGCGGCGAGTGACTGCATGTGCAGTTTCTGGCCGTCACCGAGCCGATCGAAGCGGCGAGTCATGAAATGCCGTCGGTTGTTCTCTTCGAGCAGCCGGCATTCGTTGATGTCGATGCCCGCGGCCCGCGCCATCAGAGCGTAGGCATATTCAATCGCGCCGAAGCCTTTCGGATCGTCGAGTTCCTTGTCCTTGTTATTGCTGACGCCATCAAACTTGAGGATCCAGTACTCGAACCCGCTTTTCGTTTCGATCTGGCCAGAGCGAACTTCGTTGGTTTCAGGGTTCCAGGCGATGATTGCCTTGGCCCTGGCGCCACCGGCCGAGGTGCCAACGCGCAAGATGTCACGCAAGGTGTCGGCTGAGTGCGCTTCTGCCAGCGAATGATCGAGTTGATGTCGATGAGCGAGCACATCGGACGCCAATTGCACCATGGCGTCGATTTCTACGCGGTGCGTGCCGCGCGCTGCCGGACCGGTTGCGGGCACAAACTCCAATGCGCCCATGCCTCGCGATCCGATATAACAAAGGCGTTCGACCGCGTTGAAACTTTCCGGGCTGCGCCCTTGGGACGCCAGCCAGGCATTGATCAAGGCATTGCCAAAGCGGTCGGGCAACGAGTCGGCCAGCATGCCCGGCAAGCCATGAAACGCGTCGCGAGCCAATCTCGGAAACTGATAGACGCGCTCATCGAGCGGCATCATCAACGGAGCAACTTCGATGCCGCTACGGGCGAAGTCCGGGGTGTATTGAAATCGTGCGGTGCTGGCAGAATCATCGACCGAAACGGCGCCGATCGCGCGCCCCCAGAGGCGAACTTCGGCAACCGTGGTCATGATTCGTCGTTCCAAGTCCATGCAACTGACGAGGGCTCGGCTTCGCGAACTGATGAGGCACGCTGGCGCTGACGACCTTGTAGCTTGAGTTGTTCGATCGGGCTTGGCGGTGGCTCGGGAATCAGCAGGTCAAGGCCATCGAGCAGGTCAAGCGCGCGCAGAATGCGGATGAAGTTTGAAAGCTGGGTCGATTCGCCTGCTTCAAGGCGTTCGATAGTGCGCTTGGAGACGCCCGACGCACTGGCCAGCTCGGCTTGGGTCTGATTGCGTTGCAGCCGCTGTCGATTGACGCGTGCCCCGAGAGCCTTGAGCACGCTGACATCAGTGAGCTGGTTGTCTTCACTCATAAATCACCTTTAATGGCGATTAGCGTCGATTAATAAGGTTTATTCGCCATTTAATGCGCGTTGAATGGTAAATCATTGACTCGCTTTATTCCAGTTTCATGGCGAATTGTCGGCTTTTTCTTAATTTGATCGCCAGTTATGACGAAAAGCCACTCAGATTTATGAGAATCAAATGAATCCACCAAGAGAGGTTCTGTCATCGGTGCAATTTGCAGCTTGGATTGTTCTCGTGATTGGATGGCAAGCCTTGGCCACCGTGAAGCGCTAGGTTTGGACCGTAGTGACGATTGGTGGGTCAATCAAATGCTATTTTTCGCCCAGATTCGTCAACATGACCCATCCATCCGAATGCCTGTACCTCAACCCCTCTGACCAATGGCGCGCTCGTAAACCATGGGTTCTCCGCTAGATCGGGTTTTTCCAATGTCTGCGTAGAATCGGTTCAGGGAATCCAAGGGTTGTGGCGAGTCAGCTCTATATCGGGTCGGTTATTACTGATGGGAATGTTTCAATCCAACGGGTTCGGATGTCCTCAGGGAACTCGTTTGCAGCGCAATGCACACGGAGAATCCGATGCCGCAACAATTTCACGCCATGGCCCTGATCGTTCGCGACTACGATGAAGCGATCGAGTGGTACACGAGAGCACTTCGATTCGAATTGATCGAAGACACGCCGAGGGGTGGCGAAAAGCGCTGGGTGAGGCTCGCGCCCCGTGGCTCGCAGGGAGCCTGCCTGCTGCTGGCCCGTGCAGTGAATGAAGAACAGGCCAGCCGTATCGGCAATCAGTCGGGCGGACGGGTTTTCCTTTTTCTGCACACGGATGATTTCGCCGCCGACCATGCGCATATGAAATCTGAGGGCGTGCGATTCTGCGAGGAGCCGCGCCATGAGGACTATGGCACGGTGGTCGTCTTCGAGGATCTTTACGGTAATCGCTGGGATCTGATCGAGCCCAAGATCTGAATTACTGCGGGAGAGTGGATATGTCGTTTGTACGCTGCTTGCGCGGCATCGCCTCGGGTGTCGAATACTCCGCTGACAGGCCGATGAATCTGGATCCGGTCGATGGTCGACCGGTCGAGATGGTGCTTGATCTGGAGCGACTCGCTATCGAGCGGCCGCAAGGCTCCTGGTATGACCCGAGCCGTCGTGACATGTGGCGATTCGGCGGATTGATGGCACTCGATGTCACTGATCCGATCGATGCCGCTCATATCGTCGCGCTTGGTGAAGGTGCTACACCGTTGCTCGACTATTCCTCACATCCGCTTGCAGCCAAATGCGGAATCGCCTTGGCTCTCAAGGAAGAGGGCAAAGCGCATGTCGGCTACGGCGCTAATCCGACCCAGAGTTTCAAGGATCGTGGCATGGCCATGGTCGTTGCCCAGGCGAGGCGCCTCGGCCTCGAACGACTGGCCGTGCCGACCCAGGGTAATGCCGGTGATTCGTTGACCCGCTATGCACTGGCGGCTGGATTGTCGGTGGTCGTCGCCATGCCGGAAGACACGCCAACGCCGATTCTCGGCAATGTGGCCGCAGCCGCGTTCCGCCATCCGGATCGGGTCACCCTCGAATTGATCGGGCCAACCATTCGCGAGGCTGGCGCGTTGCTCAAGGAAAAATATATTTCGCAAGGCTGGTTTTCAGTGGCGACGTTTCAGGAGCCGGGTTGGCGTATCGAAGGCAAGAAATCGCTCGGTCTGGAGCTGGCAGAACCGATGCCTGGTGAAGCGCGCTGGTCGTTGCCCGATGCGGTGATCTATCCGACCGGTGGCGGCACCGGCGTGCTTGGCATGTGGAAGGCCTGGGATGAACTCGAAGCGCTGGGCATCATCGATTCGCGGCGTCCGCGCATGATCTGTGTGCAAAGTGCAGCGATGGATCCGCTGGTCCGCGCATTTGATGAAGGTGCCGCGGATACCACCGCGCTGCCGGGCGAGGGCACGTTGGCCTTCGGCTTGAACGTGCCCGGAGGCGTCGGTCATTTCCGCGTACTCGAAATCATCCGTGCCAGCGCGGGTGCAGCCATTGCCGTCGAGGAGTCCGACATCGAGACCGAATTGAAACGGGTATGGCACGAAACGCACTGGTGGATCAGTCCGGAAGGCGCGGCATGCCTGGCCGCCCTGCCGCAGTTGCTGGATCGAAGCTTGATCAAAAGCGGTGAGCGCGTGATCGTGGTGAACACGGGTTCTGCGGAAAAGTATCTGCCGGCTCTGCGTCAACTGCTTGCCTGAGCGGGACCCTCGCCTGGCCAATCACTCAAGGATGTTCTTGGCTTCCGCAACCGCGAGAATCTCGGGCTGCACATGTTTTTTGCGCTTGCCGAGCAGCGGATGGATGAAAACCGCCGCGAGGATGATGACCACACCTGCGTAGAAAAGCGGCTTCAGTTCGCGCTGTTCACCGAACAGGATTGCCGCAAGAATGATCGCGTAGATCGGCTCCATGTTGACCGCGAGCTGAGCGCCGAACGCCGTCATATGGCGCAAGGCGACCAGAGATAGCGCAAACGGCAGCAAGGTGCAGACGATCGAAAGCGTGGCAATCAGCAGCATGTCGTGCCCGCTCGGAATACTGAAAAGGCTTCCCGAAAAAGCCGGGAAAATCCATGGCATCAGCGGCGACAGCAAGGTCAGGGCGAGCGTTCCGGCGCCAAGTTCGATGCCGGTTACCGTCAACGGATCGCCGTGTTCGACCAGGCGCTTGTTGAGTGAACTGACCAGTGCAACGAACAAGGCCGAAATTGCGCCAACGATGATACCTATGCGGAAATCATCAGGCACGCCGCCAACAACGAGGGCAACGCCCGGCAGTACGCCGATACCGAGAGCGAGCTCACGCTTGGAAAATGGGCGATGCGCCAGTTTCGGCTCGATCAGCGCAGTGAAGGCGGTAGCCAATGCGATACAGGTGGCGGCGACGGAGGCATTGGCCAGTTTGATCGCACCGTAAAAAGTCAGCCAGTGCAGGGCCACAAGTACACCGATGCCGGCGTAGGAAAGCACAAGCTTCAGCGACATCGCACGAAAGCCGCGCCACGCACGTGGAATCAATGCGATGACCGCAACGACCACAAGCATGCGCCACCAGACCAGTGGCAGAGCGGCCAACGAAATCATCTTGCCGAGAATGGGCGTAAAGCCCCAAAGCACCACGCAAAAATGGATCTGGAACTGGGCTTTGCTTTCGGCAGTCAGGGAGCTCACGGATTTCTCGTTGGTGGTGGTTGCTGGGCGGAAATAGTCGCTTCACGCGCGGCGCAAGAATGCCACAGCGCCGTCGATTGCGAAGCGCAGATTGTGTGCTTGATGGGAATGTGGGCACACTCTGAATCCGAATCAGGAGGATGCCATGTCAATTGAGATGAAGATGCTGCTCTGGTCCATCGTGCTCGGTCTGGTGCAGATCGCATTGGCGGCGATTTTCTCGACCTTGCAACGCGGCTTGAGCTGGAACGTGGGTGCGCGTGATGGGTTGGCCGAACCTTTGACCGGTGTCGCCGCCAGACTGGATCGAGCCAGTCGCAATTTTCTTGAGACCTTTGTGTTCTTCGCAAGTGCGGTGCTCGCGGTTGTTCTGATGCAGAAGGGTGATGCGCAGACGGCACTCGGTGCGCAACTGTATTTCTGGGCACGGCTTGCTTATCTGCCTATCTATGCGGCGGGCATTCCCTATCTGCGCACGCTGGTTTGGGCGGTATCGATTGCAGGCTTGGTGATGGTCCTGGCGGGCTTGGTCTGATCGACAAAGCCGACTCGCGATCGATCAGCCGCCGCCCGGGAGATAGCAGAAATGGAGGCCCCGCCATGCAGTTGAACGGGCGTCCACCACGCGCCTATGAGCTGGCGATCCTTGGCCAGATCAATTACGGGCATTTCACAAGCTTGCAAGTGCGTGATCGCCGAGCGCACGGTTTCGATCTTCACCTGCGTCGCCTTGCCGATGCGACGCGAACGATGTTTGGCAGCGAACTCGATGTCGAGCAGGTGCGCTTGTGGGCTCGTGAAGTCATCAATGAGAAGCCCGCCTCACTACGTATCACGGTGTTCTCGAGGGTATTCGATCGGCACCATCCCGAGCGTTCGGTGCCTGTTGACGTGTTGATGACGATGCGCGCACCGAGCATGCCTCGGAGCGCGGCGCTGCGCCTGTGTACGGTTCAGCATGAGCGCGTGCTGCCGCAGATCAAGCACATCGGCATGTTCGATCTTTTGCATTACGCGCGGCAGGTGCGAATGGCTGATTTCGACGACGTATTGCTGACTACGAGAAATGGCGAAATTTCGGAAGGCTCGACCTGGAATATCGGCTTTTGGGATGGCCAGCGTGTGATCTGGCCGTCCGCGCCGGCCTTGTTTGGAATTACGCGTCAGCTGCTTGATGCGGGCTTGCGCGAACAAGGGATCGAAACTCGGATTCAGCCGATTCGAATCGATCAGCTGGCAAACTATCGCGGCGCTTTCATACTCAACGCCGGCGCAGTCGGACCGATGGTCCAATCCATTGATTCGCAGCATTTCGCCGTGGATCCAGCGTTGATGCAGCGGCTTTCGTCACTGCATGAGTCGCAGCCATTGCAGCGGATTTGAGCCGCGCGAAAAGCCGCGGTGAGCGAGCCGTTTGCCGCCTCAGATCATCTGCGCTCGTTAAAGCGTGACACGCGAGAACGTGCGCGGAACCGGACACACTGGTAGGGTGCCGCACCTGAATCCGATTCCATCGAGCTTCCATGCTGCAATCCGTACTTGGCTACCCGCGCATTGCGCTGAATGCTTCGATCATCGTCCTCAATACCGTCATCCACGCCACACCTTTGCTGCTACTCGCAGTTCTAAAGTTGCTGGTTCCGATCCACGGATTTCGTGTAGTGATCTCGCGCGTGCTTGTGCAGATTGCCGAAAGCTGGATCTGGGTCAACAGCACCTTGGTCACTTACACCGCGGGCGTTGATGTCAAAGTTGAAGGCTTGCAGGGGCTGCAGCGGAAAGGCTGGTATCTGGTCATCTGCAATCATCAGAGCTGGGTGGATATCCCGGTTTTGCAGAAAGTATTCAACCGTCGTATTCCGTTCCTCAAGTTCTTCCTCAAAAGAGAGCTGATCTGGGTGCCGATGCTCGGTCTGGCCTGGTGGGCGCTCGATTTTCCCTTCATGAACCGCTATTCGAAGGACACGCTTAAAAAGCATCCGGAGTTGCGAGGAAAGGATACCGAGGCTACGCGTGAGGCCTGCGAAAAGTATCGGCATCTGCCCGTGTCGGTAATGAATTTTGTCGAAGGCACGCGGTTCACTCAGCAAAAACACGATAGACGACGTTCGCCCTACGAGAACCTGCTGGTTCCGCGCGCAGGCGGCATCGCGTTGGTGCTGGGTGCAATGGGCGGCATGCTCAATTCGATCATCGATGTGACCTTGATCTACCCGCGAGGTCGGCCCAGCGTGATGGATCTGCTTGCCGGTCGGGTTGGTGAAGTCAGGGTGCAGATTGACGTTATTCCGATTCCTGCCGAGCTGATCGAAGGCGACTACGAGAACGATGCAAGCTTTCGCGTTCGATTCCAGGCGTGGCTCAACGAGCGCTGGGTGCTGAAGGATGCGCAGATGATCAAGGCCAGTTCAGCGCCCCCTCGATGACGGCGGTGGTATCGCCACCAATCCAGATGCGCCCGCATGTATCCCGGGAAACCTCGACAATGCCGTCACGACCGACTTCTCTTCCCTGGCTGGCGCGATAGTTCGTGCCGATCGCGGCGAGTTTGCCTTGCGAGTGAAGCAAAGCGGCGATACCGGCGTTGACACTGCCGGTGACCGGATCTTCGGGAATGCCATCGGCAGGACAGAAAGCGCGCACAGCGAGTTGATGTGTTGAATCGCGACTTGGCGCGAAAATAGCCAGACCGACGGCCGCAACGTTCATGCATAGCTCGGAAATTTGCGCCAGCGTTGGCTGATAGCGACGGACTGAATCTTCATCGGGAAATTCCGCGACCAGCCAGTTCGGACCATTGTTGATGCTCCAGCATCGGAGTGGGTCGAATTTTTCGGCTTTTGAGAATATTGAGGAAAGCCGCGCTCGGGTTTCATCATCGAGATTGATAATCCGTGCCTCGGGTGCAACGACATGGCTGCGTACGGTGCTGTCGATCCTCTCAATACGAACATCGAGCAAACCTGCGGCACATTCCTGAGTCAGGCATTCCCGGCCCGATTCAACAAGCCCGGCATGGATCGCAACCCAAGCCGCGCCGACACTGGGATGACCGGCAAAGGACAATTCCTGCCTGGGCGTGAAGATACGCACGCGGTAGTCGGCAGAGGCCTGGGTCGGTGCCAGCAGGAAGATCGTCTCGGAAAGATTCGTCCAGTTGGCGAAATGCTGCATCTGGGCGCTGTCGAGGTCTTCTGCATCAAGCACGACAGCCAGCGGATTGCCGAAACCGGCCCGGTCTGAAAATACATCGACTTGCATGAAGTGGCGTCTGCTCATGGGATTCATCATCGGGGAAAGCCGGCATGATGCCGCTATCGAGCGGAGATGCCGAGCCCTGCTAGAATTCGCATCCGAACTGCGCCTGAGCCTCGTTGCAAAGTCGCTGCCGTTCTCAACCCCACACGTTGCAGGTAATCCCATGGGCAGAGGCCCCAGTATCGAAGGTCGCAAAAATGCCGAAGACGCGAAGCGCGGCAAGATTTTCACCAAGCTGATTCGTGAGATAACGGTTGCTTCTCGCAATGGCGGCGACCCGGCAACCAATGCGCGCCTGCGCATCGGTATCGAAAAAGCGTTGTCGGCCAACATGACCAAAGACACGATCGAGCGCGCGGTCAAGCGTGGCTCGGGTGCGGATGGTGCCGATGACATGGAAGAGCACCGCTACGAAGGCTATGGCCCAGGTGGGGTGGCCTTGATCATCGATGCGATGACCGACAACTCGGTGCGCACGGTGGCCGATGTTCGGCATGCGTTGTCCAAGCATGGCGGCAATCTGGGCACCAACGGATCGGTTGCTTTTCAGTTTGCCCGCGTCGGCGAACTGGTGTTTGAAACTTCCTCCGCTGAGGCCGAGGAAAAAATCCTTGAGGCCGCCCTGGAGGCTGGCGCTGACGACATCGTCAACGGTGCAGGGCGCAGCACGGTTCTCTGCGCATCCGAGAATTTCGAAACAATCAAGGCGGCGATGCTGGCTGCCGGATTCGAGACGATCGAAGATGGCGTGGTCATGCGCCCCGAAAATCGGATCGCAATCAGTGGCGAGGCCGCCGAAACCTTTGCCGATCTGCTCGACTGGCTTGAAGAACTCGACGATGTGCAAGAGGTTTATCACAACGCCTTATTGCCGGAATCGGCATGAATCGATTGCGCGATTCGCAGAGTCGCTTCAAACTTTTCCGGGAACACTCAGTGAACTATTTCAAAGCCATTGCTGGCGTTGTGTTGCGTGTCGCGATCAGCGCGTGCACGCCGCACAACATGCGCGAATCGGCATCGCCGAAAACACTGAAGATCGCCAGTTGGAACCTTGAGCACCTCGCAGAACGCGATGGATTGGGGTGTCGTCCGCGAACCGAAGCCGACTACGCCGCGCTGCGCGGTTATGCCAGGCAACTGGATGCGGACATCGTCGCCTTCGAAGAGGTTGAGAATGCAGCAGCAGCGGCGCGCGTGTTCCCCGCCGATCGCTACACGATCGTCATGTCACAGCGTCCATCGAGTGGCCGCCATGGTTTCTGTGGTCGGGATGCCACGGACGGACCGACCATTCGTGATCAGAAAGTCGGCTTTGCGATTCGCAAGAAAGTGGATTTCGTTCGGAATCCGGATTTGACTGATCTCGCAATCGGCAATCCCGATTTGCGCTGGGGCGTCGACATTACTGTGGGGCAGGCAAAGCCGCTTCGTCTGCTTGCCTTGCATCTGAAAAGTGGCTGTTCCGCGGGGGACCTCAAGAAGCCGTGTCCGGTGCTGTTTGATCAGGTGCCGATCTTGCAGCGCTGGATGTCCGAGCGCACGGCCGAAGGTATTCCGTTTGCCATGCTGGGTGATTGGAATCGACGGCTGGCAATGGCCGATGATTCGGTCTGGAAAAGTCTCAACACACAGGTGACGTTGTTCGACGCGGCGGAAGGCGCTGGTGCGACCTGCGTCAAACGCTATACGAACTTCATCGATCACATCGTGCTCGATCCGAAGGCTGCATCGCGCCGCGTGCCGGGGTCTTTCTCGGAATTCACCTATGGCGTGCCTGAGGATCAGCATCCGTCCGATCATTGTCCGATCACGTTGACGGTTGATTGACCCGAAACCTGTGAGGCGACAACTTTAGGCGACGCTTTCACGCCCGAACTGTCTGGCTGGAATGGAAAAAATACGTCGGGGGAAAAGTAACGGTCTTTTCGAGAGGGCGGCTCGCACCACATGACTGGCTGGCTGGATGCTCACGCTGAAACACCGAGGACTCAACCCTTGAGCA
>JBBSVJ010000098.1:0-12520 GCA_038233665.1 Lysobacterales bacterium
AGCGGGCCTAACGGATTACGCCGCGATGGCCCTCACCTGGCTGGGTGGTCGAGGCAGGTTCATCGCTACTCTGGCTACTGGATTTTTATCCGCCACCGTTGCTTCCGTGATGAACAATCTGCCGTCCACGCTGGTCGGTGCGCTCGCAATTCAGCATGCGAATGTCGATGACTTGACTCGTGAACTGATGGTCTATGCCAATGTGATCGGCAATGACCTGGGTCCTAAATTTACCCCGATCGGAAGCCTGGCGACTCTTCTTTGGTTGCATGTGCTGGCGGGCAAGGGCATTCGGATTGGCTGGGGCCAATACATGAAGATCGGTTTGATCCTGACCCCGCCGGTCTTGTTGGCGACGTTGATTGCGTTGGCAATCTGGTTGCCGATTATCAGATCAGGCTGAAAGAACCCATTCTGAGCACCTCAGGTTCGGACCTAGCCCAGACTGATCCCGGTGGGAAGCCGATAGTTGATTCGGTGAAGAAGCAAACAGGTCTGGATTGCGGCTTTCTTGGTTGATCTGGATCAATGCAGGCAAGGCAATGCTCGCGCAGCATTCAGCGATGGCCATGCACGCGCACTCACTTTCTTCACCGCTCTCAGTCAGCACCCAGGTGTTCGACGCGGAGCTTGTCTCGCGCTACGACATTCGCGGTCCGCGCTATACCTCGTATCCGACTGCGCCTCAATTTCACGAACGATTCTCCGAAGATGAGCTTCGCGAAATTGTTCGAGCGTCGAACGAGGATCCGATTCCGCGCGCGCTGTCGATCTATGTGCACATTCCGTTCTGCCTGAGCCCGTGCTTTTACTGCGGATGTACGCGCATCATCACTCGCGACAAACGACGCGCTGACGAATACCTGGGCCGTTTGTTGCGTGAGATCGAAATGACGGCGCCAATGTTCGATCACGATCGCCGCGTCAATCAGCTGCACCTGGGCGGTGGTACGCCGAATTTCCTCGACGCCGAGCAAATGACCCGTCTGCTCGATGCACTGGCCGACGGATTCAATCTATCCGAAGAGCCTGATCGCGAATTCGGTATCGAGGTTGATCCGCGTTTTGCCGATGCGAGTACCGTGCGCATGCTGGCAGATGCCGGGTTCAATCGGCTGTCTCTCGGCATCCAGGATTTCGATCACGATGTACAAGTTGCGGTAAATCGGGTGCAGAGCATCGAGCAAACCCGCGAAATCATCGATACCGCGCGTGAGGTCGGTTTCCGCTCGGTCAGCGTCGATCTGATCCATGGCTTGCCCAAACAAACCACGACGAAGTTTGCGCAAACGCTCGATGCAGTAATCGCCCTGCGACCCGACCGGATTGCGACCTATTCCTATGCGCACATGCCCGAGCGGTTTCGCGCGCAGAACCAGATCAAGGAAGCCGATCTGCCCGATGCAGCAACTCGTCTCGCATTGATCGGCCAGACCGTGGAAACCCTTGCGACGGCCGGCTTTCGCTACATTGGACTCGATCATTTCGCCTTGCCCGATGATGATCTTGCGCGTGCTCAGCGCCACGGCACGATGCAGCGGAATTTCCAAGGGTACTCAACCCATGGCGATTGCGATTTGATCGGTTTGGGCATGAGTTCCATCGGCCATATAGGCCGGAGCTTTCACCAAAATGCACGAAATTTGCAGGGCTACTATTTGGCGATCGATCACGGTCATCTGCCGATGCAGCGCGGCATGTTGCTAAGCGATGATGATGTGATCCGGGCCGACGTGATACAGCAGCTGATGTGCCACGGCGAGCTCGACATGCGTGCGTTTGGCGATCACTACGGCATCGAGTTCAACGACTATTTCGCGGCGGAAATTCTGCGTCTGAAAGCTTTGCAGGTTGACGGTTTGGTCGATCTGCCGCTCGGGGAAATCCGCATCACGCCGCGCGGACGCTTTCTGTTGCGCATCGTCGCCATGTGCTTCGATGCCTACCTCGGAAAGGCTGCGGGTGAGTTCAAGCCCGCTTATTCAAACGCGCTTTGAAGAGGTGTTGACGCCCGTCGATCATGACGGGCTACAGTCGAACGGCAGCCATCCCTGCAACCACGGCGCGTGACTGATCAGTAGCGGTCCTGCCATCGTCAATGCGGCACTGATCAACAGCACGATTCCGGCTGATCGGCGCACCACGGTATTCGAGAAAATGCCGATCAACCGCGGCGCGCCCCATGAGGTGATCAGCATCGCGGGCAGGGTGCCGAGACCAAATGCAGCCATGATTGCGGCCGACGACCAGGCCTGGGCATTGAGCGCGGCGATCAACAAAACCGTGTAAACAAGGCCGCACGGCATCCAGCCCCAGAGCATGCCGAAAGCGAACGCTCGCGGCAGATTTGAAACCGGGATCAGGCGTCGGCCAAGCGGGGCGATTTTTGACCACAATCGCTTGCCGATCGCCGATCCGGGATCACGCACCACGCCAAGCATCACCAGCGCCGCGAGCAACAGGGCAGCCGCACTTGCGAAGCGCAGGGCCAGGCGCACGCGCTCGATATCGAGCATGCCAATCAATCCGCCGGCGATCGTTCCGATCAGCAAACCCGCCAACGAGTAAGAAGTTATTCGGCCAAGCTGGTAACCAAGAAGTAGACCGCGACGCGGTCTTCCACGTTCGTCCTTGGCCGTGGCCACGCCGAGGGCCATCGAGATGCCACCACACATCAACAGGCAATGGCCGCTGGCCAACAGGCCTAGCAGCAGCGCGGCGGCGATCGTCAGCGAGCCGTTCACTGGGCATGCTCGATCAAACACCAACACGTTCTCGGAAACGCAGGGGCCGAAATTTCGATTGGAATCGGTGTGATCAGGATCATGGGCAGGATAGAGCCTCACGCAGGCTTCATTGCGATGCAAGCACGAGCACGCGCGATGGTGTGAGTGGCGCCGCTTTGCCGCGCAAACCCTGCCTTGCAGTGCTTGTGGCAGCTTGTCGCAGGGTGTTTGTTGGCAACGCCTTTGCTTGATCACGATCAAGACGCAATCGACCCGCGCGACATAACGTGTGGCCTATTCCAAAACCATGATTCAAGGACCACTGATGAAACCGGTAATGATTGCGATAGCCCTGTCTGCCTTGTTGATTGGAGCGTGTTCATCCGATACGCAATCAACTTCCGGGAGTGCGGGCTCCACGGCATCCAAACCCGTGGAAACCGGCGGCTCGGCGAAGGGGGATTTCGGTCCACCGCAAGGCGAGCCCGTGCATGCCGTGCTGACCAGCCCACCGAACGTTCCGCCTGCGACCGGGCGTCACGCGCCGGCCAAGGTCATCGTCGAGCTCGAGGTGCGTGAGCTGGAGCTGGAGATTTCTGAAGGCGTTCGCTACACCTTCTGGACCTTTGGTGGCACGGTGCCTGGCAGCTTCATCCGCGTGCGCCAGGGCGACACGGTCGAGTTCCATCTGAAGAATCATCCGGATTCCAAAATGCCGCACAACATCGATCTGCACGGTGTGACCGGACCGGGTGGTGGTGCCGCATCAAGCTTCACCGCACCAGGGCATGAGTCGCAGTTCACTTTCAAAGCACTCAATCACGGCCTGTTCGTCTATCACTGCGCCACAGCACCCGTCGGCATGCATATCGCCAACGGCATGTACGGGATGATCCTGGTCGAGCCGCCGGAAGGCTTGCCGCCGGTCGATCACGAGTACTACGTGATGCAGGGTGATTTCTATACGGTTGGTAAATATCGCGAGAAAGGTCTGCAGGCATTCGACATGCAGAAAGCCATCGATGAAAACCCGACTTACGTGTTGTTTAACGGCTCGGAAGGCTCGCTGATCAACGACAAGGCACTGAAGGCCAAGACGGGCGAAGACGTGCGTCTGTTCGTCGGCAACGGCGGGCCGAACCTGGTGTCGAGTTTCCACGTGATCGGCGAGATCTTCGACAAGGTCTGGTACGAGGGCGGCACTCACTTCCAGGAAAATGTCCAGACCACGCTGATTCCGTCGGGCGGCGCGATGATGGCGGAATTCCATGTCGAGGTGCCGGGCAGCTATGTGATCGTCGATCACTCGATCTTTCGCGCATTCAACAAGGGAGCTTTGGCGATCCTCAAGGTCGATGGTCCAGAAAACAAGGCAATCTACTCGGGCAAGGAGGTCGATTCGGTCTATCTCGGCGATAAGGCGGCCAGTCTGGAACCGGTTTCCGAGGCGCGTGAGTCGGCGGTCAGCGGAACACTGACCCTTGAACAGCAGGTCGCGGCAGGCAAGGCGCACTTCACGGGTACCTGTTCGGTCTGTCACCAAGACAATGGCGAAGGGCTTGCCGGTGTCTTCCCGCCGCTGGCAAAGTCGGATTTCCTTGCCAAGGATCCCGAGGCGGCCATCAAGTACGTGCTCAATGGCTTGACCGGAAAAATCACTGTGAACGGCAAGGAATACGATTCGGTCATGCCGCCGATGAGCCAGCTCAACAACGACGAGATCGCGAACATCCTGACCTATGTATTCAATAGCTGGGGCAACGATGATGGCCGCGTCACCGCCGATCAGGTTGACAAGGTGCGCAAGGAAACGCCGCGTGCAGAAGGTGCCGCGCACTAATGAAGTTTTTCGTCTCCAGCGTGACGCATGCAGCCAGTCGGCAGGGATCCCGGCTGGCTGCAGGAATGATCGCTTTGGGGTTGGCGATGAATGTTGCTGCCGCGGAGTACATCGATATTCCCGGCGGCGCCTATCAATCGGTGTTGCCAACGGCCGATACGCCCATCGATGTTGCGATCAAGTCGATGGCCATGCGCAGCGAACCGGTGACAAACGACGAGTTTCTGTCGTTCGTCAAGAAGAATCCAGAATGGCGGCGCGACAAGGTGGCCGCCGTGTTTGCCGAATCGCGTTACCTGGACCAATGGGCGGGGGCCGCTGAGATTGCCGCTGCGCATGCTCAAGAGCCCGTGGTCAAGGTCAGCTGGTTCGCTGCACAGGCATTTTGTGAAAGTGAAAGTGCACGGCTTCCGACCTGGCATGAATGGGAATACGTGGCCGCGGCCGACGCCACGCGCCGCGATGCACGCAGCGATCCGGCCTGGCGCAATCGCATTCTTGGTTGGTACGCGCAAACTTCAAGTGGTGACCTCGCCCAGATCGGTGGCGAGCCGAATGCATACGGTGTTCGCGATTTGCATGGTCTGGTCTGGGAGTGGGTCGATGACTTCAATGCTCTCTTCATCAGCTCGGATAGTCGCAATCAAGGAGATCCGGATCTGCTCAAGTTTTGCGGGGCCGGGGCGTTGACGATGCAGGATCGTGACAACTACGCGATCCTCATGCGCATTGCCATGTTGTCCTCACTGAAAGGCGCGGATGTTACCGGGAATCTGGGTTTCCGCTGTGTACGTGCGCAACCGGGAGCGTCGCAATGATCCACCTCAATGGCCGTTTGCTCGGCAGCATGCTGCTCACCCTGATGCTGGCTTCGAGTGGCTTTTCGCTGCTGCAGGCGGCCGAGTTGCCGGGCGATTCGGTCTACCAGTTGCAGACTCCGATGGTCGATCAGGATGGAAAGTCTTTCACCTTCGCCAGTTTGCGCGGCAAGCCGCGTCTGATCACGATGTTCTATACCTCGTGCCCCTACATGTGCCCGCTGATCATCGACACGGCACGCATGACCGAACGCGAGCTCGACGAGAACCAGAGAGCCAAATTGTCCGTATTGATGGTTAGCTTTGACGCCAAGCGCGATGATCCAGCTACTCTCAAGGCGCAGGCCGACAAGCGCAAGATCGATACCCGTCGCTGGACGTTGGCGCGGACAGATGCCTCCAACGTGCGCAAACTTGCAGCGGTGTTGGGAATTCAGTATCGCCAGCTCGATGATGGCGAATTCAATCACTCGAGCTTGCTGATCCTGCTCGATAGCGACGGTCGGGTCGTCGCTCGCAGCGACGTCATGGGCAAGACCGATCCCGAATTCATAGCCAAGATCAAGACGGTTCTCGATCAAGACTGAGCCGAACGTCTGAGTAGGCTTTCACTCGCGCAGTCCTGCCGAGTCGATGCAAGACCGCGCTGCGGTTCACAGAGTGGCGGCACACTGCGTATCATCGCGTCCGTCAGGTGTGGTGATCTGTTGATCATCGCCGGACCGAAACGCGCCGTTCCGGCGTGATCCCGTTGGTGGCAATGAGTAACATCAAGCCGATAGGGCGATTTGCGCCCATCGATCCTGGTTCCGGCGACGGCGACAACGTTCGCTTCTGTTCGACCTGCGCGTTCGGCGAAGTGTGCCTGCCGGGCGGCTATGACAAGCCAGCCCTGCAGGAGCTGCATTGCCTGGTCGAGCACGTCGGCCCGTTTCATGCCGGTGACCTATTGTTTCGCACCGGTGAGAAGTTCGAGTCGATATTTGCGGTCCGAGCTGGCACCGTGAAAACCTCAGTGGTTGACGAGGAGGGTCGCGAGCAGATTCTTGGTTTCCATCTGCCAGGAGAAATGGTCGGGCTCAATGCAATTCATCCCGAGCGCTATCCCTGCAATGCAGTTGCGCTCGATACGGTTTACTTGTGTCGATTTTCATTTCCTGCACTGGCCACCCTGGCCACGCGCATGCCGGGAATCCAGCAACAGTTGTTTCGTCTGCTCAGTGCCGATATCGGCAAGGCGGCCCTGCTTGCCGGCGATCACAATGCCAACGAACGGATGGCGGCTTTTCTGATCCTGCTTGCGGATCGATTCGCTGCACGAGGATTTTCCGCGACGCGCTTTCGCCTGAGCATGGCGCGCGGTGACATTGCCAATCATCTGCGACTGGCACCTGAAACCGTCAGTCGCGTGCTGCGCCGATTCCAGGATCAAGGTCTTATTCGGGTCGACGAACGCGATGTCGAGCTGTTGCAAGCGGGCCAACTGCGCCAGATCGCGCGTTGCATCCTGCACGACTGAACTCTGGGCTGGCAAAGTCTTAAAGGGCCCGCCACCGCCGAATCCTGGTTTCGATCACTATAAACACTCGCCCATAAACGCGCTCCTGCGGTGCATTTGTTTTGCGTTTCTTGTGACGACTTGATCCACGTCAGCGCCGGTTTTTGCCGGTATTCGGACAATGGCGCATCTCCTTCAATCAGGAATGTGTCATGTCCGTTACGCGTCGTCTTTGGATTGCACTCGGCTTGCTGCTGGGTTCGACGTTTGCCGTGTTGCTCTGGATGGGTAACGAGATTCATCGACAAGCTCCGCCGCTACCTGAAAGAGTCGTTGCCGCTTCGGGAGATGTGCTGTTCACCCGCGCCGATTTCGAGGAAGGACGGCAGGTCTGGCAATCCTTCGGCGGCCAGCAGCTCGGCTCGATCTGGGGACATGGTGCGCTGGTTGCTCCGGATTGGAGTGCCGACTGGTTGCATCGTGAGGCCAGCGATTTGCTTGATATCTGGGCGCGGCGTGATTACGCGGCGACTTATGCCAATCTGGCCGGACCGGAGCAGGCGTCATTGAGGGCTCGCCTGAAAGACGAGTTACGCACGAACACGTTCAATCAAACGACGGGCACGATCAGCGTTTCAAACGATCGCGCGCTGGCTATTTCAAACGTTGCGGCGCACTACGTCAGCGTGTTCAGCAATGATCCGGCCACGCATAAATTACGCGAAGCGTATGCCATGCGCGAAAACACGGTGCCTGATCTCAAGCATCGTGAGGAGCTCGCCAGCTTTTTCTTCTGGAGCAGTTGGGCGGCTTCGACCAACCGGCCCGGAGGCAAGATCAGCTACACCAGCAACTGGCCTTACGAGCCGCTGATCGACAACACGCCGACACCCGGATCGTTCATGTGGACGATGTTCAGTATCCTGTTCATGATCGCCGGAATCGGCTTGCTGGGTTGGCACTATGCGGCCTGGCACAGCAAGGAGCCTCACCTGACCCCGCCTGCTCGCGATCCACTGGCGGATATCGTTGTGACGCCGTCGATGCGCGCCACCGCGAAATATTTCTGGGTCGTGCTGGCACTGGTCCTCACGCAAATCCTGCTCGGTGCGATTACTGCGCACTACCAAGTCGAGGGACAGAAGTTCTACGGCTTCGATATTTCGCAGATTCTGCCGTATTCGTTGACGCGTACCTGGCACACACAATTGGCAGTGTTGTGGATCGCTACCGCGTGGCTGGCGACTGGGCTCTACATTGGGCCGGCCGTTTCCGGGCATGAGCCGAAATTCCAGCGTCTCGGCGTCAACGTGCTGTGGGTCTGTTTGTTGATAATCGTGGTTGGCGCGTTTACCGGCCAATGGTTCGCTGTCATGCAGAAAATGGGATTGGCGAACAATTTCTGGTTCGGCCATCAAGGTTGGGAGTATGTCGACCTGGGTCGCTTCTGGCAGATCTTCCTGTTTATCGGTTTGTTGCTCTGGCTGGTTCTGGTCGGCCGTTCGCTTTTGCCCGCGCTCAGGCGCAAGGACGAAATGTCTTCGATTGTCGGTCTGTTGTTTCTCTCCACCGTAGCCATCGCCCTGTTTTACGGCGCGGGTCTGATGTGGAGCGAACACACGCATATCTCGATGGTCGAGTACTGGCGTTGGTGGGTTGTCCACTTGTGGGTGGAAGGCTTCTTCGAAGTCTTCGCGGTGGCAGTTATCAGCTTCCTCTTCGTCAAGCTCGGCCTGGTTCGTGGCACAACGGCGACCGTCAACGTGTTGTTCGCGACTATTATTTTCATGGCCGGTGGCGTGCTTGGAACCTTTCATCACCTCTACTTTGCCGGCACCACGGTTGGCGTGATCGCCCTTGGTGCGTCGTTCTCGGCGCTGGAAGTGGTGCCTCTCGCGTTGATCGGCATGGAAGCGTATGAAACCTGGTCGCACGGTCGCTCGACGCCGTGGATGCAACGCTATCGCTGGCCGATCATGTTTTTCCTCGCGGTTTCATTCTGGAACCTGGTCGGTGCGGGTTTGTTCGGGTTTTTGATCAACACGCCATTGGCGCTGTTCTACATGCAAGGTCTCAACCTCACAGCACTGCACGGACACACGGCGCTATTTGGTGTCTATGGCATGCTTGGTCTGGGGCTTATGCTGTTCTGCATGCGCGGCATGAAACCCGACGTGAAGTGGAATGAGGGTTGGCTGCGCGGCGCTTTCTGGTCGCTCAACATCGGCTTGTCGCTGATGGCCTTGCTGACCCTGTTGCCACTCGGTGTGCTGCAGCTTTCGGCGGTACTCGAAAACGGCTATTGGTACGCGCGCTCCGCGGAGTTCATGACCCAGCCGATCATCCACTTGCTGGTCTGGATGCGTGTACCCGGTGACACAATTTTCGCCGTGGGCATGTTGTTGTTTACCTGGTTTGTCGCTCGTTTGTGGATCAAACCGAAACGCGTGCAATCGGTCAGCAACGGAGCCACGTCCGAAAGCCAACGGGCAATCCTGACGGCTAATGAGGAGTGATCGAGATGCAAGCCGAAACGAACGAAGCTGATCCGGATCAGGAACGGGCGATCATGCCTGTCGAACCGGACAGCCGTGGCGCACATGGATCGGCCAATCGAACGGCGTCACACGAGCAGATTGCACGCAGAACCCGAGCATGGAGTCTGCAGGCGATCGCGCGTCTGGAGAGTGAGGCCACACGATCGGCTGATACCCATCTGTTGCATCTGTCGATGCCGGGTTTCCCCGGTATTGATTTCTACTTCAAGGATGAATCGGCCCATGCATCGGGCAGCCTCAAACATCGGCTTGCGCGATCATTGTACTTATACGCTTTATGCAATGGTCGTCTCGGAGAAGGCCAGACGGTGGTCGATGCGTCGTCCGGCAGCACGGCAATTTCGGAAGCCTGGTTCGCCCGGCTGCTTGGCCTTTCATTCACTGCGGTGATGCCTGCCTGCACGTCTCCAGCAAAAATTCGTGATGTGCAAGCACTTGGCGGTCGATGCGATTTGGTCGCAGATCCAGGCCAAGTTCACACTCGTGCCCGCGAAATCGCGGTCAGTGGGGCTTGTCATCTTGACCAGTTTGGTCTCGCCGAGCGAGCGACGGATTGGCGCGGAAATAACAATATCGCCGAATCCATCATCGGTCAGATGCGCAAGGAAGCGCATCCCGAGCCACGCTGGATCGTATGCGGAGCGGGTACCGGCGGTACCTCGGCAACAATCGGCCGCTATCTTCGCTATCGCCGTTTGGCAACGCAACTCTGTGTCGCCGAGCCACGCGGCGGGGCCTTCGCTGAAGGCTGGAAATCCAGCGATCGCCGCAGCCGGGCCAGCCAGCCGACGTTGATCGAAGGGATTGGTCGCCCCGAGGTCGAGCCGGGTTTCCTTTTTGAGATCGTCGATCATGTCTGCGAGGTTGACGACGGAGCCTCGATCGCGGCCGCTTGGCAACTCGAAAGTTTGCTGGGCCAGCGCTATGGCGGATCCTCAGGAACGAATCTTACCGCGTGCGTGAAGCTCGCTTGTGACATGCGCGAGCGCGGAGAAACCGGAAGCATCGTTACCTTGCTCGGAGATCGCGGCGAGCGCTATCGCGAGACTCTGTTCGATACCGATTGGCTGGCCTCGCGAGGTCTCGATGTGAGTACATGGCTCGATGCGCTGAGACACTCGATTCAGACAGGACAATGGAACAATCCACGTATGCATTAGAGATCGCCAATCAGATCGACTTCTTCAGGCGTAATCGACGGCTGACTCTCAGCACTCGATAACGTTCACTGCAAGACCGCCGCGCGAGGTTTCCTTGTACTTGTCGCGCATGTCGCGGCCAGTATCACGCATCGTCTTGATTACCTTGTCGAGTGAAACACGGTGCTTGCCATCGCCGCGCATAGCCAGACGCTGCGCATTGATCGCCTTGACCGATCCCATTGCATTGCGCTCGATGCACGGAATCTGCACGAGGCCGCCGATGGGATCACAGGTCAGTCCGAGGTTGTGCTCCATGCCGATCTCGGCGGCATTCTCCACTTGATAGATGCTGCCGCCGAGTGCCGCGGTGAGTCCGCCAGCGGCCATCGAGCACGCCACACCGACTTCGCCCTGGCAGCCAACTTCAGCGCCCGAAATAGACGCGTTTTCCTTGTACAAGATTCCGATCGCGCCAGCGGTCAGTAGAAAATCGACAATCCCCGCCTGGTTCGAGCCTGCGCAGAAACGCTCGTAGTAATGCATAACGGCTGGCAGGATGCCGGCCGCTCCATTGGTTGGTGCCGTGACCACGCGTCCACCGGCGGCATTTTCTTCGTTGACAGCCAGCGCATACAAGTTGACCCAGTCGAGTATCGTCAATGGATCGCGCAGCGCCATCTCGGGTCGCTCGCGCAGTTCTGCAACCATCGCCGGCGCCCGTCTAGCCACCTTGAGGCCGCCGGGAAGAACGCCGGTTTGACGCATGCCGCGCGCGACGCAATCCTGCATGGCATTCCATAGATTCAACAGGCCTTCGCGAATCTCGGTTTCGCTGCGCCAGACCTGCTCGTTGGCGAGAATGACTCCAGCGATACTGAGCCCGGATTCCTCGCAGCGCGCGAGCAATTCATCACCGCTGTTGAACGGGTAGGGCACTTGGGTCGTATCCGCGACGATACGATCATCCGCCGCCTCATCGTGATTGACGACAAATCCGCCGCCGACCGAGTAATACTCGCGATTCGCCAGTTCGTTTCCATCGGCATCGAATGCGCTGAAGCGCATGCCGTTGCTGTGGTACGGAAGCTTTTGTCGCTTATTGAAGATCAGGTCGGTTTTTTCGTCGAAATCGATTTCGTGCTTGCCGAGCAAGCAAATTCTTTTGCTGGTGCGAATGCGCGAGAGTTTTTCGGGAATCACGTCAGGATCGATGCTGTCCGGCCATTCGCCTTCGAGACCACATAGCACGGCTTTGTCGGTGCCATGCCCACGGCCAGTCAAGGCCAGTGACCCGAACAACTCAGCGCGGATGCGCGTGGTCTTTTCGAGCAGTTCGCGCTCATCGAGCCAACGGGTGGTAAAGCGTGCTGCCGCACGCATCGGTCCTACCGTGTGCGAAGAGGACGGGCCAATACCAATCTTGAAAAGGTCGAAGACGCTGACAGCCATGGGCGCAACCGGGTGTGGATATCGGAAGCCGCATTCTACGCTGGATGTCTCCGACTGCCCTCATGCACTCTTGAATGCAGTGCTATCAGCGCGGCGATTCAGCCCGGTTATACTTCCGGTTCATTGTCGGTAGACAGCCTCAAACCCGAAACCAGGAACGCCAACATGTTTGAAAAATTCTCCCACAGCTGGTCGCTGATCAAGTCGAGTGCATCGGTGCTGCGGTCCGACAAAGAGCTGCTGGTGTTTCCGTTGCTTTCAGCAATCAGTTGCATCCTGGTCGCTGCGACTTTCTTTGTACCGGCACTCTTTGCCGGGCTGTTCAGCGGTCTGGATCGTGAGCACATGAATCCGCTGTTTTACGTCTTCTTGTTTGTGTTTTACGTGGTCCAGTATTTTGTCATCATCTTGTTCAACTCGGCCCTTATCGGGTCGGCAATGATTCGCCTCAATGGAGGTGATCCAACGGTTGCCGATGGCTTCCGTATC
>JBBSVJ010000099.1:0-12466 GCA_038233665.1 Lysobacterales bacterium
CTCGGTGAAATCACCGGCACTGTCAGCAGCGACGATCTCCTTGGCCGGATTTTCGCGGACTTTTGCGTCGGCAAATAGAGCTGTCTGATCGAACTTGAATCTTCGCATCGAACCGGCTTCTGCATACTTTTGCTCTGCCCGGTCACTATCGACACCTTGAATCACCTGCGAAATCGCCCAATCGATGGAGGCCAGTCGACGATTTAAGGATGCCGCTATGATTGATCTCTACTATTGGCCGACACCAAACGGCCACAAGATCACCCTGTTTCTTGAAGAGGCTGGCCTCGACTACACGATAAAGCCGATCAACATAGGCAAGGCCGAGCAGTTCGAGGATGCATTTCTCAAGATAGCGCCGAACAACCGCATGCCGGCGATCGTCGATCAAGCGCCCGCCGATGGCGAGTCGCCAATCAGCATTTTTGAATCAGGCGCGATCCTGCAGTATCTGGCTGAGAAGACTGGCAAGTTTCTGCCGTCAATGCTGCGCGAGCGCGTTGTCGTCAACGAATGGTTGTTCTGGCAAATGGCCGGACTCGGGCCTATGGCCGGGCAGAATCATCATTTCAATCGCTATGCGCCGGAGAAAATAGCCTACGCGATCGAACGCTACGAGCGCGAAACCCGCCGCCTCTACCGGGTGCTCGACAAACAACTCAACGGCCGCAAGTTCGTCGCAGGCGATGATTATTCGATTGCTGATATGGCCATCTATCCATGGATCGTCGCGCACGAGGCGCAACATCAGGATCTCAACGACACGCCCGATCTCAAGCGTTGGTTTGAAACCGTTCGCCAGCGGCCGGCATCGATTCGAGCCTACGAAAAAGGAGAAGCGATCAGCGCGTCCGGTCAGCCAATGAGCGACGAAGCGAAGCGAAACTTGTTCAATCGCTAGAAAAGATGAGCCGCGCCATGGTTTCAATCGAAGCCATGCAGCGGGATAATCGCGCGAATCATGGGAGGATTCGATGCGTGCCTTGTTGTTGTTGGTCTTTTTGCTGCTGCCGGTACACGTGATGGCTGACTCGTTGACGCTCGAAGCAATCTTCGGCGGTGGTGGCCTTGATGGGCCGGTGCCGCGGAGCCTGAAAATCTCGCCCGACGGCGCTCGCGTGACCTTTCTGCGAGCGCGCAGCGATGACCAGAATCGACTCGATCTCTGGGAATACCACATCAAGGACAAGGTCACTCGGCGTCTCGTCGATGCCGACACGCTGGATACCGGTGCCGAACTTACGGATGCTGAAAAAGCTCGGCGTGAACGCGCGCGTATCGCTGGTCTGAGCGGTATCGTCAGCTATCAGTGGGCGCCGGACGGCAGCGCATTGCTGTTTCCGCTGGGTGGCAAACTTTTTCTGTACACATTGGCACTGCCCGCAGATAAGGCTGTTCGAGAGCTCGTTGTGGACGGCGAATTCCTCGATCCTCAGATTTCCCCCAAAGGCGGTTACGTCTCCTTTGTCCAGGGACAGAACCTCAAAGTCATCGACCTTGCCAGCAACCAGGTGCGTGCCTTGACGCATGACGGTGGCGGAACCATCCACAACGGTGAGGCCGAATTTGTCGCCCAAGAGGAGATGGATCGCAACAAGGGCTATTGGTGGGCAGACGATGATTCGGCGGTTGCTTTCGAGCGTTACGACGAGACCCATGTCGACGTGGTCAAGCGCGCCGAAGTCTACGCCGACCACACCTCCGTCATCGAACAACGCTATCCAGCGGCGGGCAAGAACAATGTCACCGTCAAGCTGGGTCTGGTTTCGCCAAAAGGCGGCGAGCCACGCTGGATTGATCTTGGCGAAGACGCTGACATCTATCTGGTTCGCGTCGACTGGTTGCCTGATGCAAAGCGTCTGAGCTATCAGACCATGCCGCGCAATCAGCAAAGTCTGCAACTGAACATCGTTGATGTAAACACGCTCGAACAGAGCACCTTGATCAAGGAAAGCAGCAATACCTGGATCAATCTCAACTCGGATCTGCGTTTTCTCAAGGATGGAAAGCGCCTGATCTGGGCCAGCGAGCGCAGCGGCTACAAGCAACTCTATCAGTACGGGCTGGACGGCAAACTGGTGCATCCGATCAGCAGTGGTGAATGGAATATCGACAAGCTGCTCGGTGTCGACGAAAGCGCGGGCCTGGTCTACGTGCAATCCAACCGAGACTACGTGCCTGATACCCAAGTCTATGCGCTGAAACTCGATGGCAGCACGGCCAACACGCCGACCCGCGTGAGCAAGCGCGATGGCAGCCATGCAACGACGTTTGCAGACGATGCTTCAGTCTATCTGGATAGCTTCAGCGATCCGGCCACGCCGCCACAGGTCAGTCTGCGCGGCGTCGATGGCAGCCTGATCGCTTGGATTGAGCAGAACAAGCTTGATGACACGCATCCATACGCCGCCTATCGCGACGCCCGCATAACACCGGAATTTGGGACGCTCAAGGCCGATGACGGCCAGACCCTCTACTACCGACTGTACAAACCAGCCGGGTTTGATCCGGCCAAGCGCTATCCGGTATTCAGCTACTCCTATGGCGGCCCGCATGTGCAGAAGGTCGTGCGCGCTTGGGGCGATCATTTTCTTGAATACATGGCCGAGCAGGGTTATGTGGTTTTCACCCTCGACAATCGCGGCATGGATCGACGCGGACGCAAGTTCTCCGATGTGATCTATCGCCAGCTCGGCAACGCCGAAGTACTCGATCAGTTGAGCGGTATCCGCTGGTTGAAAACTCAGCCATGGGTTGATGGCGAGCATATCGGCGTGTTTGGCTGGAGCTATGGCGGCTACCTGACGACGATGCTGCTGAGCAAGGCGTCGGAAGAGATAGCTGCCGGTGTCGCCGTGGCGCCGGTCACCGACTGGACGCTGTATGACACGTTCTACACAGAGCGCTATCTGTCAACGCCGCAGGACAACAAGGCTGGCTATATACGCAGCGCTCCATTCGCCTGGCTCGATGGACTGAGCTCACCCTTGTTGCTGATCCACGGCATGGCGGATGACAATGTGCTTTTTGCCAATTCAACGGCATTGATGGCGGAACTGCAAACCCGCGGCATCCAGTTTGATCTGATGACGTATCCGGGCGGCAAACATGGGCTTTCAACAACGACGATGAAATTGCATGCGTATCACGCCATCGTCAACTGGATGAACCGACATCTGAAGCCGGCGGCCCCGAATCAGCCAGAGGAGCCCTGAAATTGTCCACAATGAGGATTCAAGGATGCTGATCGGAATCCTCATTGTCGTTGGCGCCGTGCTTCTCGTCGGCGTGGTCATTTTCAACCGGCTGGTTGCCGATCGCAATCAGATGCGCGCGGCCTGGAGCGACATCGACGTGCAGTTGATGCGTCGCCATGACCTCACTCCGCAGCTGGTCACCGCGGTAAAGGCATACGCTTCGCATGAGCGCGATACCCTGCAAACGATCACCGAGTTGCGCGTACGAACCCAAGCTGCCGCAGGCCTCGCCAATCGCGCTCGCTTGGAAGACCAACTTCGGTCCCAGATCGAACGACTACTCGCCCTGCAGGAGAGCTATCCCGATCTAAAGGCTAGTGAAAACTTCATGCAGTTGTCGCGCGATCTGGTCGCCATCGAGGATCATCTGCAATACGCGCGGCGCTTCTACAACGGAGCGGTACGGCAATTGAATACGCGAATCGAGCATTTCCCCGACCTGATTGTGGCCCGTCTGGCCGGCTTTCAACGTGGAGAGTTCTTTGAAGCCAATGCCGAACAAAGGAACGCGCCATGATGCGTCTGCTAGCGATCTTCTTAGCCATGCTCTGCTGTCTTTCAGTGCGTGCCGACGAGCGCATCCTCGATTTTCACAGCGATATCGACATTGCCGCCGATGGCTCGATGACGGTGGCCGAAACGATCAGCGTGAATGCGGAGGGCCGCAAGATCCGTCGTGGAATCTATCGCGATTTCCCGACCCGCTACCGCGATCGATATGGCAACCGCGTCACCGTGCTGTTCGAACCGATCGATGTCCTTCGGGATGGCCAGGCGGAACCCTGGCACAGCGCCGAACTCGAAAACGGCTTGCGCGTCTATTTCGGCGACGCCAAGGTCACCCTCGATCGTGGCCAACATACTTATGTGTTCCGCTATCGGACCACGCGACAGCTCGGCTTCTTTGACGATCACGATGAGCTCTACTGGAACGTCACCGGCAATGGCTGGGATTTCACGATCGACTCGGCCAGCGCCACGGTGACCTTGCCCGGCCGCGTCGATCCCTCGCAGATAAAAGTCGAAGGCTATATCGGCGAACAAGGCGACAAGACAAAAAATGATACCACCAAGGTCAATGATGCCGGTCAGGCTTTCATTTCGGCGATGGCCGCGCTTCCACCGAGGTCCGGCCTGACCGTGGTTGTATCTTTTCCGAAAGGCATCGTGGCCGAGCCTACGACCGATCAGAAACTGGCCTGGTTCGCCGCTGACAACAGGCGCGAGGCCGTTCTCGGCGTCGGCTTGTTGATTCTTGTCGGGTTTCTATACTGGCAATGGCGACGCGTCGGCGTCGATCCCGAAGGCGGCGTGATCATCCCGCAATACGATCCTCCTGCCGAGATATCGCCCGCTGCGGCGCGCTATGTGCGACGCATGGGCTACGACGATCGCTGTTTCGCCGCCGACATGGTCGATCTCGGTGTCCGCGGTGCGGTGACGATCAGTCAGAAGCGCAAATCCAACTTTTCGATCACGCGATCGGCCAATCCGGATCCTCCACTGTCAGATTCCGGTCGTATTCTCTACGAGGGTCTGCTTGGCTCGCGCAGCTCACTGGAATTCACCAACGCGAATCACACGGTGATCGGCGCGACGCGTGCCAATCACACGCGATTTCTCAATTCGCACTACGCCGACCCCCATTTCAAACGCAACGATGGCATTGCGTTTCTCGGCGTCGCGATTTCGATAGCCGTCATCGTTGCCGCTTTTGTATTCGGCCGATCGTCAACTACGAGTTCGGATATCGGGCTGACGGTTTCCCTCACAATCTCCATGCATATCGTCAGCGCACTCGGCTACCACGCGTTCCGAGGCTGGCGCGAGGGAAGACGGCCGATAGGCCTGACGATCTGGAGCGCGGTTGTAGGGTTCGGGGCGGTTCCGCTGGCCATGGCCCTCATGGACGAAACCAGCGTCGTATTCGCGACTATTGTCATTTTGCTGGCGGCGGTGCATACGCCTTGCGCCTACTGGATGCGTGCACCGACCGTCAAAGGTCGCAAGGCGCTTGATCACATTGAAGGCTTGCGCCATTACCTCGGAGTCGCCGAGCGCGACGACCTCGCCCGGGCCAAGGCACCACCGATGAGTGTCGATGAATACCAGCGCCTGCTGCCCTATGCACTCGCCCTTGATGTCGAGAAAACCTGGGGCGACCAGCTCGCCGATGCGATCGGCCCGGCAGCGGTGGCAGCCGCGGCAGCCGGCATGGCTTGGTATGCCGGTGACATGAGTCGAGGCTTCAATGCGAGCAATTTCGGAAGCTCGCTGGGCTCCAGCCTCAGCAGCGCAATCAGTTCTTCGTCCAGCGCACCGGGTTCATCATCCGGACGCGGCGGCGGCGGATCATCTGGAGGTGGCGGCGGAGGTGGTGGCGGCGGCGGTTGGTGATTGCGCATTGGTCACCCGTAAACGCGTGACGACTGCTCAGATCAGGATTGGACTGCGTTGCGTGACAGGCCAGCGGACTCCAGTGCAGCCAGATACTCGGCCCAGTTCTTGTCCTGATCGCGCCCAAGCTTTTGCAGCACATCCCAGGAAAAGATCCCGGTTTGGTGACCATCACTGAACTTGAGCAGCACCGCATAGTTGCCGACCGGAGTAATCTCATCGATGCCGACATCGATTTTGCCCGGCACCAACACCTTCTGCCCATGCCCCTGTACTTCGGCACTTGGCGAATTCACGCGCAGATACTCGGCGGGCAAGCGAAAACTGCTGCCATCATCGAAGCCGACTTCAAGTGCGTGCGAAGCTCGGTGAAGAGTAAGTTGGGTTGGCGTGGGCATTGGTCTGGATACGGGAATGGAGAATCGGCAATGGGTCAAGCAAAATCCGCGGGCGAGATCAAAACCGGGAATCGATAACGGTGGCTTCTACGATTCCCTAGTCTTGATTCCCGTTGCCGTCGCTCAATGCAACAAATCGGAACGTGGAACGCGCGGACTCATCGGATCGGTCGGGCTGCCGGCAACCTGCCACAGCGCATCGAGATAGCCGGTACCGAAACCGATCGAGGCGATCTCGTCAAAACCGTAGTCACCCGCATCGTCATGCCAGCGTGCATTCGGATCGATTTCGCGCAACAAAAGCGCGTCACTCTGCATGCCGGCCAACTGCCCGATATAGCTGACTTCACCGTCCTCATCCTCGACCACGTTGATTGACAGCAAGGGCGCAAAATCCATGGCGGCTTTGGCGATGCTGGCCCAGTCGTCGAGTGGGAAATCTTTTGGAATCAACAAGGGTTCGTTACGCAACGCCAATGCCTTTTCGACGAACTCGCGAGAGGGGTCTTCCTCGATCTGACTCAAATCGGCGATCGTCACGACCACGTAGCCGTCAAAGCGCATGGCGTCACCGACCTCGGCAATCAGGCAGAAATCGCGGGAGAGACCAATCACATAGCCGTGAATCCAGCCGGGCTGGATTTTCTCGCGGGCCAAACGCATCGGAATGTGGGCTTCGAGGGCCTCGCGCAATACAACGCGGACGCCTCTGGATTTGAAAGGAACAACAGTACTCATGGCGCTATGGTCGGTTGATTGGAGCGTGGCTGCAACTACAGCGGCCGAAATTCGGAATTTTGAATGGGGAATTCGCAGCAACAGAGCATGCTTTGGCTGTTGCCTTGACGGCGTCAAACATCCGAGCGTTTGATCATCCCGAATGTGCAATCCAAAGTCTCATCGCTACAAGATGTAACGCGACAGATCCTCATCCTTGACCAGCTCGCCAAGGTGGGCATCGACATACGCGGCATCAATGGTGAAGCTGCCTTTTTCGTGGTCGCAGGCGGTGAACGAGATCTCGTCGAGCAGGCGTTCGAGCACGGTGTGCAGCCGACGTGCGCCGATATTCTCGGTGCGCTCGTTGACCTGAAAGGCCACTTCGGCGAGGCGTTTGACGCCTTCCGTTGTAAATTCGAGTTCGACACCTTCGGTACCGAGCAGCGCGATGTACTGCTTGGTCAAGGCATGTTGCGGTTCGCTCAGGATGCGCTGGAAATCCTCTGCATTCAGCGCGCTGAGCTCGACCCGGATCGGAAAGCGACCCTGCAGCTCGGGAATCAAATCCGAAGGTTTGGCCAGCGAGAACGCGCCAGAGGCGATAAACAAAATGTGATCGGTGCGCACGATGCCGTGCTTGGTCGACACCGTGGAGCCTTCGACCAGCGGCAACAAATCGCGCTGAACGCCTTCGCGACTGACCCCAGCGCCACTGAACTCGCCCCGCTGTGCAACCTTGTCGATCTCGTCGATAAAGACGATGCCATTCTGTTCGCAGTTGTCGATCGCCTCGGCCTTGATCTCCTCGTCATTGACCAGCTTGCCAGCTTCTTCTTCAATCAAAATCGGGCGTGCCTGACCGACGCGCAGTTTGCGCTTCTGCGTTTTCGATCCCGACAGCGACTGGAACATGCCATGCAGCTGGTTGGTCATTTCCTCCATGCCAGGCGGCGCCATGATCTCGACCCCAACGTTCAACGCTACGTCGATCTCGATCTCGCGATCATCGAGCTGGCCTTCGCGATATTGCTTAAGCAACTTCTGACGTGTCTCGGTCGCACGTTCGTCGACTTGCTGAGGTTCGTTGGCAAAGCCGACCGTCTGTCGACGCGGCAACAAGGCATCGAGGATGCGATCTTCAGCGCGATCTTCGGCTTGCGAGCGCACCCGCGTCTTGGCTTGTTCGCGTGCCATCTTCACCGCCGCTTCGGCGAGGTCGCGGATGATCTGCTCGACATCCTTGCCGACATAGCCGACCTCGGTGAACTTGGTCGCCTCGACCTTGATGAACGGTGCGTTGGCCAGCGCCGCCAATCGCCGCGCGATTTCCGTTTTGCCAACACCGGTCGGGCCGATCATGAGGATGTTCTTCGGCGTGACCTCGTTACGCAACTCCGGATCAAGCTGCATGCGCCGCCAGCGATTGCGCAGTGCGATCGAAACCGCCCGTTTGGCCGCGGTCTGGCCAATGATAAAGCGATCGAGTTCGTGGACGATTTCGCGCGGAGTCATGGATTGCATGGGTGTCGTTACCGGGTTCTTTGAGTGCATTGGAATGGTGGCGGCTGAGGGGCTTTAACGGCTACGGAATCAGGGTGGGAAATGACCAATCGATCGGTTGGTCATGATCCCTATAGCTCTTCCAACGTCACATTGCCATTCGTATAAATACAGATATCGCCAGCAATCTTGAGTGCTTGCTCGACGATCATGCGTGCGTCCATATCGGTGTTTTCGATCAATGCTTTGGCAGCTGCCTGGGCAAACGGACCACCCGAACCAATTGCAATCAGTCCGTCCTCAGGCTCGACCACATCACCATTGCCGGAAATCAGCAAGGACACATCCTTGTCGGCGACTGCGAGCATGGCTTCCAACCGGCCGAGGCGGCGATCGGTGCGCCAGTCTTTGGCCATCTCCACGGCTGCGCGAGTCAGATTACCGCTGAAACGTTCGAGCTTGGCTTCGAACAACTCAAACAAGGTAAATGCATCGGCGGTGGCACCAGCAAAACCGGCAATGACATCGCCTTTGCCGAGCCGGCGCAGCTTGCGCGCATTGGATTTCATGATCGTATTGCCGAGCGTTACCTGACCATCACCGCCGATGACGACCTTGCCGTCGCGGCGAACGGAAACAATGGTTGTGGCGTGAAAGGATTCCATCGCTGATCCACATTTAATCTGAATCGCACAACCTTGGGGCCGGACCGCTCATTCCAAGGGTCGAGCCTGGCTGGAATGGCGCGTCGGAATAGAGAATCAGTCGAAGCCGCGCTCGCCGACCAAAGACGCGAATGGATCGCTCTGACTTCCAAGTCTCCGCACTAGCCATTTCGCAGGCAAAAAAAGACCGGCAATTTGCCGGTCTTTCAATTCAAAACGTTAGCGCAAAGGGCTAATCAGCCAATGTAGTACGCATTGAGGCTCGATGCAAAGGAAGTATCGGCGAAGTTCGGCCAGTTATCCTTGTCGAAGCCCGGCGCATCTTTGAGTTTTTCCTTGCTGACGCTGAGAACGAGCTTGTGATTTTCGTGATCGATGCTGAAGGCACTCCACGGCACCGCAAACAACTTGTCACCCATGCCGAGGATGCCGCCGTAGGAAACGACGGCGTAAGCGATCTTACCGTTGGTTGTATCCAGCATGATTTCTTTCAGATCGCCGAGCGCGTCGCCCTGCGGATTCTTGATGCCATCGCCGATCAAGGTGGTGGCGGACATGAACTTGGCTGTATTGGTCATAGGAATACTCCTCGAGGGTTGTGCGGGTGGCCGACCGGCCGAACCGCGTGATGACCCCCAGACTGCCCGGTGGCGGCTGAACCGGACACAAAATCGCGGTTTTCGCGTTTATCGAATCGTCAGTTGCGCAGCCACCTGCCGCTCAACCCGGGAAAGACTCCGCTACTTCGATTTCCGCTTGGCGCGTGGATGCGCCGCATCGTAAACCTTGGCAAGATGCTGAAAATCCAGATGAGTATAGATCTGCGTGGTTCCGATATCGGAATGACCGAGCAACTCCTGCACTGCGCGCAAATTGCCCGAAGATTCGAGCAAATGACTGGCGCAGGAATGTCGCAGCAAATGCGGATAGACACGTTGCCAGACTCCCTGGTCGCGTGCTCGTCGCTTGAGCCTTGTGCGAACGCCTTGGGTGCTCAGCGGTTTTCCGTTGCGACCGCGCAGGATAAAACCATCATCCGCGCCGTGATCCTGAATGCGCAGCGCCTCAAGCGCCTGCAAGGCTTGCGTGCCAACCGGCACGATTCGCGTTTTCGATCCTTTGCCGGTGACCCGCAACATGCCTTCAGCCGAATTCAGATCACCCCAACGGATGCTGACAATTTCAGCCACGCGCAACGCGCTTGAGTACAACAGCTCAAGCATCGCCCGATCGTGAACGGCTTCTGCATCGTCGACAGGAAACTCGAGCAGAGCGCTCATTTCGTCAGCATCCAGCACCTTGGGCAACTTGCGCGGGATTTTTGGCGATCGTACGCCGACCGCGGGGTTGATCTTGAGCTCGCCTTCACGCGCCAGATAACGGAAAAAACTCCGGCACGACGAGACAAACAAGCCAAGGCTGGCCGGGGCCAGGCCACTGCGGTGATGTTCGGCAACCAGCGCCTGCAATTGACTGCTGCGCAATTGATTCCACTCACCGATGCCGATGCGCTCGGCATAGGCGATCAGTTTGGCTAGCGCGCGCGCGTAGTTTTCCTGCGTCGATGGCGAGTAGCGCCGCTCGACGCGCACGTAATCGAGATAGCGTTCGATCGCACGGGCAAGCGGATCGTCCATCGCATCAATCGCCCGCGTAGCGACCAACCGCGGCCGACATCGCCTCGGCAATCAGACGCAGAAAAACGGTACCCATGCCTGGATGAAAGCGGTTGGCATCGATGCTGCCAATGGCGAGCATGCCGACCTCACCAATCGACAAGAGCACAGCGGACTGCACCTCATCGGCATGCGCGCCGAACAAGGCATCGAGCTTATCCTGCTGCAGGCGTCCACAAAGTGGTTCGCCACGCTTGAGAAACTCGCTGAAAGCGGGCATCGCATCGCGCCCGTCGGCTTCAATCAGCAACCACTCGGCGACGGGCAGTTCGGGATCAGTGTTGAACAGAACCACGCGAACCAGGTCGGTATGGAAATCCTCGGTCAGGCTGGCGACCACACGGGTTACCGTATCGGCCAGACTGTTGGCGCGCATCAAGGCCAATGTCAGCGTATGCACGCGAACCATCAAGGTTTCGTTTTCGTGGGCGATTTCGATCAAATCGTGGAGCCGGCGCGACAGCTCGTTGTTCTTGTCACGCAAGACTTCAAGCTGGTAGCTCGCCAGCGACGCGGCCGGTCCTTGCTCGCGCGGCAAGCGCAACAGCATGGCGAGATCCGGAAATTCCTTGAGAAAATCCGAATGACGGCGCAGATAGCTGGCCACTTCCATTGCGTTCAAACCGTCACGCACACTCAAATCACTCATGCCATACCCCTTCAAAGACAAAGGACGCCGGTCCGGTCATCCACAATGGATGGCCCTGACCCTGCCATTCAATTTCCAGTACACCGCCGGGTAGCTGCACCTCGACCGACGCATCAAGTTGCCCGCGTCGGCTGAATACGGCCATTGCTGCGCTGGCGCCACTGCCACAGGCGCGGGTTTCACCCACGCCACGCTCCCAAACCCGCAAAGCGAGTGCGCGGCGCGAAAGTATTTGTGCGAATCCAACGTTGCAGCCCTGCGGAAATACCGCGGCTTGCTCGATCGCTGGACCGAGCGCATCCACCTCGGCCAAATCGACATCATCCACTTCAATCAATGCATGCGGATTGCCCATCGAAACCGCACCAATCTCGATCACGCCGGCGGCGACATCAATGGTGTAACGATCACGTTCCTCAGTCGCCTCGAAAGGCAATGCGGAAGGCGAAAAACAGGGTTCACCCATGTCGACGCGGACGCGCGCATCGGCAAGCAGCTCGACTCGAACGGGGCCGGACGGGCTCATCAAGCGAACCAGGCCCATATCCAGGCTGCCGTCACGGGCCAGCCATGCGGCGACGCAACGCACGCCATTGCCGCATTGACCGGAGCGCGACCCGTCGCGATTCCAGATTCCATATTGGAAGGCGCAACTCGTGTCGGTGCTTGGCTCGATGCTCAGCAACTGATCAAAGCCGACACCGAGGTGGCGATCGGCGAGGCGACGAATTGATGCCGTGTCCAGCGCCATGGGCTGGCGACGACAATCGATCACGACGAAGTCGTTGCCGATGCCATGCATCTTGCTGAAGGTCATGCCCACAGGGTTTCAGCTCAAAACGACGACATGGTTGCCGATGCCACGGCGCCCGGCGTCGAGGGTTTGACCAGGTCACCCTTGTTGCCGCACGCAACCAGGCAGGCGAACAACAGCAGACAAAGCGGAAATCGGAAACTACGCAACATCAGTTTGAGTTCACGGCTAAGGAATCAGGCCGAGAGTATAGCGCCGCATCGACTTCGATTCGGCCTGTACCCAACGTGGCATCGGATGCCCTGATTGCGATTAAACGGGTATGCTCGCGAGCATGCCTTTGACCCCCATTCTGATCGCCCTCGACATCTTCGCCGGTTTCTGTGCGCTTTTCACCTTGACCAGCGCGCACGGTGCACGCCGGCGATGGCGCGAGCGTAATCACTTCTC
>JBBSVJ010000100.1:0-12453 GCA_038233665.1 Lysobacterales bacterium
CGGCGCAGCTCGTCGTCAGCGAGCCGCGCCGTTTTTTTACTTGCTGGTTTTAACGGGTCGTGAGAAGTCGGCGCCGGGTTTCCATTGCGGAAAGCTCGATTCGTCAGCGAGCTTCCGACCGACTGCGTAGAGCAAATCGAGATCCTCGATGACGCCCCGATAATCCCAATCCGGATCGAAATTATCACTGGGCTTGTGGTATCGATTTGTCGTGTAGTCATCCGCCGCCTTGCGGCCAGCGGCCTCACCGCCTTCGGCCATATCGAAACCACTCATTGCGTACAAGGCCGGGATGCCGGCGCGGGCGAAATTCACATGGTCGGAGCGGAAGAAATGTCCTTTTTCGGGTGACTCGTCGGCACTGATTACCCGACCCTGGGCCTTGGCAGCCGCTTCGGCGTACTCGTCCAACTCCGACTGACCCAGTCCGATCACGGTGAGATTTTTTGCCGGCCCGTCAATCGGCAAGGCATCAATGTTGATGTCGGCAACCGTCTTATCGAGCGCAAACGGCGAATGCCCGACGAAGTACTGTGCGCCGAGCAGACCGGATTCCTCCAGGGTGACCGCCGCAAATACGACAGATCGCTTCGGTGCGGCCGCTTGATGGGTGAATGCCTCGGCGATTTCGATGATGCCGGCGACGCCGGTCGCGTTGTCGATCGCGCCGTTGTAGATCTGATCGCCCTTCAGATTCTCGTCCTTGCCCAAGTGATCCCAGTGCGCGGTGTAGACAACGGCCTCGTCGGCACGCTCGCTACCCGGCAGCATGCCGATCACGTTCTCCGAGCTGGTCGTCTCTACCTTGCTGCGATAGTCCATTGAAAGTGTCGCAGCGATTTCAATCGGCTTGAAACCCTGCAGATCAGCACTTTTCTTCAATGCGGCAAAGTCCACTCCGGCACTGGCAAACAGGCGCGTCGCGGCCTCCTCACTGAACCAACCGGCGGATTCCAAACGTGGCGCGGGATCTTCGCTGGCTGGGAGGGCAAGTTGCGGGCCGGTCCAGCCGCCTTCAACCACTTCCCACGGATAGCCGGCGCCAGCCGTCTCATGGACGATAAACAACGCAGCGACTCCCTGGCGCGCGGCTTCCTCGTACTTGTAAGTCCAGCGCCCGTAGTAGGTCAGCGTCTTGCCCTTGAACAGTTTCGGGTCGTCATTGCCCCAGCCCGGATCGTTGACCAGCACGATCACGGTTTTTCCCTTGACGTCGATGCCGGAATAATCGTTCCAGTCCGGCGCATTGACGCCATAACCGGCGAACACGATGGGCGAGTTTTCGAGCTTGACCTCGGCGCTGCCGTTCAAGCTGTTGACGACGCTGTCCTTGCCTATTGCGAATACGGCTTGGCCTTTTTCGCCGGTGACCTTGATCTGCACATCGGTGGGATCGAGCATCGTGGTTTGCACCATCGGCACGGTCTGAAACCAGCTGCCCTTGTTGGCGGGTTTGAGGCCAATGCGCTCGAATTGATCCTTGATATAAGCCGTCGTCACGCGTTCGCCGATGGTGCCCGGTTGGCGTCCTTCAAATTGATCCGAGGAAAGTTTCTGCAGACGCGCGGCGAAGTCCTCTGCCGTGATCGCGGCGGAAAAGCTGCCGTCCTTGGTCGGCATCACGGGTGCGGGTTTGCTCGCTGCGGTCGGAGTCGGATTGTTTGTCGAGGTCGTCGCCGGTGTTTCCTGCTTGCCGCAGGCGGCGAGCGTCAAGCCAATGACGCCAAGATACAGTGCACGCATCATCAAAGGTCTCCGCAAGGTGGAAGCCCGCCATTCTAGTCGGCAGCGCGCCGATCCTGTCACCGCCATGGGTCATGCCAAGACAGCACGGTCCGATTTTGAGCAAATAAAAACCCCGCCCATTTCTGGACGGGGTTAAACAGCCCGCAATATTGCTTAGCGGGCAACGCTGGAGTTGACGATCACCTCAACGCGGCGGTTTTGCTGGCGACCGGCTTCGGTGGCGTTGCTGGCGACCGGATAATCCGGGCCGAGGCCGCGACCGCTGATCTTGCCCGGATCCACACCATGGGTGACCAGGTAGGCACGCACGGACTCCATGCGTCGCGTTGAAAGATCCATGTTGTGTTCACGTGATCCGGTCGAATCGGTGTGGCCCTCGATCGTGATGCTTGCATTGGCATCCGTGCGCAAGGCGTCAGCGAGTTGATCCAGCGCACGCGTGGCGCCGGGCTTGATCGCGGCGCGATCAACCTCGAACAGCACGTCGCCCAAGGTCACCACCAAGCCACGTTCGGTCTGCTTGGTCTGCAGCTCGGTCAGCTGGGCGCGCATGGATTCGAGTTCATTGCGTGCGGCATTCGCATCGGCCCGAGCGATTTCGGCGCTGCGACGTTCTTCGCTGGCTGATGCCAGTGCGGCCTCCGCGACTCGGCGCGCGTTGTCAGCTTCACGACTGCGCGCGTCGACAAGCAGTCGATCGCGCTCTACACCAAGATCCTTGCCGCGTTGCTCGGCGTAGCGGGCCAAGCCGACTGATTCAGCGGTCTGCACCAGGCGATCGGCGATATAGACGCCGTGTCTAAACATCGGCTCATCCAGCCGACGGCCTGCGTTGGACATCACGTCCACCGCAGATTGGGCCTTGCTGATTTCATCGACAGCGTTCTGTGCAACCCGCGGATCGGCGCGCAGACGGCTCAGTTCGTTATCAAGCCTGACGATTTCCGCAGGCGGGCCTTTCGGTGCGCTGGCGCAGGCGGCGAGCAGAAGCACGCCAAGAATCGGTGTCAATCGGATGATCGAAAATTTCATGGCTCAGCCCCCTGATCGGTTGATTTCACGGCGCAGCGTTTCGACACTGGCCTCGATTTCCGACATCGCAGCGGTCGCGCGCTTCTCGCGCGCTCGCGCCGAGGCGAGGTTGGCGTCAACTTCCGCTTTTTCAGCGCTCATCGCACTGTCTTCCCAGTTGCGACGATCCAAGGCCCCCGATGCGGAGGTCAAATTGCGTTTCGCCGTATTCAACTCGACAGGCGCATACGTGGCTGCATCCGCAGCTTCTGCAGACTGCACGGCTGTTTGGGCCTTGGCGTAAATGACATTGGCCTTGTCTTTATCGGAGGCAAAGGCAGCTCCGCACCACAACGTGGTGATCAATAGCAGTGCGAGACGAATTTTCATGGGTGTTCTCCCTGATGTCGGAACGGCCATTGCGCGCGGCATCTGGCCGGGAATCCAAATACGATTCCAATTCCGACTATCCCGAATTCACGGTGAACCTGAACAAAATTCAGGGGAGGTTACCGATGCTGAATTGCCCATTCAGCAAGACTTTTTGGTTGCTTCGGGGTGTTTGGGAGTTTCGACGCTTGTGCTGGCGCGATACGGTCAGCCACGCGCGCTGCGGTGCGAATCGGTTTACGGGTGATCGCCGCTGAATTTTACCGGCGTCGCACCCTTCACCTCGCCAATTCGCGCACTATCGCTGACCGACAGTTTGACCTTGCGCTCGAATACCAGTGAACCCTTGATAATCACGCGCGGGCCGATCACAACGCTTATCGGCTCTTCCGAGCCCCAATGGAACCAGCTGTTTGATTGCTTGACGTGAATACCGCCATCGACGCTCGAATCGGCGCCGATATCGATGTCACCGCTGACGGTCGCGATGCCGCCACCGACATGCGCGGCGATCAGGCGGATCGTTCCGTTGACGTTGCTGAGCTCGCCGCTGACGTCCGCGCCTTGCTCCAGCGTGAGCGAGCCATTGACGGTTCCTACATCGTGGCTGGCGCGGCTGCGCTTGCCGAGGGTAATGCGACCATTGACCGTGCCGGCGGAGCGGATCACCGCGTCGTCACCGACATCGACTGAGCCGTTGACGGTTGAAATTTCATCCGCTTGACCATGATCGCCAAGACGGATCGAGCCGTTGACCGTATCCAGATCGCCGACGGTTTTGCCATCGTCGATACGAATTGAGCCATTGATCTGGCTGGTGTCATCACTGGCCAGTGCCGGAGTGAGTTGAGCCAGCGCGAGCGACGCCATGGCCAAGCAAAGTACAAGGAATCGCAACATCGGATGCTCCAGTGTGGGGGACAAGGGAATAGATGCGGCAAACCTTGAAAGCGTTTAGCGCGATGTTGAATTACACGTGTCGATGGCTCGCTGTTGTGCGAGCGTCTTCAGCCGCCCCGATCAGGGGGCTGAAGACGCTTGACCCTACCCCAGCCGGTTCCTTTTCGCGGCGACTGAAGCCGCCACCAGGAAATTTCGGGCATCAGCGTCCGCATCCGTTACCATTTGATCGCGATTCGATCGCGCTCCCGATCCTGTCCTGCTGAAGCCTGCCCATGTCCCGACCAAAACCCGTACTGTTGTTGATCCTCGATGGCTGGGGACATCGCGATGAAACCGCGCACAACGCGATCGCCCTTGCCGAGGTTCCGAACTGGCGGCGTTTGCTCGCCGAGTGCCCGCATAGCCTCGTCGAAACGCATGGTTTGAGCGTCGGCCTGCCAGCGGGGCAAATGGGCAACTCGGAAGTCGGCCACATGAACATCGGTTCGGGCCGCATCGTCTATCAGGATTTGACGCGTATCGACGCGGCGATCGAGGATGGCTCATTCGCGCACAACTCGGCACTGATATCAGCGTGTGAAGCGGTCAAGACGACGGCTGGTTGCCTGCATCTGTTCGGCCTGCTTTCACCAGGCGGTGTACACAGCCACGAGAATCATCTTCTCGCGATGATCAAGAACGCGGCGAGTGCGGGTGTCACGCGGATCGCAGTGCATGCCTTTCTCGACGGTCGCGACACGCCACCGCGCAGTGCGCGAGATTCACTGATCAAGCTTGAAGCGCTGTGCGCCGAAACACGGGGCGCCCAGATCGCCACGGTCAGCGGACGCTACTACGCGATGGATCGAGATCAGCGCTGGGATCGCGTGCAGCGCGCCTGGGATACGATCGTCGATGCACAATCAGCCGCGCATGCCGACTCATCGCTGGCTGCACTGGATGCGGCGTATGCGCGTGATGAGAACGATGAATTTGTCCAGCCTACGGTAATAGGCGAGGGCACCCCGATCGCCGATGGCGATGCAGTGATCTTCATGAATTTCCGTGCCGATCGTGCGCGCCAGTTGAGTCGTGCGTTTGTTGAAGCAGGCTTCGATGGATTCAAACGTTCGCGCACGCCGCAATTGTCGGCGTTTGTCACGCTGACCGAATACGCCGCCGATCTTGCCGTCAGCGCAATTGCCTACCCCGCACAATCGATGCACAACACGCTGGGCGAAGTGCTGGCCGCGAAAGGCTTGAGTCAGCTGCGCATCGCCGAAACGGAAAAGTACGCGCATGTGACATTTTTCTTTTCAGGCGGCCGCGAGGCGGCTTTCGAGGGCGAGCAGCGCATCCTTGTGCCAAGTCCGAACGTGGCGACCTATGATCTGCAGCCGGAAATGAGCCTGCCGGAACTCACGGATCGATTGATCACTGAAATCCGAGCACAGAATTTCGACTGCATTGTCTGCAATGTCGCCAACGCCGATATGGTCGGCCATAGTGGCATTGAAAGCGCTGGCATCAAGGCGGCCGAAGCGATCGACCTCGCTCTCGGAAAAATCACCAAGGCCATCGTGGAATCAGGCGGCGAAATGTTGGTTACCGCTGATCACGGCAACCTCGAACAGATGCTTGATGACAATGGCATACCGCACACCCAGCACACGGTGGGTCCGGTTCCTTTGGTTTACGTCGGTCGCAAGGCGCGTCTTGCGGCTGGCGCGTTGCGCGACCTTGCGCCGACCGTGCTTGCGTTGATGCGTATCGACGCGCCCGCTGAGATGACCGGTCGCAGCTTGGTCGAGTTCCTCGATTGATGTCCGTGCGCCACTTGCTGATTTGTCTGCTGCTGACAACGTTTCTTTTGGCGCGTGTGGAAGCCCAGTCCCCAGCCAAGGATGCCAGCGAAAAAGAAGCTCAACAGAAGCTTGAGCAGGTTCGCGCACACATCCGTGAGCTTGCCGATGCGCTGCGCACGACCCGAGGCGAACACGATCAGGCCACCGATGCCTTGCGCAAGCAGGAAACGGCGATCGCCGCGGCGGCGACGGAGGTCCAGGCGATCGACGCACAATTGGCCGCGCAAACCAGCGAGTTGAATGATCTCTCCAGCAAGCGCGATGCCCTCGCGGAAAAACTCGGCAAGCAGCGCGAAGCGCTCGCCGTGTTGCTGCGCTCGGCGTATGCGCTGGGGCGCAGCGAAGAGCTCAAACTTCTGCTGCAACAGGAAGATGTCAGCAACATCGCTCGCGTCCTTGCCTATCACCGCTATTTCCAGCGCGCCCGCGTCGATCGCATTGATGGGCTGCTGGTTGATTTGAAGCAGCTTGCTGATGTCCAACATCAGATTGAAAACAAGCGCGTCGAACTTACCGCGACGCGCAGAACGCGTGAAACCGAGGTTGCCGCTTTGCAGATCCAGCGCGCCGAGCGTGAAAAGTTGCTGGCCGGCATTGATGCCACGCTGGGTGATCAACAGTCGCGTCTCACGCTGATGGCCAAGGATGAAAAAGGCCTGCTCGGCCTGCTGGAAAGTTTGCGAGATGTATTTGCCGATATTCCGAAAACACTGACCGGTGCGGAACCGTTCGCCAGTCTGCGCGGTCGATTGACGACGCCAACCAGCGGCAAGATCCTGACCGGCTTCGGTGGTCGCGATGCCAGCGGGCGGCAGTTGTCCGGTGTCTTGATCAGCTCAGTGGAGGGCAGTCCGGTAAAAGCCATAGCGCGCGGTCGCGTAGCTTTTGCCGATTGGCTCAAGGGCTACGGCATGTTGCTGATTCTCGATCATGGTGACGGCTACATGAGTTTGTATGGTTACAACGAGTCGCTGAGCAAGGAGCTTGGTGATTGGGTCTCAGCCGGCGACACGATCGCCACCAGCGGCAACAGTGGTGGACAAAAGACCGCTGCCTTGTATTTCGAGTTGCGCCTGAAGGGCAAGCCGATGAACCCGAAAGCCTGGCTGCGTTGAACGGTTCCAATTCGACACTCGCGCTATGATCACGACGTATTTCTTGAGGTTTCCCCTGATGGCTCCCCGATTTTTATCCCGTCTCGCTTTTGCCGGCTTGCTTGCCCTGTGTGCTCCGGTCTGGGCTGCCGATCCACCCGCTGCATCCATGCCCACCGATAGCGACGACAGCGCGCTTGATACCGACATGGCTGTGCCGCCACTGCCTGCCGCCGACGCCAAAAAGTCCACCCTCGGCGAGGTCAATCTCGATGACGTGCGCCGCTTCACAGCCGTACTGAGCTTGGTCAAGCAGGCCTATGTGGAACCGGTTGATGATCATCAACTGATGCTGGCGGCGATCAAGGGCATGCTGGTCGGGCTCGATCCGCACAGCGAATATCTGGAAGCGGGCGAGCTTGATCAACTCAACGAGGATACTTCCGGGAGCTACGCCGGACTCGGCATCGAGATCAGTACCGTCGATGGATTTCTGCGCGTGATTTCGCCCATCGATGACACCCCGGCCGCTCGCGCCGGAATCAAGCCGGGCGACACCATCCTGCGTATCGACAACGTGCCCGTGCAATCGGACAACATCAGTGACGCGGTCGATATGCTGCGCGGCAAACCCGGTAGCGAGGTGACGTTGTCGATCCTCCGCGAGGGTTCAAGCGCGCCTCAGGAATTCAAACTCTTGCGCGAGCTGATCCGTGTCGCCAGCGTGCGCGGTCGTCTGCTCGAACCCGGTTACGCCTACCTGCGCATCAGCCAGTTCCAGTCCGAAACGGGCGCTGATCTGCGCAAACGCATCGCACGTCTGCAGAAAGACAACGGCAAACCGCTGCTCGGCGCCGTACTTGACCTGCGCAGCAACCCGGGTGGTTTGCTCAATTCCGCAGTAGAAGTCAGCGACCTGCTGCTTGATTCGGGCGGCATCGTCAGTACCCGAGGCCGAATCCGTGAATCCGACATGGCGTTTTCCGCCAGCCCGGGAGATGCGCTCAACGGCGCGTCACTGGTTGTGTTGATCGATCGCGGCACCGCCTCGGCCGCAGAGATCGTCGCCGGCGCACTGAAAGACAATCACCGTGCCTTGCTTATGGGGCGTCGCAGTTTCGGCAAGGGCTCGGTGCAAACTGTGCTTACCCTGGATGATCGTCACGCCATCAAGCTGACCACCGCGCGCTACTACACGCCCAGCGGCGTATCGATCCAGGCCGAAGGTATCCAGCCCGATATCGAGCTGGCCGATCTCGCCCTGAGCAAAAGTGACGGTAACCCGTTCGGCACCATCGGCGAGCGCGATTTGACCAATCATTTGAAAGGCGATGCCGAATTGAGCGACAAGGACAACGATCCAAAAGCCACCGTGCAAAACCGGGTACCCAGCGATTACGCGTTGAGTGAGTCACTCAACGCGCTCAAGGCGATGGCATTGCAACGGCTTCGCAGCGTCCCTCCCAAGCCTGCCACTGTTTCCGGAAAAGGCTGATATTTGCTTCTCAGACGCTTCCGCCGACAAGCCCCATTCATGTTAAGAGCGCGTAGTACGGAGTCTTGGGCCACCCATCCGCCGGTTACCGCGCTAAACTTGGCGTTTCGCCAGCCTGGCCACAATCCGGCACGGTCAGCGAATGATCCACCAGTCCAGGTGGATCCAGAGCGATCGAATAGAGGAAAAGTTGAATGAAGAGTCAAAGTCTCGCAGCCGCCTTGCTGTGCTTTCTCGGCGGTTCCCTGATCGCTTCGAGCGCGTGTGCCGTGCAGCTCTATAGCAATGGACCGATTGTCACCAATCCCGGCGCGCATGTCTCGGGAGCCGACGTGAGCCTCGCTCAGGATGTGACCTATCCGGGTTACACCGCTCTGGGCTTCAATGCCGGACCAAGCTATCGGTTGACCGACGATTTTATCGTGCCGCCGAATCACTTCTGGACCCTCGACAGCGCGGTCCTGTTTGGCTACCAGACCGGCTCGGGCGATGCTGATTTTACCGACGCGCGTTTGATCATCTGGAGCGCCCTTCCAGAATCTTTTGGCGCCACAAAATTGTTCGATGGCAGCGTGGCCAACAATCTCGTCTCCTCGACGCCCGGCCCTTACCGCAGCGCACAGTCGTTTGCTGGCACGATGTTTAGTAATGACCAGCGCAGAATCAAGAGCCTGCTCGTCGCAATTCCTGCTTTCGAGTTGGGAGCAGGCCAGTACTGGATCGACTGGCAACTGAAGGGGCCGATGCCGGATAGCCCGGTATTCACGCCGCCCGTCAGCATCCTTGGTCAATCGTATACATCCTTCGGCGGAATTGCCCGCAGAAAATGTCCGGCGGGTGTTACCGATCCGCAAGATTCCTGCACCACTTCTGGGCCGGGATGGTTTACTTTCATCAACGGCACTTCGCCGAACACCGTAGACTTGCCGTTTGAACTAAATGGCACAGACGTTACCAATATCATTTTCGCCAATGGCTTTGAGTCTCCACCGGCAACCCCGTAGAGCCTACGATTCCTTGAACTCAAAATGCCAGGCCGAACTCAGTTCGTCCTGGCATTTTTCGTTTCGAGAATACTAGCGCATGCGAAATAGACGGTGGGCTTGTCGCTGGGGTTGGTCTGAGTTCCTTCAGAAGGTTCTCCGACTCACAACGCAGGATCTTCAATCTCAATGGTCGCGTACTGTTCACGCGCGCTACGCGCAACAGCCGGCAAGAACGAATAGTTGGGTAATCAGTACGCGTGAACCTCGACGAACAGGCTTGTCCAAACGCGTCGAGCGGTAGCAAGAATTGATCGCCGATATCAGAACGGGAAACCCATTCCTTTCCTGGTGATGAAATGGAAACGGATCGCGGCCGGAATACGAGCGTCAAGACGACTTTTTCTACAGCCTCAACACTACGTTAAGCCGAACCGCGTAGCGGAGCCAAACACATGGAAAGATTTTCTGCGATGTGTTTGTTGGAGCGAACTATGTTCGGATTGAACACGTGTCAGACTTTTGCTCGATTTGCTCGATTTGCTCGATTTGCAAGTTGGCCCTTGCGTAGAACCCGCTCGAAACGCATGACATGCAGGATAAAGATCTTGCGCCCATCGTAACGGTAGAAGACGCGGCACGGCGCCTCCACGATTTGACGGTAACGGGACCGTTTGAGTTCCTGCGGTCGGCTACCACTGTCTGGGTGATCAGCCAATTGCTCGACGTGACTGAATATGCGCTTGACCAACTCTGAAGCTGCGGCCGGGTTCTCAAGCGCGATGTAATCAGCAATAGAATCTAGATCGCTAAGGGCCGGTTCTGACCAGACTATTTCAACCATCGGGCGAGGCGCTTCTTGGCTTGGGCATGGGTCGCCACGCGACCCTCAAATACTGCTTGCTCTCCCCTGCCAATGCCCTCAAGCACAGCCATACGCTGCTGCATGAGTTGATAGCTCTCAACGTCAACCAAGTATGCGCTAGGTAACCCGTGCTGGGTGATAAGGATAGGCTCTTTATCCCGTCCAACATCGCTTAGGAGTTCAGTAGCCTTACGCTTGAGGGTAGTCACGAGTTCGGTGCGCATGCAGTGACACTATAATATCACTTTCAATTGCGCAAGCGCTCTGGATAAAGGCTCGAAGAGGTTGAAGACAAACTCCCCCAATCTAGCTGCAAGAGCCGCATGCAGAGATGAGGAATTTTTGGATCGGCTTGAGCGAAGTGTTAGGGCACACGTTTGGTCGAATCACGATGCGAATTAATAGACACGAAAAGAATAGTAATTACCGTTGGGATAATGAACCCCTTCAGATATGAAAGCGGATGCTTGCCTTCTAGGAAGCGGAATGGAAGGTCGAAGAAAAGCGCCCAATAGTGCGTCGCTATGAGCGCAGCGATGGCGACCCACATGCCGTACAGAGCAGACCGTTTATTCAGGACTACTAGAAGCAGGCTGCTGATGATAAAGACACGGAGAATGGATTGTACGTGTCGATATAGAGCATATGTGTTGGCATTGCCAACATCATAAATATCTGTACCGGAGCCAAGATACAAGTCGTAGAGAGTGTATGTGTGGTAGAAAATCAGGAGGCCAGCAAGCGCATAAATTGTCAGTCGCCTGACATGGAGTAATCCTTCGAATGCCTGCATTGTCTTTTCCAATTCTCGCGGTGGTGCTCGTTCTGTGCAACCTAGCACCGGAAATAAGCCGCCGCGTCAGCGGGAGACTTCCTTCGAAAAGTTAGGGCCCAACGCAGCCCTTTTACTCCACAGAATCATAAATATCTAACCCAAGTGCGATGCCCCGCTGACCAAGGGCAAGCATGACACTTGCAGAGAGCGGCAAGCCATCATTGCCACTGCCCATGAATATGCCGCAGAACAGATTTGGCTTGTAGGCGGATAGCGATTCCCAGATGCCTAGATCATTCGTAAGTTGATCAAGCAACTCGAAAATTTGGGCCTCAACGTCTTCAGGTTTACGGCGTTCCGCATTTAGCCGCCAACTGCCTGTCTTTGCAATTCGGACATTATTGGTAGAGGGGCTGACAATTTCTTGGCCTTTTTTACAAGACTTAGTCGGAAGCGCACCCAGCAACGCAGAGAGGTTCTCAGGAACGAGATCGTCACCGAGGAAACGGAGAGTTGCGACAGAATGATCAAGAACTCCCATCTTGGGCCCTAACACCAGAAATAAGCCGCCGCGTTAGCGGTCGGCTTGATTGAGTAAAAAGAGACTTCCCACATCTTTCGGCATCAAGGATTCCGAAGGACCCAAGTGCCATGATGGTAGCTCTACACAACCGTCAACAGAAGGGGAAGTCTCAGTGAGTACTATAACCATTGGTGTGGATCTGGCGAAGAACGTTTTTTCGGTGTGCTCTGTAAATGGGTCTGGGCGGGTGATGGATCGGAAGGATCTTCGGCGTGAAGCGTTTTCTGCTTACTTGGTTCAGTTGCCCGCCGGGACGGTGGTGGCGATGGAAGCGTGCAGTGGCGCGCACTATTGGGGGCGTCGCTGCGTGGAACTCGGCTTGCAGCCGCGCTTGATGGCGGCGCAGTTCGTCAAACCGTTTCGCATGAGTGCACGCAACAAGAATGATCGCAACGATGCCGAGGCCATCGCCACAGCGGCACGTCAGGGCAACATGCGCTTTGTCCCGCTGAAGTCGGTCGACCAACAGGCGCGTTTGTCTTGGCATCGCGCACGTGAGGGTTACAAGACCGAAGGTTTGGCCATCGGCAATCGCATCCGTGGATTGCTGGCAGAATTCGGCGTGGTCATCACGCCGAGCGATACGGCCTTGCGCCGATGGCTGGCGGATCTTGATAGCGTCTCGTTGCCAATCGAGTTCGTGGAATTGATTCGTGATCTTGCGGCCCATTGGGACGTGGTGCGTGAGCGCGTAGTCAAGTGTGATCGTCGTATCGAAGCCCATGCGCGTGCGGACGTACGCTGTATTCGGGTACGCGCAATCA